>JBFIGM010000044.1:0-14626 GCA_041602315.1 Methylophilaceae bacterium | reverse complement strand
TGGCTTCGAAGCCTTTGAGGATGCGCGTATGAAATTTGATGTACGCTATTACCTTGTTGCTATCTTATTTATTCTGTTTGATTTGGAAATTGCGTTCTTATTCCCATGGGCGGTAGTCTTACAAGACATAGGGCTATTCGGCTTTCTTGCCATGATGGTCTTTTTATTCGTGCTCGTTGTTGGGTTTATATATGAATGGAAAAAAGGCGCTCTTGAGTGGGACTAGGCGTTTAAATCAAATATTAATCGGTTTTGAATTTTAATTTGTATTGGGATCTCTTTAAGTGAGTATCGAAGGCGTATTAGAAAAAGGGTTTGTTACTACCACGCTGGATACGGTGATTAACTACACGCGTACTGGCTCAATGTGGCCAATGACATTTGGTTTGGCTTGCTGTGCAGTTGAAATGATGCACGCAGGTGCGGCGCGATACGATTTGGATCGATTTGGCATTGTTTTTAGGCCAAGTCCACGGCAGTCGGATGTGATGATTGTAGCTGGTACATTAGTTAACAAAATGGCACCAGCCTTGCGTAAGGTTTATGATCAGATGGCAGAGCCTAGATGGGTCATCTCTATGGGTAGCTGTGCCAATGGCGGCGGTTATTACCACTATTCGTACTCAGTTGTTCGCGGATGCGATCGAATTGTCCCTGTTGATGTCTATGTGCCAGGTTGTCCGCCAACTGCAGAAGCATTGCTTTTTGGCATTATTCAACTGCAAAAGAAAATTAAACGCACCAATACCATTGCACGTTAATCATACTAATCATCTTATATGTCAGCTAAATTAAATCAATTATCAGCGCAATTAAAATTAGCACTCAATACTGGCTTGGCTAAAATTAGTGTAGATTTAAATGAGATAACAGTAGAGTGTAAAGCTAAGGATTTGATTGAAGTCTGCCTTAAGCTGCGCGATCATGGAGAGTTAAAGTTTGAGCAGTTAATAGATTTGTGTGGAGTTGATTACAGTGAGTATAAAGATGGCTTATGGGATGGCCATCGTTATGCAGTTGTACTGCACTTATTGTCTGTCTCGCTCAATCAACGTGTTCGGTTGAGAGTGTTTGCTGAAGATGATGATTTTCCAGTCTTGCCAACCTTGATTGATGTGTGGCCAGTGGCCAATTGGTTCGAGCGAGAAGCTTTTGATTTGTTTGGTATTATGTTCGAGAATCACCCCGATTTACGCCGAATCTTAACTGACTATGGTTTTGTAGGTCATCCATTCCGTAAAGATTTTCCTATGATTGGTAATGTGGAAATGCGTTATGATCCAGAGCAGCAACGGGTCGTTTATCAGCCAGTTTCTATAGAACTACGGAACAATGTGCCGCGAATTATTAGAGATGAAGGTGTGCACAATGGCTGAAATACATAATTACACGATGAACTTTGGACCGCAACATCCTGCTGCGCATGGTGTGTTGCGGCTGGTATTAGAGCTAGATGGCGAAGTAATTCAACGTGCAGACCCTCACATTGGTTTGTTGCATCGCGCAACGGAAAAACTGGCAGAAAATAGAACATATTTGCAGTCAGTGCCTTACATGGATCGTTTAGATTACGTGTCCATGATGTCAAATGAGCATGCTTATGTCATGGCTATCGAAAAAATGCTCGGCCTGAAAGTACCTATACGCGCCCAATATATACGCGTCATGTTTGATGAAATTACACGGATACTTAATCATCTATTGTGGATAGGTGCGCATGGTATTGATTTGGGAGCGATGACGATGTTTATTTACGCTTTCCGTGAGCGTGAGGATTTGTTTGATATGTATGAGGCTGTTTCAGGTGCCAGAATGCATGCTGCATATTATCGTCCAGGCGGCGTTTACCGTGATTTGCCAGACAAAATGCCGCAACACGAAACAACCAAGTTTCGTAGTAAAGCGCAGATTAATAAGCTGAATGAGAATCGTCAGGGTTCATTGCTGGACTTTATAGAAGATTTTACAAATCGTTTTCCTAAGCATGTTGATGAGTACGAAACACTGTTAACAGATAACCGCATTTGGAAACAGCGCACGGTTGGTATTGGTGTTGTTTCACCAGAACGTGCGCTAGCACTTGGTTTTACCGGACCTATGCTACGAGGATCAGGTGTAGAGTGGGATTTACGTCGTAAGCAACCTTACGAGGTTTACGACAAGCTTGAGTTTGATATACCAGTTGGCGTGAACGGTGATAGTTATGATCGCTATTTGGTGCGTATGGAAGAATTCCGTCAATCAAATCGAATTATCAAGCAATGTGTGGATTGGTTACGCAAAAACCCAGGACCTGTCATAACAGATGATAATAAAGTAGCACCTCCTGACAGGGAGGGTATGAAAACCAATATGGAAGACATGATTCATCACTTCAAGTTATTTACAGAAGGGTTTCATGTGCCAGAGGGTGAGGCTTATGCTGCCGTAGAGCATCCTAAGGGAGAATTTGGCATTTATATGATTTCTGATGGTGCGAATAAACCATACCGATTGAAAATCAGAGCACCTGGCTTTGCACACATCTCAGCAATGGATGAGATGACGCGCGGACACATGTTAGCTGATTTGGTGGCGATTATTGGTACACAGGATATTGTTTTTGGAGAGATTGACCGATGAGACTGTTCGTTTTAGTTAAGAGTCAAATATCTCTTAGATGGATAAAGAAAGTTTTTTAATGTTATCTGCAGAGGCTATTAAAAAAATCGAATACGAGCTGACCAAGTATCCTGAAGATCAACGCCAGGCCGCTGTGATGTCAGCATTGCGTATTGCGCAAACAGAGAACGGTTGGTTGTCACCCGAATGCATTACAGACGTAGCAAAATACCTAGGTATACCTGAAATTGCAGCACTTGAAGTGGCTACTTTCTACAATATGTATGATTTAGAACCTGTAGGAAAATATAAAATTACAGTTTGTACGAATATTTCCTGCATGCTGCGCGATAGCGATCAAATAGTGTCGCATTTGCAAAATAAATTAGGCATAGATTTCAATGAGGTTACGTCGGACGGTAAATATTGCCTAAAAGAGGGCGAATGTATGGGGGCTTGTGGTGGTGCCCCATTGATGAGCGTCAATAACACGAAAATGTATGAGTTTCTCACACCAGAAAAAGTAGATGAAATATTGAAGGAACTTAAATAATGGCATCTACAAAAACCAAATATGATAAGCCAGTAATGACGGATATCAAGGGACAAACACTGGTTACGTTGCGAACTTTAACAGAAGAGAATCCAGCAGCATTAGCGACCTATGAAAAACTAGGGGGCTATCAACAATTAAAGCGTTTAGTAACCGAAAAAGTTAAAGCATCAGAGATTATTAACGAAGTAAAGTTATCTGGATTACGTGGACGCGGTGGAGCAGGCTTTCCAACAGGCTTAAAGTGGAGTTTCATGCCACGCTATTTTGATGGTACCAAGTATCTGGTCTGCAATACTGATGAAGGTGAGCCTGGTACATTTAAAGACCGCGACATTATTCGCTATAACCCGCATCAGTTAATAGAAGGTATGGCTATTGCGGCTTACACATTAGGTGCAGGTGTAGGATATAACTACATACACGGCGAAATTTGGCATGAATACGAGTTATTTGAGCAGGCACTAGCCGAGGCCAGAGAGGCAGGTTACCTTGGTAAAAACCTATTTGGAACTAACTTTAGTTTTGAGTTGTATGCGGTTCATGGTTATGGTGCTTATATCTGTGGTGAAGAGACTGCACTAATTGAATCGCTCGAAGGCAAAAAAGGACAGCCAAGGTTTAAACCACCATTTCCTGCTAGTTATGGTGTTTTTGGTAAACCAACTAATGTTAATAATACGGAAAGCTTTACAAGCATTCCTTGGATTATCCAGTTCGGTGGTCAGGCGTTTGCTGATTTGGGTGTTGCAGGGTCTGGTGGAAGTAAGCTATTTTCAGTATCTGGACATGTCGAGAAGCCAGGTAATTATGAAGTGAAAATGGGGACGCCTTTCACGGAATTACTTGATATGGCTGGCGGAATATGGAAAGGGCGTAAACTGAAGGCAGTTATTCCAGGTGGCCCTTCAACTGCAGTAATGCCAGCTTCGGCTATTTTGGAGGCAACGATGGACTACAACGGCCTCAGTAAAGCAGGTTCAAGTTTGGGCGCTGGATCAATGATAGTAATGGATGAAACAACCTGTATGGTTAAAGCGCTTAAACGTTTAAGTTACTTCTTTTATGAAGAAAGCTGTGGACAGTGTACGCCCTGTAGAGAGGGTACTGGCTGGGTCTATCGAGTGATTAAGCGCATTACCGAGGGTAATGGCAAGATGGAAGATTTAGATCTGCTAACAGATGTCAGCAATAATATTTCTGGCCGCACGATATGTGCGTTAGGTGATGCTGCTGCAACACCTGTATTAAGTTTTATTAAGCATTTCCGTCCAGAGTTTGAATACTATATTCAACATGGTAAAAGTATGGTTGATGGGCAATAGCATATGTTGAAAATTGAAATTGATGGAAAACCCGTAGAAGTCGATCATGGAACGACGATTATTGATGCTGCTGATAAGCTAGGCGTTGCTATACCTCGCTTTTGTTATCATAAAAAGCTGTCAGTTGCTGCTAACTGTCGTATGTGTTTAGTAGAGGTAGAGAAGTTTGGCAAGCCTTTACCTGCATGCGCCACACCAGTTGCAGAGGGAATGAAAATATTTACCCGTAGTAAAGCAGCGATAGAAGCACAGCAAAGCGTCATGGAGTTTTTACTTATTAATCACCCGCTAGACTGTCCAATTTGTGACCAAGGTGGTGAATGTGATTTGCAAGATATTGCTGTTGGATATGGCACTAGTGGCTCTCGTTATACTGAAGAAAAACGGGTTGTATTTAACAAGAATATTGGTCCATTAATCAGCACCGATATGACACGATGCATTCAATGTACACGCTGTGTGCGATTCCTCAAAGAGGTGGGTGGTATGCAAGAGCTTGGCATGGTCAACCGTGGTGAGCATGCGGAGATTACGGCTTATGTTGATCAAAGTGTTAACTCAGAATTGTCTGGCAATATTATTGATTTATGCCCAGTAGGTGCGTTAACTAATAAACCATTTAGATATTCAGCCAGAAGCTGGGAGTTGATACGACGGCCATCAATTGCGCCTCATGATAGTTTAGGCTCCCATATAGAGGTGCATGTCAAAGACAACAAAGTCATGCGTGTGCTACCCCGCGAGAAGGAAAGTATCAACGAATGTTGGTTGTCTGATCGAGACCGCTTTTCCTATGAAGGCTTAAATAGCCCAGACAGGCTAAAAGTGCCAATGATTAAACATAATGGCGAGTGGCAAGAAACCGATTGGAAAACAGCGTTAGAATACGCAGCACAACAGCTCAAAGATATAACAAGTCAGCATGGAAGCGATGCATTGGGCGTTTTGGTTTCCCCCAATAGTACGATGGAAGAGGGCTATTTAATCAAAGAGCTAGCCAACGATTTAGGTTGCGGAAATGTTGATTACCGCTTACGTCAGACAGATTTCCGCTTAGATGGTAAGCGTGTAGGTACGCCATGGATGGGTTGTAACATTGATGAGATAGAAAAGCTAGATCGTATTCTGTTGATAGGATCTAACATCCGCAATGAACATCCATTATTAGCACAACGATTCCGCAAAGCTGTGGACAATGGTGCTGAACTATCGATCATTAGCCCGCTTGATAACAATCCATTAATGGATGTTGCGCACAAAATTATTGTTACGCCAAATGATATTGTGAACGTGCTCGCACAGATATTAAAAGCAATGTCTAAATTACAGCGCTTGTCCTTGTGCTTGCCGCCAACATTGAACGCATTGTTAGAAAAAATTCATGTGCGCCCCAATACTGAAGCAATGGCAGAAAGCTTGGTCGGTTTGGGTAAGACTTTCAACTTAATAGCGCCTAGAGTAGGTATTTTCCTTGGGAATATGGCTTTAAGTGCGCCACGTTTTACAGAAATGTATAGTCTGGCGGAAGCAATTGGTGGCGTATCTGGTGCCAAGGGCGGTATATTGCCAGCAGCTGCAAATAGTACAGGAATGCATTTAATTGGTGTCATGCCTTCTGCGACAGGTATGCATGCTAGAGCCATGCTCGAAATTCCTCGCAAAGCCTATCTGCTATTAAATATTGAACCAGAACTTGATTGTCAACATGCTGCATTGGCCAGAGTTGCGATGGAGAAGGCAGAATCTGTCATTGCATTAACTGCTTATAAATCAAAAGCATTAGAGCATGCCAGCGTTTTATTACCAATAGCGCCATTTACTGAGACATCTGGTACCTTTATGAACATGGAAGGGCGTATACAGAGCTTTAAAGCGGTCGTTAAACCGCTCGGAGAGTGTCGTCCAGCGTGGAAGGTACTTCGTGTGCTTGCTAACACACTTGGTCTACAAGGCTATGATTATGAGAGTACTGAAGATGTCAAGAATGCTATTTTTGGCGATGAAAGACCTGCTGATTTTGCCAGACGCCGCCTTAATAACAATATGAAAGAACTTGTCGAAATAGAGACTAAAATTAAGTCGCCTGGCTTACAGCGTGTCGGCGAGGTGCCACAGTATGAGTCCGACCCAATCGTACGTCGTTCAGAACCACTGAGAAAAACGAAATACAATATTAAACGGTTGGTGCGTATGCACCCTGATGAAATGCGCTTACATGAATTGAGCGAAGGTGATATGGTTTTAGTTAGACAAGATCAAGGCAGTGCGATTTTGCCAGTACGCAAAGATACGCATGTAGCTATGGGTTGCGTAAGGGTAGCCGCTGCGCATGAAGATACCTTAGGTCTTGGTGATTTAATGGGTGATATCAGTATCGAAAAATTGTCGAAAGAACAAGCCGATGTGATTAGAGCAAAAGAATTGGAAGCACAAAACTAATGGAATGGTTAGCTCAATTATTTGGTAGTCACTGGACCGATGTAGAGTTGGTTGCTTGGACATTAATGAAGATTGTGGCCATTGTTGGCCCATTGCTGATTGCAGTGGCTTATCTTACTTATGCAGAGCGTAAGGTGATTGGTTATATGCAAGTGCGTATTGGACCTAACCGGGTCGGTTTATGGGGCTTGCTGCAGCCAATTGCTGATGGTCTTAAATTGCTCTTCAAAGAAATTATATTACCAACAGCATCGAATAAAGGTTTGTTCTTTTTGGGTCCCGTTTTAACTATTGCTCCCGCTTTTGCTGCGTGGGCAGTGATTCCTTTCGATGGTACTAAAGTGCTCGCCAATATTGATGCTGGTCTCTTGTATGTCTTGGCTATGACATCAATTGCTGTTTATGGGGTTATTATTGCGGGTTGGGCGTCAAACTCAAAATACGCTTTTTTGGGCAGTTTACGTTCTGCTGCTCAAATTGTTTCTTACGAAATTGCGATGGGATTCTCCTTGGTTGGAGTGCTCATGTGCGCCAATAGTCTGAATCTAGGCAAAATTGTATTAGGGCAAGAGGGTGGTTTTTGGCATTGGTACTTCATTCCACTATTTCCATTATTTATTGTTTATTTTATTAGCGCAGTTGCAGAAACGAATAGAGCACCATTCGATGTGGCGGAGGGTGAGTCTGAGATTGTCGCAGGCTTCCACGTAGAGTATTCAGGAATGGCATTTGCTGTATTTTTCTTGGCAGAGTACGCTAATATTTGGCTAGTTTGTACACTAGCAGCAGTGATGTTTATGGGCGGTTGGTTGTCCCCCTTCCCATTTTTACCTGATAGCATCCTATGGTTGTTTGCAAAAATGGCTGCTTTAGTATTTTTCTTTCTATGGTTTAGAGCAACTTTCCCAAGGTATCGTTATGACCAGATTATGCGATTAGGTTGGAAAGTATTTATCCCTATAACAATAGTGTGGATAGTATTCGTCGGTGTAATGATGCAAACGAAGTTTGACTATTTATTCCATTAGGGTGTTGATGAGAGATTATGTTTAAAGAAATCAAAAATGTATTGGGTAGCTTGATGCTATTTGAGCTACTCAAAGGAATGGCTGTTACAGGTCGTTACTTTTTTGCTCGAAAAATGACAATTCAGTATCCTGAAGAGCGTACGCCACAATCTAATCGGTTTCGTGGCTTACACGCTTTGCGCCGTTATCCAAATGGAGAAGAGCGCTGTATCGCTTGTAAACTATGTGAGGCTGTTTGCCCAGCAATGGCGATTACTATTGAGTCGGAGCAGCGGGAAGATAATACACGCAGGACGACACGCTATGATATTGATTTAACTAAATGCATCTTCTGCGGCATGTGCGAAGAATCATGCCCTGTAGATTCGATTGTTGAAACACGTATATTTGATTATCACGGTGAAGAACGTGGTGATTTGCTATACACCAAAGAGATGTTGCTTGCAGTAGGTGATAATCATGAAAAGCAAATCGCCGCTGACCGAGCACAAGATAAAAAATATAGATAACACTTAAAACGAATCAGAATTGCATATGGTATTTACCGACTTTATATTTTATGTGCTAGCAGCAATCCTCTTGTTTGCTGCTCTGCGTGTAATCACTACACGTAACCCTGTACATGCAGCATTACATTTAGTGCTAGCTTTCTTTACAGCTTCTGGCATTTGGCTATTGTTACAGGCGGAATTTTTAGCGATTGTATTGGTGTTGGTTTATGTTGGTGCTGTCATGGTGCTATTTTTATTTGTTGTCATGATGCTGGATATTAATATTGATAAATTACGCGAAGGCTTTTGGAGTTATTTACCGCTGGCGGGTACAGTAGGTGCGCTTATGGCCATTGAAATGGCTATGATCTTAGGAAATAAATATTTTATAGCAGCTGAGAGCGTTAGTCGCCCAGCTACTTACAGTGATACAGCCGCTCTAGGGAAAGTAATGTACACCGATTATTTGCTGCCTTTTGAATTGGCTGCAGTTGTGTTGCTCGTTGCAATTGTCGCGGCTATTGCATTGACCTTGAGAGAGAAAAGAGAAAATAAATCTATCAGTCCTGCGGAGCAAGTTCTTGTTCGCAAAAAAGATCGTTTGAGAGTTGTTAACTTGCCATCAGAGTCACGAGTAGGAGAAGATGAGACAACAGAAGAGGGAGGTTCATCATGAGTGTAGGTCTTTCGCATTACCTCATTCTGGGGGCCTTGTTATTTGCAATTAGTGTAATCGGGATTTTTTTAAATCGTAAAAATATTATTATTGTACTGATGGCAATCGAATTAATGTTGCTGGCGGTTAACCTTAATTTTATTGCTTTCTCCCATTACTTGAATGATATAGCTGGGCAAGTATTCGTATTTTTTATTTTAACGGTCGCAGCAGCTGAGTCAGCTATAGGGCTGGCTATTCTAGTTGTATTGTTTCGTAATTTAAGAACAATCGATGTTGAAGATTTGGATTCACTAAAAGGCTAAGAAAATAACATGACAGAACAGGTTCTTATTTGGGTCCCACTATTACCGCTGATTGCTGCCGCTATCGTCGGTTTGTTTGGGTCATGCCTGCCACGTTCATCTGCACATATCTTAACTATACTGGCAGTGGGTGCTTCGTTTGTTTTATCAGCAATGGTGTTTAAAGCAACCTTGGGTGGTTTTACACATAATGCAGATTTATATACTTGGCTTTTATCAGGCGATATTCAGTTTAGCGTTGGTTTTTTAATTGATAACTTAACAGCCATGATGATGGTAGTAGTGACCTTTGTTTCGTTAATGGTTCATATATATACCATTGGTTACATGCACGAAGATCCTGGCTATAGTCGGTTTTTTAGCTATATATCGCTATTTACATTTGCCATGCTAATGCTGGTAATGTCTAACAATTTTATGCAACTCTTCTTCGGTTGGGAGGCTGTTGGGCTGGTCTCTTATTTACTGATTGGCTTTTGGTACACGCGGCCAACAGCAATTTATGCCAACTTAAAAGCGTTTTTGGTTAATCGTGTGGGTGACTTTGGCTTTTTGCTAGGCATCGGTCTAGTGCTTTCTTACTTTGGAACGCTTGATTATTCAGAAGTCTTTAGTGCTGCGCCTGCAATGGCTAATATGGAAATTAGCTTGTTTTCAAATACAACATGGTCATTGATGACAGTAACTTGCATTTTATTGTTTGTTGGTGCAATGGGTAAATCTGCTCAGGTACCTTTACATGTTTGGCTGCCAGATTCAATGGAAGGCCCAACGCCAATATCAGCATTAATTCATGCGGCAACGATGGTTACTGCGGGAATTTTCATGGTGGCACGTATGTCACCCTTATTCGAACTATCTACAACAGCTTTATCGTTTGTTCTCGTCATCGGTGCAATAACAGCTTTATTTATGGGGCTGTTAGGTATTATCCAAAATGATATTAAACGTGTTGTTGCTTATTCAACCCTATCACAGCTAGGCTATATGACGGTTGCACTGGGTGTCTCTGCCTACTCAGTAGCCATTTTCCATTTAATGACGCATGCCTTTTTCAAAGCCTTATTGTTCTTGGGGGCAGGATCGGTCATTATGGGTATGCATCATGATCAAGATATCCGACACATGGGAAACCTTAAGAAATATTTCCCGGTCACTTGGATTACATCCTTAATTGGATCACTTGCCTTAATTGGCACACCATTTTTTGCTGGCTTCTATTCAAAGGATAGCATTATAGAAGCTGTTAAGTTTTCGCATATTGCTGGTAGCGGATTCGCTTATTTCTCTGTCTTGATAGGTGTATTTATTACCGCATTTTATTCATTTAGGCTTTATTTTATTGTCTTTCACGGTAAAGAAAGATGGCGTGAGCCAGAGCCGCATGGGCATGCGCATGAGGATGACGGCCATCATCATGGCTTAAACCCAGATCAGGACCCACATGAGCCTGGCTGGGTTGTCAAACTGCCACTAATTCTATTGGCTATACCATCTTTATTTATTGGATATATTGCAATCAAACCGATGCTGTTTGGTGATTTCTTTAAAGGCGTCATTACTGTCAATACAGAAATGCATCCTTCTATGGAGCACTTGGCACATCATTTCCATGAAGTGTTACACACGCCCGCTGGCATGGCGCTACATGGCTTTTTAACCTTACCTTTCGCACTAGCATTGCTTGGCGTTGCTTTGTCATGGTTTTTTTATATGAAACGGCCTGATATTCCAGCTGCAATCAAAGAAAAATTGAACTTCATCTACCGTATATTAGAAAATAAATATGGTTTTGACAGTTTTAACGAACGCTTTTTTGCGGGTGGCTCGCGCTTGTTGGGTAACAAGTTATGGCAAATTGGTGACGTACAATTGATCGATGGTGCTATCGTTAATGGTACTGCAAAGTTAGTCGGAAAACTTTCTGGGGTCGTTCGTCAGTTGCAATCCGGCATGATATACCACTATGCCTTCTCAATGATTTTGGCAGTATTCCTTGTTTTAACATATTTATTAATAAAGATTATATTTTTTAATGTTCAATAATCACATTTTAAGTTTAGCCATTTGGGCGCCAATACTGGCTGGTATATTGGTATTGCTTATAGGCAATGACAATAGGGCCTGTCTTACACGTTGGGCTGCATTAGTAGGAGGCATTATAGGCTTCATCGTAACGTTACCTCTTTACACGGACTTCGATACAGCCCAGACAGCCTTTCAATTTCAAGAAGGCTTTCATTGGATTCCTGCCTTTAACATTAACTATCACTTAGGTGTGGATGGGTTTTCAGTTCCATTGGTATTACTCACCAGCTTTACGACAGTGATTGCCATCATCGCCTCATGGGAAGTGATACAAAAAGGTGTAGCTCAGTATATGGCTGCTTTCCTTATCATGAGTGGTTTGATGATCGGTGTTTTTACGGCGCTGGATAGTATTCTTTACTATGTGTTTTGGGAAGCGATGCTGATTCCAATGTTCTTAGTGATTGGTATATGGGGCGGACCAAATCGCGTTTATGCAACGATTAAATTTTTCTTGTATACATTGCTTGGCTCATTGCTCATGCTAGTGGCATTTATTTATTTGTTCCACCGCACTGGCAGTTTCAATATTGTCGATTACTATAATTTACCACTTAGTTTAAATGAGCAAATCTATATTTTTATTGCCTTTTTCATGGCATTTGCAGTCAAAATACCAATGTGGCCAGTGCATACTTGGTTGCCAGATGCACACGTCGAAGCCCCAACTGCAGGCTCTGTAGTATTGGCTGCAATCATGCTTAAATTAGGTGGCTATAGCTTCTTGCGTTTTGCAATGCCAATCGCCCCAGATGCATCACATCATTTATCAAGCATTATGATTGGTCTGTCACTGATAGCAATTTTATATATCGCATTGGTCGCGCTAGTACAAAAAGACATGAAAAAACTCATTGCCTACTCTTCTATTTCACACATGGGCTTTGTCACATTGGGCTTTTTCTTGTTTAGTCAGTTAGGACTTGAAGGTGCAGTAGTACAGATGATTTCACATGGTTTTATCTCTGCCGCAATGTTCCTTTGTGTAGGCGTCTTATACGATCGTATGCATAGTCGACAAATTGCTGATTACGGAGGCGTTGCTAACAGGATGCCTATGTTTGCTGCATTTGCTGTGTTATTTGCTATGGCGAATAGTGGTTTGCCTGGTACCAGTGGCTTTGTTGGTGAATTCATGGTGATATTAGCCAGTGTTAAATATAATTTCTGGGTTGCTTTTGTTGCTGCGACCACATTGATTTTTGGCGCATCTTATACATTATGGATGATTAAGCGTGTTTTTTACGGTGATGTGGCCAACAATAAGGTTTCTGCATTACAAGATCTAACAAAACGCGAGTTCATGCTATTAGCAATTTTAGCTTTATTCACGCTAGGCTTAGGGGTTTATCCTGACCCAATAACTGAATTAACACAGACTACATCTGCACAATTTTTGAACCATATGGCGACGAGTAAATTGCCAATGGCTGGAATGTAAGCATGAATACAATTAAAACTGACCTCTTTATTGCATTGCCTGAAATGATCGTGTTGTGCATGGCAATGGTGATTCTGATTCTGGATTTATTTTTAAACAAAAAGAACCGTCTGATTATTTATGGTCTTGCGCAATTAACATTATTTGCAGCTGCATACTTTGTACTGAGTACACACACGCCATTGATCGGTTATGCATTTAGTAACATGTTTATAGATGATACGTTGAGTGATGTTCTTAAGATGGCAACACTAATTGGTACTTCCGTTATGCTGGTGTATACCCGTTATTATATGCAGTTGCGTAATCTGTTTTCGGGGGATTATTACGCTTTATTATTGTTTGCCATAGTTGGCATGATGGTAATGATTTCTGGTCAAAATATGTTGACCATCTATGTAGGACTTGAGCTGCTCTCACTCTGTGTATATGCGATGGTCGCTTTAGATAGAGATAACCCGAAAGCGACAGAAGCAGCAATGAAATACTTTGTTTTAGGTGCACTTGCTTCAGGAATGTTGTTATACGGCATGAGTATGATTTATGGCATGACTGGAAGTTTGGATATTGCAACTATTTCTCATGTGCTTGTTGAAACACAATCTCGAAGCCCAGTTTTAGGCTTGGGGCTTGTGTTCATAGTGGCTGGATTGGCATTTAAATTCGGCGCTGTACCTTTTCATATGTGGGTGCCAGACGTTTATCAAGGTTCGCCAACAGCGATTACTATTTTGATTGGTTCAGTACCAAAATTCGCAGGGTTTGCAATGGCAATGCGCTTGTTGATACAAGGACTTTATCCATTGGTAGTCGATTGGCAAAATATGTTTTTAGTCATGGCTGTATTATCAATAGCAATTGGGAATATCACTGCCATTGCGCAAACTAACATTAAACGTATGTTAGCGTATTCTACGATTTCACACATCGGCTTTTTGCTGCTTGGTTTAATGAGTGCTAGTTTAAATGGGTTTGCTTCCAGTATGTTCTATGTGAGTGCCTATGTCATGATGAGTCTGGCAGGGTTTGGTATGATTTTGGTGTTGTCCAGAAAAGGCCATGAAGCCGAGATGCTAGACGACTTGAAGGGTTTGAATAAACGTAGCCCATGGACTGCATTTTTGATGCTAATTACTATGTTTAGTATGGCTGGGGTGCCGCCAACGATCGGATTTTATGCAAAATTTGTGGTATTACAATCTGCATTGCAAGCTGGATATGTAGCTGTAGTCATTTTTGCTGTTCTAATGGCAGTCATTGGGGCTTTTTATTATTTACGCATTATTAAAATCATGTATTTTGATGAGCCTGAAAGTATGATAGCAATAGATGCTCCATTAGATATGCGGCTAATATTAAGCCTTAATGCAATGGCTCTGCTACTGGTTGGTTTAGTTCCACAATGGCTGATGAACCTATCTGCAAAAACGATATTACAAACATTGCAATAGTTTCAGAGTTGATATTAAGCCTATTACATTTTTTCTTGTACGTTTATGTGGATTTGTAGAGTAGATTTCTGCTGATCTGATTAGTACACAAGAGAGGTACTGAGTTTTCTAGCAAGTATTTAGATGCAAATTAAATTAGCAGTAGTAATTTCACCCAATGACTAAAGCATATACGCGCCAAAATAATCACTTAATAATTAACAGCAGGTTTTGTTTTTCTAATCATTA
>JBFIGM010000043.1:0-15414 GCA_041602315.1 Methylophilaceae bacterium | reverse complement strand
TTCAAGCACCTGATCAATGCTTTTCACTGGATGAATGCTAAGCTGACTTTTAATATTGTCAGGAATTTCTGTCAGGTCTTTAACATTAGATTCCGGTATTAAAACTGTTTTAATACCGCCACGGTGTGCAGCAAGTAGTTTTTCCTTCAAACCACCAATTGCTAACACTTCTCCACGCAGTGTGATCTCCCCAGTCATCGCAACATCCGCGCGTGCTGGAATCTCCGTCAATGCAGAAACCAATGCCGTAGTAAGTCCGATACCTGCACTTGGGCCATCTTTAGGAGTAGCACCCTCCGGCAAGTGAATATGAATATCTTTATTTTCATAAAAATCTTCAGGAATGCCTAAACGTGCCGCACGACTACGAACCACACTCATTGCAGCTTCCAGTGATTCTTGCATCACATCACCAAGTTTACCAGTCTTAATCATCTTTCCTTTACCTGGCAATACTACAGCTTCAATCGTCAATAATTCACCGCCAACTGAAGTCCAAGCCAACCCAGTCACTTGACCAATTTGATTTTCCTTGGCTGCTACACCAAAATCATAGCGGTAAACGCCCAGATAATCACTGATGTTATCGACAGTCACCTCAACTTTTTCAATTGGATTAAAGTCTACACCGTCATCTGCACGGTGATATTTTTTAGCATCTGTCTTACTCAACAATAAAGCTTTAACTACTTTGCGACATAGCTTTGCTAACTCTTGCTCTAAACGCCGCACCCCTGCTTCACGCGTGTAGTACTGAACAATGTGTCGGATAACGTCTTCACCCACATTGATTTCTGTTGGTTTTAAACCATGGGCTTTTAGTTGCTTAGGTAATAAATAACGTTCAGCAATATTAACCTTTTCGTCTTCTGTGTATCCCGCTAAGCGGATAATTTCCATACGATCCAATAATGGCGCAGGAATATTCATGCTATTCGCGGTGGCGACAAACATAACATCAGATAAATCATACTCAACTTCTGCATAATGATCTGCAAAAGTGTGATTTTGCTCAGGATCAAGTACCTCTAGTAGTGCTGATGACGGATCACCACGCATGTCTTGACCCATCTTGTCTACTTCATCTAGTAAAAACAGAGGATTTTTAACCCCAACTTTGGTCATGCTCTGTAATACCTTGCCAGGCATAGATCCAATATATGTACGTCTGTGCCCTCTAATTTCCGCTTCGTCACGCACTCCACCTAGCGCCATACGTACAAATTTACGGTTAACCGCTTTAGCAATGCTTTGTCCAAGTGATGTCTTACCGACACCAGGAGGGCCAACAAGGCAAAGAATAGGTGCTTTTACTTTTCCTACTCTTTGTTGAACAGCCAAATATTCTACAATTCGCTCTTTAACTTTTTCTAATCCATAGTGATCGGCATCCAATACCTGTTCTGCTACTGCCAAATCACGGCTGATTTTAGTTTTTTTCTTCCAAGGCAAACTCACCAAAGTATCAATATAATTACGCACCACGGAGGCTTCTGCGGACATTGGAGACATTAATTTCAGTTTTTTTAGCTCTGCATTAACTTTTGCCAATGCTTCTTTGCTCATGCCAGCTGATTTAATGCGTTTTTCAAGCTCCTCCATTTCGGCGTTTTCATCATGCTCGCCGAGTTCTTTCTGTATCGCCTTTACTTGCTCGTTTAAATAATACTCGCGCTGGCTTTTTTCCATTTGGCGTTTTACACGTCCGCGGATACGTTTTTCGACTTGCAAGATATCAATCTCAGATTCCATTAAATGGAGCAGGTGTTCCAGACGCTCAGTAACGCTGAGCATTTCTAAGACCTTTTGCTTCTCTTCCAGTTTTAAAGTCAAATGCGCAGATATTGTGTCTGCTAAACGTCCTGCTTCTGTGATAGTAGCAAGTGATGTCAAAATTTCTGGTGGGATTTTCTTATTGAGCTTAACGTACTGGTCAAATTGTGTCAGCACTGTCCGCATCAATGCCTCAACCTCATCATCCTCTTCGTTCAATTGTTCGACGTTCTGCGGCTTAGCCCAAAAGCTACCATCAATTTCTTCAAACTCGGTTACGCGGACACGGTGTAAACCTTCAACCAACACTTTGACTGTACCATCAGGCAGTTTCAACATTTGCAATACTGTTGCCACCGTGCCAATTTCATACAAATCTGTAGCATCTGGCTCATCTTTTGTCGCAGACTTTTGCGCTACTAGCATAATTTTTTTATCCGCATCAGATGCTATTTCTAGCGCCTTGACGGATTTATCTCTTCCGACAAATAGCGGAATAACAAGGTGTGGATATACAACTACATCCCGAAGCGGCAACAGTGGCATTTTGCCTTCAGTTACCGATTCTGATTGTGTAGGTTTATTAGTCAAAGTTTGTTCAGTCATAGTTACCTTAATGTATACATGGGTTGTTAACCCTATGTTATTAGAATGGGAACATTCTTCGATAGTTCAAGAGCGCTATGTATATTTATTTGACGCTTAAAGTGAGCAACCAAGCATACATGTTAACTATAAGCCTTTGCAGATTAATTGCAAATAGTCTTATTGTATAAAGTTGCTAACTAGCGCTCTCTGCTCTTTTGGGTGAGTCTTCATAAATCATGATTGGTTGTGCATCACCATTAATGACACCTTCATCAATCACAACTTTAGATAGGTTTTCAATAGAAGGAATTTCATACATTACATCTAGTAATGCTTGTTCTAATATTGAACGCAAACCACGTGCGCCTGTTTTACGTTCAAGCGCTTTTTTTGCTACCGCTCTTAATGCAGAATCTCTAAATTCGAGCTCTACACCTTCCATTTTGAACAGTTTAGCGTATTGCTTTGTAAGTGCATTCTTTGGTTGAGTTAGGATCGTCATCAAAGCCTCTTCATCAAGAGACTCTAAAGTAGCTACCACTGGTAGACGACCAATAAACTCTGGAATCAAGCCAAATTTAATTAAATCTTCAGGTTCAACGTCCAATAAAACCTCACCGACGGCGCTCTGGTCATCCTTGCTTTTTACTTCTGCACCGAAACCAATGCCGCCTTTTTCAGACCTTGAACGAATGATTTTCTCTAAACCATCAAATGCACCGCCACAGATAAAGAGGATATTCGTTGTATCTAATTGTACAAATTCCTGATTAGGATGTTTGCGCCCACCTTGAGGTGGCACAGAAGCAACTGTACCTTCGATTAACTTAAGTAATGCCTGCTGGACACCTTCACCAGACACATCTCGTGTAATCGATGGGTTTTCAGATTTGCGTGAAATTTTATCGACTTCATCAATATAGACAATACCGCGCTGTGCTTTTTCAGTGTCGTAATCACATTTTTGCAATAATTTTTGCATAATGTTTTCAACATCTTCTCCAACATAACCTGCTTCTGTCAGTGTTGTTGCATCAGCCATAACAAATGGCACATCCAACAAACGTGCTAATGATTGCGCTAATAGCGTTTTACCAGAGCCAGTTGGCCCAATCAACAATATGTTGCTTTTTTGAATCTCAACATCATCTTTTGTCGCATCATCAGCGATATGATTATGTTCTAGACGCTTGTAGTGATTGTAAACGGCCACCGAAAGATTTCTTTTCGCTTTATCTTGACCAATCACATATTGGCTTAAAATCTTTGATATTTCTTGCGGGCTAGGTAACGACTTCTCTGCTGTTTGAATGTCATTAAGGCTTTGAATCTCTTCTTTAATGATGTCGTTGCATAAATCAACACATTCGTCACAGATAAAGACTGATGGCCCAGCAATCAACTTCTTCACTTCATGCTGACTCTTACCACAAAATGAACAGTAAAGTAGTTTTTCGTCTTCAGACTTTGCCATTTAAAAATTCCTGTAGCTTGATTATTAAGCTTCTATCTTAAGCCGCTTCTTTGCGATTGGCAATCACACGATCAATCATGCCATATTTAACAGACTCTTCTGCGCTCATAAAGTTGTCACGTTCCGTGTCTATATCAATTTCTTCTGGTGACTTACCTGTATGGCCGGCAAGAATTGCATTTAATTTAGTACGTAAATACATGATTTCTTTGGCTTGAATCTGGATATCAGACGATTGGCCTTGAAAACCACCTGATGGTTGATGAATCATCACGCGTGAGTTTGGTAAACTAAAACGTTTTCCTTTTGCACCAGATGCTAGCAAGAATGCACCCATGCTTGCCGCTTGTCCAATACATAGAGTGCTTACATCAGGCTTAATGAATTGCATGGTGTCATAAATTGACATGCCAGCAGTTACAGAACCGCCTGGCGAATTAATATAGAAAGAAATGTCTTTATCTGGATTTTCAGCCTCTAAAAACAATAACTGTGCAACTATCAAATTGGCTGAAGCGTCCGTAACTGGGCCGACCAAGAAAATAACGCGTTCTTTGAGCAGGCGAGAATAGATATCAAATGAGCGCTCACCACGGCCACTTTGCTCAATTACCATCGGGATGTACCCGAGACCTTGCGTTTCTTGTGCTTGACTAATCAGGTTTGCATGTTTGCTCATCAATAATACCCTTTTCTATCCTGCCATTAACTCATCAAATTTTACTTTTTTATCTTTGACTTGTGCTTTTTCTAGTACCCATTTAACCACATTTTCCTCTGTAGCGAGAGCAGATGGCTCATCAAGTCGCTTCACATCGGCATAATACCAATCAATCATTTGCTGAGGCTGCTCGTAGTTTTGTGCAAACGCTTCGACCATTGCTTTTACTTGGTCAGCATCTGCATGCAACTTTTCTGCATTCACTAACTGTGAAAGTATGAGTCGCAATGCTGTGCTACGTTTTGCCTGTTCTTCAAACATCTCAGGCTTGAGTTGAATTGCTTTTGGATCCATCCCACGTTGTTGCAAATTTTGTGCTGTCATTTGCATCATGCGGCTAATTTCTTCCCCTATCAACGCTTTTGGCAGGTCAACATTTGTTACATCAATTAACCCTTGAAATACTTGCTCTTTAACTCGCGCGTTGATGCGCTTTTCAACTTCTTGCTCGAGACTTAATTTAATTTCATCGCGTAGCTTATTAACATCGCCATCCGCTACGCCTAGATTTTTAGCAAATTTTTCGTCTACTTCTGGGTAAATTGGTTCTGCTACACTATTATAAGTAACTGTATAGTCTACCTTCTTACCAGCCAGCTGTGCAGGATTATGATCAGCAGGGTAATCAATTTGGAATGTTTTGGTGTCGCCAGCTTTGCCGCCTGTTAACTCTTTGTCAAAAGCCTCAATGCGCCCAATCTCACCCAATACAATATCCATACCCTTATTGTTTGTGCTTTCGACTTGTTCGCCATCAATCGAAGCAGTCAAGTCAATGTTAATACGATCACCTTTTTTAGACGCCCGTTTGACAGGTGAATAGCTAACACGCTGTTTCACCAATACATCAATTGTTTTATCAACATCTTTATCTGTCACACCTAGTACAGGCTTTTCTACATTCACTTTGCTGATATCGCCAACTTCGACTTCAGGAATAATCTCAAAAGTAGCCGTGTACTCAAGCTCAGTAGCCGCTTCGCCAAATGGCTTATGCTCAATACTAGGGTAGCCAGCGACTCTTAATTTATGCTCTACAACAGCATCACTAAAGCTTGTCTCAACCGCTTTAGAAAACACCTCGTCGCGTGCTTGAGCGCCATATTGCTGACTGACCAAGCTCATCGGAGCTTTACCTGGACGAAAACCTGAAAATTTTGCTGTGCGCGAAATCTCTTTGAGACGCCTTTGTATCACATTTTCCAAGTCAGCTAGTGGTAAAGTGACTGTCATGCGTCTTTCGATATTGCTGATTGTTTCAACAGATACTGCCATGTTGCGATTCCTGATTAATTTTTGTTCTAAAGATGAACGATATGTTCTAACGACTTTTATAACAACCCATTAAAAGGGTTGGTGCGAAAGGAGAGACTCGAACTCTCACGCCTCGCGGCGCTGGAACCTAAATCCAGTGCGTCTACCAATTCCGCCACTCTCGCATTGTTTATCACATTGAAATATCAATGTCATAAATACCAAAGGCGACATTGTATATCAATGATAACGTCTGGCAAAGATTATTATGATAAAAAAAATAACTATTTTTACTGCTTTAATGATTACATCTGTCTTTTTATAAAATTAGTTCTTTTTGATTTTACTTTTTTTACCATGCTCGTTAAAGTATAAGTGTGCATTAACTGTGCATTGTGGCAATATATTGCGTAACAATTACTTAAAGATAATAGAATGATGGAAAACACGAATCACTCAGCTGAAAACAATATGCTTCGTTCTGAATTGGAGCTTCTTATGAAAGAACGAGAAATCTTATTGGTGATAGCAGGCGCAGCAGCTGGCTTGATAGCTGAAATAAACACGAGCGACTTACCTATTCGTACCGTTGAGGCAGCAGACTTACTCGCAACAACAATTAATAAGCTTCCTGAAGAGTCGTTGCAAGATGCCCTTAATGCAGTACATGCAAGCATCGCCGCATAGTTAGCTGTCCAATTTATCCAAGGGGGGGCTGAAGTTGGATAACTAGCTTGCGCCATGCTTATTAATACACAACAACTCGTTATCTCGTTGCTTTGTCTGGTCACGCTAGGCTGCACAGTCGCACCTGCTGAAAAACCTTTAAGCGCCAAATCAACGGCGGCAAGCATTGTAGCAAAAGACCCTACCAGCTCTGAGTTTAGTGCTTTCTTGATAAAACATGGATACGACCAGAGCTCCCTACCACTGCAGGTTTGGGATATTGACTCATTAACATTATCTGCCCTTTTTTTTCACAGTAAGCTTGATGTAGCAAAACAACAATTAGCGCTCGCCAAATTATCTGTTCAAACCGCTGGCGCTAAACCATTACCAACGCTAAATGCTGACCTTGCTCGGAGTAATCAAGCAAATGGGGACATAAGACCATGGTCTTATGGCTTAACTATCGACATTCCCATTCAAACCAACAATAAACGTAGCTATAAAATCAAAAAAGCAGAGAAAAATGTAGATATTGCTCAACTAGACCTTGCTGAAACGGCATGGCAACTTCGCAGCCAGATTGCTGACGACCTTATTGCATACTATCAAAGCCAAGCTGAAATCACACTATTAGAAGAAGAGTTATCAATTCAAAACAGCATTGTTAATATGTTACAAAAGCGTTTTGATATTGGCATGGCATCAAGCACGGAGTTAAGTCGCGCGCGTTTAGCCGCATTAGAATCGCAACATCAAGTTAATAATAAGCAAGCGCTTACCCAGCAGATAGAAATACGGTTAGCGTCTGATGCTGGCTTAACAATGGAGCAGTTTTCTCAAATTAATATCAAAAATCTTTCATTAGCTGAAACACTTACCCATCAAAAAGCTACTCTGCAAAATGAATTTAAATATGAGACATTGAGAGAACAAGCGCTACTCAATAGAATCGACCTTAGACGTCGCATGGTTCAATACAATGCTGCTGAAATTGAGATAAAGCTGCAAGCGGCCAAACAAATACCTGACATTACATTAAGCCCTGGCATATTATTCGAGTTTGGTGACAAAATATGGTCGCTAGGTTTTTCTAGCTTATTAAATATGTTAAAGCAAAACTCCACTTTAATCGAGGAAGCCAAGCAGTTAAGAGCGATTGAAGGCGCTGCTTTTGAAAATCTGCAAGCAGACATCATTGCCACCGTCGCTCAAGCCCAATCAGAGTATCAAGCTGCCCTACAAAATGCAGAACAAGCAATTAAAACGTTACGCAATCAGCAAGACATTACAGATAAAATGCAACAGCAGTTTAACAATGGCTTAATTGGTAAACTTGATTTGGCTGGCTATCAGCTAAATACAGTTGCGGCAAAACAACAATTACTAGCTTCTCAATTTGCCCAACTAAAAGCAGCTAATGCACTAGAAAATGCAATGCATAGACCACTTTACAGTAAATTTAAGATGCCTCTTCAACCACAAGTGAGCGTGAATGATGATAAATAAAAAATCTGCCATTATTATTGGGTTGCAAGCTTTATTAATAGTCATTCTATTTTGGATGCTTGTTTTCTATGGGAAAGATGAATATGAAAATTTCCGCACTGAGCAAGAAGAAGAAATAGAAAGCTTGGATCGCGTAACTGAAGAAGAAGGTATCAGCATTGTTAGACTATCCCCTGCAGTACAAAAAAACAGTGGCATTAGCACCACGAGAGTCAAAGGAATGGCTTATCAAGATGAAATCAAGAGCTTCGGTATCGTTATACCTATTGATAGTCTGATTGCAGCCAAAACTGCTTTATTGAATTTAAATGCAGAGCTAAAAGCATTAGAAGTAAATAGTCAACAACATCAGACACAATATGAGCGGCTAAAAACGCTTAATGCGGATGATAAAAATGTGTCAGACCTTGCTCTTCAACAAGCGCTTGCACAAATCAATACAGATAAGGCTGCAATTAATAGTAAGGTTTTGGAGATAGAAAACCTGCTAGCAAACGCTAAACTCCAATGGGGTGCTCCCTTAGCAAAAGCAGCGCTTTACAACCAGTCGACGGGTGTTTTCAGAAAGCTTCTTGCCAGAGAAAACATATTGATTCAAATCAGCCTGCCATTTTCAGCGCCAGAGCCAAAGCTAGGTGACATAGTTAAAATCAGCCCTTTGAATGGAAAACAGTTAATTAAAGCTCAATATATATCTGCCGCAACGCAAGCCGACAGTAATGGAGTAGGTAAAACATTTTACTTTAGTGCACCTGCCAAAGATTTACGTTTAGGTATGCGTGTTACTGTTGAGGTGAGTGCTGATAAAAACACGATTAATAACGGCATCATCATTCCAAGCAGTGCTGTCGTATGGTATGCAGGAACACCATGGGCGTATTTTAAACATGGTGATGATGAGTTTATACGTAAACCAATATTGGCAGACAAAGAGGTCGATACTGGATGGTTCAATACCGGCTTTGATAGTGATAGTGAAGTGGTCGTCAGGGGGGCACAATTATTACTCTCAGAAGAATTCAAGTATCTAATTAAAAATGAAAATGATGATTAGCTTAGTAAAACGGCATACCTACTGGCTAACGGACTCATCTAAAGAGGCAGATTCATTATGATGTCTTCAATCGTTCGTTTCTCAATACGGTTCTATGGCGTCATTATTGGGCTTGCCATTCTTGTTGTCTTATATGGGATTTATAGCCTTACGCGCAGCAACTTGGATGTTTTCCCAGAATTTTCTCCCACACAAATCATCATTCAAACTGAATCACCTGGCTTGTCTGCCGAGTTGGTAGAGAGCCTCGTCACACAGCCAATTGAAACAGCTATTGCTGGTACAGTAGGTGTGGCTGAAATGCGCTCCCAGTCGATCCCTGGTCTTTCTGTAGTAACCGTTATTTTTAATGAAGATACTGATATATATTTAAATCGGCAAGTCGTTGCCGAACGTTTGAGCACCTTAAATAATCGGATTCCTGCAGGCATCACACCAAACATCACACCCCTAACCTCATCTGCTAGCACTGTACTTGGGTTTGGCTTAACCTCTAAGCACCGCGACCTAATGGAGCTAAGAACAATAGTAGACTGGACTGTTGTTCCACACTTACTTTCAATACCAGGTGTTGCTGATGTCAATGTTTTTGGTGGCAAGGTACGACAATACCAAGTCCTAGTAGACCCTGCGAAGTTGCTGCAATACCAGTTAAATATAAATGATGTTGTAGACGCCACCAAAAAGGCAACTGGTGTCAGTGGCGCTGGCTACATTCAAAATAGCAACCAGCGCATTATTATCAACACAGAAGGACAAGCCGCTACACCTGAAAAACTTGCAAAAGCAACATTACTCCATAAAAATGGACTTACCATCAAAATAGGTGATATTGGCCGTGTAGTTGAAGCGCCTGCACCATCAATTAGTGCAGCAGCTATTAATGAAGAAACAGGTGTCTATTTATCAGTTCAAGGGCAGCTAGGAGCCAATACGCATGCCGTGACACTTGCCATCGAATCTGCACTTCAAGCAATCAAGCCGACACTCACAAAAGAAAAAGTAGAGCTACATGAGGGTTTGTTTCGTCCAGCCAACTTTATTGAGACGGCAATTGAAGGTGTAAGAACCGATATTCTAATCGGCTCCGCTTTGGTCATTACCATTCTGTTTTTGTTTTTGTTTAACGTTCGTACGGCATTTATATCCGCTACGGCCATACCCTTATCCTTACTTACAGCGATTGTCATATTGAGTTACTTTAACGTAGGACTCAATATTATGGTATTAGGTGGTCTAGCTATAGCGCTAGGTGAGGTGGTCGACGATGCCATCATTGATACAGAGAATATTTTTAGACGGTTAAGAGAAAATCGTCTGCTGGCACAGCCGCTATCGAACTTTAAAGTTGTCTACGAAGCCTCCATGGAAGTACGTAGCTCTGTGGTCTACGCAACTATTATTGTCGCTTTGGTATTTGTACCTCTTCTGACGCTTAGTGGAGTGGCTGGTAAGCTTTTTGCACCGTTAGGGCTCGCATATATTACTGCCATCATGGCATCTTTGGTTGTCGCACTGACAATCACACCTGCACTTTGCTACCTATTATTAGGCTCAACAAAATTAGATTCTGAAGATTCCCCCATAATCAAGTCTATCAAAAAGGTCTATGTGAAGTTGCTTGGGCAAATTGAGCGCAACTATAAAACCACTCTTGCTGCGAGCTTTCTGCTCATTGCTTTGGGTCTTGGTATTCTCATGTTATTCAAAAGCCAATTTATCCCTGCCTTGCATGAAGGTCATTTCATTATGCACATGACTGCAGTACCCGGCACATCAGAAGAAGAATCATTAAGACTCGGTAAACATGTATCTAAAGTTTTGCGTAACATCGAAGGTGTTAAATCAGTAACACAGTGGGTTGGCCGTGCACCCAATGGAGCAGATACATTTGGCACACATTATAGTGAGTTTGAAATTGAAATTGGCACCCTTTCAGGCAAAGAACAAGACCGTATCTTAGCTGATATCCGCGAAGAACTTGCAGGTGAGGCTGAGGACTTAGACAATGATGGTGTTGCGGAAATTGGCTTCGTTGGCGTTAACTTTGCTATCAATACATTTTTAACAGAACGAATTGAGGAAACCATATCAGGTTATGCAGCGTCAACAGTGATTAATATTTATGGTTCTGATTTGGATGCATTAGATCGTGATGCACAAAAAATTGCAGCACTTGTTTCTGAAATCAAAGGCGCTGAGGATGTATTGCTACAATCGCCACCTGGTACGCCACAAGCAGTCATTCGATTAAGAACTGAAAAACTGGCTGAATGGGGACTAAAAACAGTTGATGTATTAGATGCGTTACGTGCATCCTATGAAGGTGTGCCTATAGCACAGGTTTATTTAGGAAATCATGTCATTGGTATAACTGTCGTGCTAGAAGAAGAGGCACGCGATGATATTGGCGATATTCAAAACATTCCTTTCTTTAATCCAGACGGCAAAGTGCTCTATTTGAAAGATATAGCCTTTATCTCACAAGAAAATGGAAGGTCAAAAATACTACATTCAGGTGCTAAAAGAATACAAACGATTACTGCCAATGTTGAAGGTCGTGACCTTACAAGTTTTAATGACGAATTGCGTAACCGCATAGATAAGGAAATACAGCTGCATAGTGGCAATTATCTTGAATATACAGGAGAGGCGCAGGCAAATGCACAATCTCGCGAAGATTTATTAGTGCATTCAATTCTTGCTGGAGTCGCCATTTTCTTGATGCTGTATGTAGCCTTTGGCCGATTACGTAATCTATTACTCACCTTTGTCAACCTACCCTTTGCTTTAATTGGTGGTGTAATTGCAGCATTATTAACTGGCGGCTGGATATCACTAGGTTCACTGGTCGGGTTTGTGACATTATTTGGTATTACTTTACGCAACTCTATTATGATGGTTTCCCACTTCCAACATCTGATTGATAAGGAAAATTGCACTTGGAATCTTGAAACCTGTATCCGCGGCGCAAGCGAGCGACTACCATCAATTTTAATGACTGCACTGGTAACAGGCTTAGGTTTGCTACCATTAGCAGCTGGTAGTAATCAACCAGGTCGCGAAATTGAAGGGCCAATGGCAACAATTATTGTAGGCGGGTTGGTCACATCGACCATTTTAAACTTACTGATTTTACCAACTATTATGTTGCATTTTGGCAAGTTCAAAAAGCAGGTGTTTGAATAGGCTTTAGGTTAGCAGTCAGTCGTATTTGATATATTTAAACCGTGCATCATCATTTGGTGTTCCTGTTAAAGCGCCCGCCTCTGATGCTGGTTGCCAAGAAATAACTTGTTCAATTTTGGCGGCCAATTCGAAGTCTTTATCTGTGATGCCTTTTGCCTCATGCGTACACAGTTTTACAATGACAAAAGCATAGGAAACAGTTAAGTCAGGGTGATGCCATGCAGCTTCTGCAAGGTGACCAACAGTATTCACAACCATCAATGTTGCCTTCCAGCCACTCGTTTTGAATTTACGTCGAATCCACCCATTCTCAAGAAACCAATTTGGCAACGTTTGTGCCAGTTTCTCTTGTACCTCATCATCAGTGTATACTTTTTGTGTTGTCATCTTTAATGCAGCGATCCTGCTACCCTATCGAGCGTTTCATAATTGACACCTTCTAGAAAATACTCATGGTCGGTCTTTTTCAGCATCCACTTACCGAATGTTTTATTCAGCACAAAATCACTAAATGCTTGATCAACTACACCATTTTCACTCATCATTCTGAGGCTTAATTCTGCACCTGCTGGCTTATCTGATTTGACCAAGACCAATTGTTGTGCATTTACTTTTTCAGCAAGCCAAGCTGCAATACTATCAGATGTTACATCCCAACTCTTCGGAATACTATCATCTGCTAACACCATTTGGCTAGGTAGCCAAATAATGCACCTATGTTGCCAAATGCGTTCATCAATTTCCATTTCCGTTCTGGCAACCGCTAATTCTGGGTTCATGTTTGCTAACAATAAACCAAATTGATCCATCGCTAATACTGCTAGCTTGTGCGCACATGCATCACTAATTTTGGATACCTTTTGTGCATCTCTCACAGCGTCTGCGAAAACACCACCACCAGGAACAATAATAATATTACCGTCGCTAAATTTTGCAAATAGTCCCAACCAGCGTTCTAATTCTGGTGACCCTAGCAAACTACCACCGATCTTAACTACCCACACAGTTTTTTCCTTTTTGTTTTCTGCAAGACCGAACCACTTTGGGCTATAACATAATAATGAAAAACGATGATAGATTTTTCTTGTTATTTCACCTAAGTTTAGGCTGGTTTTTAGTCTATTAAAAAATGCTTTAATCACGTCTTCTAAAAAACTTTAACAGTTCAATCATAGTAGACGCTTTGTCTAACGTTTCCAAGTACTCTTTTGTGCCATCTGAATCGGCTACTATGCCACCGCCAGCATAATAGCTCAAACAGCGTTGATGTGTTACCGCAGTCCTTATAGCGATATTAGTATCCATTTTACCATCGAATCCAATATATCCAATAGCACCACAATACACACCTCGTCGATTTGGCTCCAGTTCTTCAATAATCTCCATAGCGCGAACCTTGGGCGCACCAGTGATTGATCCACCTGGAAAGCAACCTCTCAGAACATCAATCGCAGTATTACCTTGCTTGAGTTTAGCCGTAACAATACTTACCAGGTGATGGACGTTCGCGAAGCTCTGCAATTGAAATAATTTATCAACTTTAACGCTTCCTGTTTCACAACTCTTGCCAATATCATTCCTGAGCAAATCTACTATCATCAGATTCTCAGCTTGATCTTTGGTGCTATTTTGCAGTTCTTTCGCATTTGTTAAATCTTGAGCCATTGCTTTTGCACGCGGACGCGTACCTTTGATTGGCCGCGTTTCAACATGATCGCCAATCACCTGGATAAAGCGCTCAGGTGAGTTTGATAACACTTGAAATAAATCATTGTTACGATGCGGCAGTTGCATAAAGGCCATAAAGGGTGCTGGACTGATGCTACGTAACTTTTTGTAAGCAACCCAGCTATTACCTTCCATATTAGCTGAAAAGCGTTGTGCCAAGTTAACCTGATAACAATCTCCAGCCTGGATATAACGTTTTATTTGATCAAACGCATCCAGATATTGCTCTTTTGTAAAGTTGCAAATCGTGTCTGAAGTCGTGAGAAAATCATCTTTTGCATTCTGACAAGGGGCCTCAAACAGTCGACAAATCTCAGCCCAGTTATGTTTCGTTTGTTCAGTCATACCATGTGAAATCAAGACAGTCTTTTGCTTGTCATGATCGACTACCACCGCCCAATCATAGATACCTAACATCATTTCTGGTATATTTTCAGGTCGATTTTTATCCTCGATGACTTCAATCCGTCGACCCAAGTCATAAGAAAAGTAACCTAAAGCACCCCCAGCAAATGGCACCCCCAGATCTTTCGTTTTGTATCTATTAAGCAGCTGATTTAAAAGCTTAAAAGGGTCTTCTTTCGAAGTCTCAATAATAGAACCCTCTACAATAGTTGTATTATCACCTTCTGTCACGATAGTTGCGACAGGGTTGGCAACTAAAATATCATATTGGCCATATTGGCTACCTGGCTTGTTAGTCGTTGGATCTAGCGCTTGACCACTATCTAAAAACATAGCCCATGGCTGATGTGAAATACGCTGAAATAGTATTGCGCTATCATGATGGTATGGCAAAGGATGTATTAAAGCACTCATAAAAATTCACTCTCGAGCGCAAGTTTTGCAACTGCAAAGGCAGGAAAGCAGATATCTACCTCCTGTTCCTGTGGTAATTCCAAGTCAAATAAAGCTGCCAGATTAGCATAAGGTTTATTCAGCGTACTTGCTGCTTCTTTCACTAAAAACTGCCCTGCTCCCGTACCAACAATCATCATGTTAGGTGTTAAGTGTTTTTCTATTGCGCATGCGATTTGATTTAACTGCTTGTTACGGAAAGCATGCGCCAATGCAAGCCAAACTTCAAGGGGTTTATCTTCAAAATCATAGCCAACCATTCTGGCTAATCGTTTAGCGCTAGCATCTACAGTTTTTGCAGCACCATCGGCTGTGGGTGCAATGTCAGAAGAATTATTTAGCTCTCCCGTAAGTCGAAATACATCAGCCGTAGTTGCAAAATACTCAGCTGCTACATTACTCGTTTTGCCATCAACTTCTATTTTTTGCGTAATAGCCATCAGCGGTGTTCTTAAAACCCCAGTGTAAAGCAATGTATCTTGTTGTAAACGCAGTGCATCGGTCCAGTTGCTACTAATAACTTGACCGTTAATGATTGAAATAATATCAGTTGTTGTACTGCCAATATCAACTAACAAGGAAAATGGGTGTTTTTTTGCG
>JBFIGM010000042.1:0-15638 GCA_041602315.1 Methylophilaceae bacterium | reverse complement strand
GGTTGGTATAGACTTGCGGCGCATTTGGCACCTCTATAGAGGCGTCTTTTACGTATAGCTTTTCAATTCCGAAACCTGCTTGTGATCCTTGCGCTGCTTCTTCTGTATTGGATGCAGCATTATTATCTTGTGCCATGTATCATTCCTATTATTTTATAATTGATTACAGTCTTATGCTGTGAATCGTGTATTTTAACTTTTTATGAGACTTTAATCATCCCTAATTTGGCAAATCTCGTACTACTTGCCTAATAAAGGCTCAAGGCCGCCGGACAAATCCAACGCACGCAAATCATCAAAACCTCCGATATGTTGATCATCAATATAAATTTGCGGCACTGTTCTGCGACCCGTTTTTTCCATCATTTCCATCCTTAATGCTGGGTCAGTATCAATTTGTATTTTATTAATCTCAGTCACGCCTCTACTTTGCAATAAGCGCTCAGCATTAGCGCAATAAGGGCAATACCCCGTTGTATACATTGTCACATTCGCCATTTCAGTCCTTTACTAGCGGCATTTTAGCCTCAACCCATTTATCCAAACCACCTGTAAGCTGACATAACTGCTCAAACTCATGCCCAGCTAACATCTTACTGGCCGCATTCGAGCGCACACCTTTTTGGCAACAAACCAGTAATGGTTTTTTCTTGTGCTTATCTAGCTCTTTAATACGACTTTCTAATTCATTGAGCGGAATATGCTTTGCTCCTTGAATATGACCTGCTACAAACTCCGCTTCATCACGCACATCCAACACTATTGTTTTTGATTGATTCATCAGCATTACTGCTTCTGCAGGAGAAATACTAGGCACGCCAGCTGCACTTCCTTTGCTTAACATAGGCCATATTAAAGCAATGCCAGAGCCAACTGCCAAAATGATTAACAATGCGTTTTCAGTAATAAATTCCACTATCATCTTTCTGTAAATACGTAATGATTAAATGCTGACTTATGAAGTAAATTCAAGAGGATTAAATAACTTTAGTCTGCGTTTTACTTTTTTTTCACCAAGCAGCTATTATAATGTATCTATCCCAATATGATATGCAAAAGAATTAAGATGCCAATTACACCTGTTATTTTACTCATTCTGGATGGCTTTGGATTCCGCGAAGAATCAAAAGACAATGCAATCTCGCTTGCTAAAACACCCAATCTAGACGCGCTTAAAAAGCATTATCCCAATACGCTCATCAACGCTTCAGAACACTATGTAGGTTTGCCTGATGGGCAAATGGGCAACTCAGAAGTAGGTCATTTGAACATAGGCGCAGGCAGAGTCGTGTTTCAAGACTTTGAACGTATCAACAACAGCATCAAAACGGGAGAGTTTTTTGAGTTGCCGCCACTTGTCGATATGATTAAAGAGTTAAAAGCTAATAATAAAGCTTTACATATTTTTGGCTTACTTTCCGACGGTGGCGTTCATAGTCATCAAGACCATATACATGCATTGCTTGAATTAGCAGCAAAGCAAGGGCTTGAGAAAGTCTTTATTCACGCATTTCTAGACGGTAGGGACACCCCTCCTATTAGTGCTAAAGCATTCATCAAGGCGCTAGAAGATAAAGTCGCATCGTTAAAAAACGGTAGAATCGCTAGCATCTGCGGCCGCTTCTATGCAATGGACAGGGACAAACGCTGGGAGCGTATTGAACCAGCCTTCAATATGATTGTAGATGGCCAAGCTGAGTTAGTAGAAACATCTGCCAGTAAAGCATTAGATAATGCATATGCTCGCGGAGAAACTGATGAGTTTGTAAAGTGCACTTGTATTCGTCAACCCAATGAAGCGCCAGTAAGATTAGAGGATGGAGATAGCGTTGTTTTTATGAACTTTCGTGGTGATCGTGCCAGAGAAATTACTGATGCGATACTAAATGATCAATTTGAGGGATTTAACCGCAAACGTGTTCCTAAGCTGTCACATTTCTATACATTAACTCAGCACGATCAAAACCAGAATAAAGCTACGCCGATATTCTCGCCGTTTACATTGAAAAATACCTTTGGCGAACATATACAAAATGAAGGTTTGACACAGTTACGTATCGCAGAAACAGAAAAATACCCGCATGTAACATTCTTTTTTAACGGTGGCGAGGAGAGTGTTTTTAAAGGCGAAGATAGGATTTTGGTTCCTTCGCCAAAGGTTGCTACTTACGACTTACAACCCGAAATGAGTGCTATAGAAGTCACTGACAAACTGGTCGAAGCAATACAATCTAAAAAATATGACGCCATTATTTGTAACTATGCAAACTGTGACATGGTCGGACATTCTGGCAGCCTTGAAGCGGCAATTAAAGCAGTTGAAACACTAGACACATGCATTGGCCGTGTCGTTGAGGCAATGCAATCAATAGGTGGAGAGGTCATTATTACTGCAGATCATGGTAATGCGGAACTTATGCAAGATTATAAAAATAACCAACCGCACACCCAGCACACAACCAACTTGGTCCCATTGTTTTATATCGGTCGAAAAGCAACGCTTGCAGAAGATGGGGCGTTATCCGACTTAGCACCCACGCTCCTTCACATGATGGGCGTCTCACAACCAAAAGAAATGACAGGAAAAAACCTTATCTCATTTCAAGATAATGCCTAATTGCATGCATGCACTGAAGTTAACTCATAGATTAACTAGGCTCGCCTTAGTTTGTCTGGGAGTGGCTACCATGCTTTCAGCCAACAGTTTGAGCTTTGCTGATTCAAAAGCGGATGCTGCAAAAAAAGACATCAGCGGTATTAAAGAAAAGATTAATACAATAGAGAAAAAGCTTAATCAGACAAAAGCAAAGCAGGATGATGTTAGTGTCGCTCTTAAAAAATCAGAGACTGCTATTAGTGCAACCAATAAAAAATTGTACGAAATTCAACAAGCGCAAAAAGAGAATGAAACCAAGCTCAATGCGCTTAAAGAGGAATCTGAAAGCATTAATAATGAGCTTCAAAAGCAACAAGAGAAACTAAGTGAACTTCTCAATCAGCAATACATAAAAGGCAACCAAAGTTACATCAGACTCATACTTGAAAGTAAAAGTCCCAGTCAAATAGCTAGAGACCTCAAATATCAATCCTATATAGGACAAGCCCATACAAAGCTGATTGAGGGGATGCAAAGCAATCTTAATGAGATTGAAGTGCTTAACCTTGAAACAACCAAAACATTGCAAAAAGTTGCAGAACTCAAAGAAAAACAAGAAAAAGAACGTGCTGTACTAGAAAAAGAAAAGTTAGAAAAAAAATCTGTATTGAAAAAGTTATCTAAAGAAATAGCAGAACAAAGAGGTCAAATACAAAAACTTAAACGTGATGAGAAACGTTTAGCAAATCTAGTAAAAAAATTGTCAAGAATTGCCAAGCAGAAACAACAGAAACAAGCTAAAAAAACAGAATCATCAACTGGCATCGCAAAAAACCAGCAAACACCTGATAATCGTTATGCTGGGAAAGCATTTGCAAAGCTTAAAGGCAAACTAAAGCTACCTGTTATTGGTGAGGTAATGAATCAGTTTGGCAACAAACGTAAAGATGGTGGTTTGACATGGAAAGGGCTTTTTATTCAGGCGCAAGAAGGAGCGCCTGTCAAATCAGTTGCTAGTGGTAGAGTCGTGTTTGCTGAATGGATGCGCGGCTTTGGTAATTTAATTATCATTGATCATGGTAGTGGCTATATGAGCCTGTATGGCAACAATCAAGCTATATTAAAAAATGTTGGTGATGATGTCACCGCAGGAGACACAATTGCGCAAGTAGGTAACACTGGTGGCAATCAAAGCAATGGTTTGTATTATGAGTTACGTAATAAAAGTGTGCCATTTGACCCATTAAAATGGAGCTCATTACGTTGAAGCTGCTTTGAGAACCTATGAGCATAAAAAAACGCACATTAATGTGCGTTTTTTTGACCTTATCAGCTGATTAAGGACGTGTCTCACCTGGCACACGCTCATCATCTGTAGGAACATAGCCACCTGGCTCATCAGACGACGCTTCTTCTGCTGCTGGTGCAGCTTCTTCTGTGGCTGCAGCTTCTTCAGCTGGTGCTGAAGATTCTGGCATTGCCTCTTCTGCTGGTGCTGCTGCATCTTTCTCAGCACAGCCACCCAATAAGAAACCAGCTAGTAAAGCAGGTAGTAAAAACTTGTATGTTGCTTTCATTCATCTTCTCCCAAAAACTATAAAAAAACTACTACTCCCCGCAAAACAATAACAAAACTATTGTCATTTGACAACGCTAAGTAAAAAATTAAGCATTTTAGCTACAATATCATGTTGTTTTGTTGGAAATTTGCTGTATCCATTGGTATATAAAGGTTAGGTTTTTTACCTTTTTGCCAATTAAAGAATTAAGCCCCTAAGAGATGCATCATTATGCGCCTGGTGGCCGCCATATAGCGATGCTCATACATAAAAACACCCTGCCATTGTCCCAACGCCAACCGCCCATCAACGATAGGAATTGATAAGCTTGTTTGAGTAAGCGCTGTGCGGATATGTGCTGGCATGTCATCTGGCCCTTCTATGGTATGGATAAACATTGAATCACCATCTGGCACAATTCGACTAAAAAAGGCCTCCATATCAACTAAAACATCTCGATCATAGTTTTCATTGATTAGTAAACTTGCCGAAGTGTGTTGAATGTACAGTGTCAACAAACCTGTATTTACGGCCTGTTGATTTGTCCAATCAACCACTTGCTGCGTAATATCATATAAACGACGACCTTGCGCTTTCACTTGTAATGTATGAGTAAATTGTTGCATCACTTGAACCAGTTAAAAATCAATATTCAGTTTATTAATCTGAATAGAAATTATAAATTGAATTCTTTTTCCATTTCTTATCTTCATATTGCATTTACATTCAACCATTTAGAATAATAAGTTGCATGCCAAAAAATTAGTGTATATTAAACGATAATAACAAAGGATTGATTTTGGTTTCAAGCAATAACAAAAACAATGCTAGTAATGTATTGGTCGTCGATGACCAAGCGATAACCCGTGAGCTATTGGTTCGTGCCATTAGTGCACAAGGATATTCAGTCGACAGTTCCGCTAACGGTGAAGATGCTTTACAGCTATGGCTTGAAAAGAAACATGGCATGGTTATTACAGACTGCCAAATGCCGATTAAAAATGGGTATCAACTTAGTCAAGATATCCGTAACGCAGAAAGGCTAAGCGGACTTGATCGAACACTAATTATCGCTTGGACTGCAAATACAAAAGAAGAAGAGCAACAGAAATGTATTAATGCAGGGATGGATAACTTCCTCAGCAAACCAATTAATTTTAGTCAATTAAAACAGTTACTTTCTGGCATAAAGCCTTCTGTAAATACCTTTTACTCATCAGCCGGCCTGACCAATCAAGCAATAGACATAAACGCAAATATTGATTTCAAGATACTCAAGCAAGTAGCAGAAGATACCATAAGTCAAGGCAAGGTTATTCAAGACCTTTTGAACTATATCAAGCGCGACTATAAACTACTTGAACAGTGCTTGGCGGCACATGATTTGACAAAATCTCAAGATTTAGCACATCGTTTAAAAGGTGCATGCAGAATGGTAGGTGCAAATAAAGTAGCTGCTGCTTTTGCCGATATCGAAAACCTTAATGCGTCGACATACCCAACTGACAAACAACAGTTGCTTAAACATTTAAATCAAGCGATTAATCAGCTTGAGCAGTTTAGCTCATCTGAAACTAATCCTATCCTGGCAGGCAACTAAAACAATGCCTAACTCGAAACCGACACTGCTTGTTGCTGAGGATGATGACTTTCAACGTTCTACAATCGTCAAATTGTTGAATGAACTAGGCATCACTAACATTTACGAAGCAAGCAATGGTGAGGAAGCACTCGCTATTCTTAACAATCAGGATAACAAGCCTATTGATATTCTAATTACCGACTTAAAGATGCCTAGAATGGATGGCATTGAGTTATTGAGAAATATTAATCAAGCCAACCATAATCTTGGTGTAATTATTTTAACGGGCATGGACAAAAAATTGCTAACAGTGACAAGTCAGCTATCCAAGCTCAACAGAACGAAGCTATTAGGTGCTGTAGAAAAACCGATCAAATTGCAACAACTAAACAATTTCTTAACACAGTTTAGTAACCCTGTAGCTAAGCAAGCGGCAAACATTGCACATGCCAAGCAATATACTTTTAGTGTTGATGACATACTGACAGGTATACGCAAAAAACAGTTTAAGCCCTATTTGCAACCAAAAGTTAATCTAAGGTCGGGCAAAATTGTTGGCGCGGAAGCACTTGCTAGATGGTTACACCCAGCACATGGTGTAATCTCCCCTTTTGCATTTATTCCGTTATTGGAGCAAAACAATAGTATTGATGAGCTTACTTTTTGCATGCTCGAAGAATCTGCGATAGCTTGTAAAATGCTGATAGAGAAAAATCTTCCGATAAATATCGCCATAAACCTGTCATTGGTATCTTTAAATAACCCAGATATTGCAAAAAAGATCACTGAATTATTTAGTAATCACAACGTAGATCCAAAATTTATTACGCTAGAAATCACAGAATCTGCTGCTATGACAGATGGTCCGATTGCATTAGAAAATCTGGCTCGCTTGTATATGAGTGGCTTTACCTTATCGATTGATGACTACGGTACAGGATATTCCAACCTGCAACAATTAACTCGCATAGCCTTTGGTGAACTCAAGATAGACCAATCATTTGTGCAAGGCTTTGCCAGCAACGACCAGTTATTGATTGTTGTTGCCTCTAATATTGATATGGCACACAAACTAGGAATTAAATGCGTAGCGGAAGGTGTAGAAACCAAAGAAGATTGGGATTTACTAAAAAGCATGGGTTGCGATATTGGTCAAGGTTATCACATTGCCAAACCTATGCCTGTTGCTGAGTTCCATCAATTTGCTTCTGATTACAAGCCAACAGAACCTGTACCAGTAATCATTAACCAAAAACCTAGAAAGCAAACTAAGAGTAATTCTGAACGTAAGATTCTTGTCGTCGATGATGATCAGTTTACTCGAAATATCGTCGAGCGGGTGCTAGGCACTTTGGGCTTTATCCACATTACATCAGTTGCAAGTGTTACAAGTGCATTGTCAGAATTAGAAAAGAATCAGTTTGATATAATCATCACTGATGTTTTTATGCCAGAAATCAATGGCTTAGAATTTATCAAACGCATCAGAACTGGCAAGACGTACGCAAAGGCGGAAACACGTATCATCATACTAAGTGGCATGACAGACGCTAGCGCTGTTGGTGCCGCCATTGCCTTGGATGTTAATGGTATATTGGTAAAACCGTTAGTCACCAGTGTCGTTGAACAAAAGATTTACCATGTGTTATCAACGCCTTTCAAAATCAATTCCAGCATTGCTTATGAGTCTATTTCGACAGATGTACAAAAGTCTGGTAATCAGAAAGCAAGCGCTAAAAGCTTGTAATAGCCATATTACCACCCATAGCCTAAACCCCATCTAAATCGCGACCCTGGGTAATAAGGGCGGCCAAAGAACGGCCCAAATCTTGAATACCAAAATGGATCGTAGTAGTTGTAGCTTCTAAATAATCGCTCATGCTGCAGACGCCTGAGTGCATCTGCTTTTTCTTTTTCTACTTTGTTGATTTCATCTGCAATATAATTTTGCTTTGCTAACTCATTACTTTGTTGAATATAATCAATGACTTTTACATCAACGCCTTGCTGATTTAAATCTAAGATTTGCGCTGTACTTAAATCGTAACGAGATTCGCTTTCTTTAATTTTTTGAATGATTTCATCTGGTGTTTTACCTTGTTTAGAATCTGTTACCAGCATTTCCAAAGTGTAAGTCGCAATCGGATCTGGTACTAATTTTTCCAGCTCCTCTGGCGTGATCCGTTTCACTTGTGCGCGCTGCATTTCTTCTGTGGTTGCGCAGCCACTCAACATCATTAAACTAACTAATACTGCTAATAACATTTTGGCATTCATTGCTATCTCACTTTCTTAATGACTGGTGACGCACGCGTGATACTCTCATCATAGTGATGTCTTTTAAGCTGATACAAGCTCAGCACTTTACGCACGTAAGCTTTGGTTTCTTTATAGGGTGGCATTCCATTATGTCTATCTACTGCACCCTCACCAGCATTATAGGCAGCCACAGCTAATTCGACGTCACCTCTAAAATACGACAATAACCAACGCAAATAGGCCACACCACCTTTAATATTTTGACTCGCATTATATGTATTATCAACATTAAAGCGCTCAGCGGTAGCAGGAATTAGCTGCATCAGCCCTTGTGCATTTTTGTTGGACATTGCAGAAACCTTAAAATTCGACTCTGCCGTGATAATTGATAGCACTAATTTTTTATCGACTTGATACCAATCTGCAATGGTATCGACAAGATTAACTACCCAGCGTTTACTCTTGGGTAATTGCGCTATGTAACGATCTATCGCAGGCGTCCCTTTATAATCTCCATAATAAAGGTCTGGAGCTCTGTCAGGCGCTACTTCTGCTAATACACACGGTGGCGTATCCAAGGTACGAATCTCAATCGTCTCCAACATTTTTTGCGCTTCAAAATGGCCATGCATCGCAGCTAACCCAAATAAATTTGCTGCATAGTTTCTATTTTTTTCAACACCATTTCCAAATGCATATAGCATACCGAGACGATACATAGCCTCTGCACTCCCATAGCGAGATGCTTCGCAGTATAGATTTGCGGCCTTCCATGTCGCATCTGTATTGTATTGATCATCAGCTAAGCTAGTCGCCTTGATTAACAAGCCCCTTATGACTGGCGGCTCATTGCTGAAAGTTTCTGACTGTCCGCTAGTTAACGCAAAAGTTGATTGGCACACGATGGCAAACAAAATGCAAAGTACTTTGCTTAAATAATTTGCCATCGCGCCCTTTCAATCATGGTTTAGGTTTTAGTAAAGACAATTTTACCTGCCTTAACGTCTACTTTAATGGTATCTTTTGCAACAAAATCACCAGCAAGTATTTGACGTGCCAATGGGTTCTCAATTTCACTTTGTATAGCACGTTTCAATGGCCTTGCGCCATACACAGGGTCGAACCCAGCGCTAGCAATTTCTGCAATTGCGGCATCTGTGATGACGACCTCCATATCCATCGCATTTAAGCGTTTTGCTAGATATTGCAATTGGATATTCGCAATCTCGCGCACATTGTCTTCGCCCAATGCATGGAAAACGACAACTTCATCAATACGGTTGACGAACTCTGGTCTGAAATGCGTTTTTACCTCACCCATTACCGCTAACTTCACGACTTGGTAATCCTGATCGCTCATACTTTGAATCATTTGACTACCAAGGTTGCTGGTCATAATAATGACCGTATTTTTAAAGTCTACAGTACGACCTTGTCCATCGGTTAGTCGACCATCATCCAGTACCTGTAATAACACATTGAATACATCAGGGTGTGCTTTCTCTACCTCATCCAATAAAATCACTGAGTAAGGCTTACGACGAACAGCCTCTGTTAGCGTTCCGCCTTCTTCATACCCAACATAGCCAGGTGGCGCACCAATCATTCTTGCCACAGAGTGTTTCTCCATAAACTCACTCATATCAATTCGGATCAGATGATCTTCTGAATCGAATAAAAAGTTTGCGAGTGATTTACATAGCTCTGTTTTACCAACGCCAGTTGGCCCCAAGAACAAGAAGCTACCATAGGGGCGATTCGGATCGCTTAAACCAGAACGTGAACGACGAATAGCATCTGAGACCAATCTCACAGCCTCATCTTGACCAACCACTCGTTCATGCAATTTCGCTTCCATGGTAAGCAGCTTATCACGCTCGCCTGTCATCATCTTGCTGACTGGGATACCTGTTGCACGGCTAACCACCTCTGCAATTTCGTCTGCGCCAACCTCAGTACGCAACATTTTAGGCTTAACGTCAACATTTTCATTCTCGGTGCTAGTTGCTTGTTTTAATTGCGCTTCTAGCTGTGGCAATTTACCATATTGCAATTCAGACACTTTCTGCCACTCGCCTTTTCTGGTGGCTTCTTCCATCTCAAACTTTACTTTTTCAATGGCTTCTTTGATATGTGCAGATCCTTGCACTTGCGCTTTTTCAGCCTTCCAAATTTCCTCTAAATCAGCAAACTCTTTTTCAAGATTTGTAATTTCTTCTTCAATTAATTCAAAACGTTTTTTGCTACCTTCATCTTTTTCACGGCGCACCGCTTCACGTTCAATTTTTAATTGAATTAAACGGCGTTCCAGCTTATCCATCACCTCAGGCTTGGAATCTATTTCCATTTTGATACGGCTTGCTGCCTCATCAATTAGATCAATTGCCTTATCGGGTAAAAAGCGGTCCGTAATATACCGATGTGACAATTCAGCAGCCGCAACAATGGCTGGGTCAGTAATCTCTACTCCATGGTGCAACTCATACTTCTCTTGCAAGCCACGTAAAATAGCAATCGTAGCTTCAACAGTAGGCTCGTCTACCAATACTTTTTGGAATCGTCGCTCTAAGGCAGCATCTTTCTCTATGTACTTGCGATACTCGTCCAAAGTGGTGGCGCCAACACAATGCAACTCACCTCTAGCAAGCGCCGGCTTAAGCATATTGCCTGCATCCATTGCACCTTCTGATTTACCTGCGCCTACCATTGTGTGAATTTCATCAATAAAGACGATGGTTTGCCCTTCGTCTTGCGCCAACTCTTTTAGAACAGCCTTTAATCGCTCCTCAAATTCACCGCGATATTTAGCACCTGCCAACAGTGCAGCCATGTCTAAAGACAAGACTTTTTTGTTCTTAAGTGAGTCAGGGACCTCACCATTAACAATGCGTTGTGCCAAGCCTTCGACAATAGCAGTTTTACCTACCCCAGGCTCACCAATTAGAACAGGGTTGTTTTTAGTACGACGCTGTAATACTTGAATCGCACGACGAATCTCATCATCACGCCCAATCACAGGATCCAATTTACCTGCACGTGCGCGTTCAGTTAAATCTAATGTGTATTTTTTAAGTGCTTCGCGTTGACCTTCGGCTTCTTGGTTATCAACACTTTCATTTCCACGCACGGCCATGATGGCAGCTTCCAATGCATTTTTAGTCAAACCATTCTGCTTTAATAGTTTTCCTGTTTCGCCTTTATCTTCAGCCAAGGCCAATAAGAACATCTCACTAGCAATGTAGGCATCATTTCGTTTTTGTGCAAGTTTATCCGTCAAGTTAAGCAGATTATTTAAATCGCGAGAAATCGAAATTTCACCGCTACTTTCTGCTTCTTTCGGTAGGTTCTCTACCGCAGTGGTCAGTGCTTTTTTCAGTGCATTAACCTGCACCCCTGCTCGAGACAGTAAAGCAGCAGCACTACTGTCGTCTTGATTGAGCAAAGCCAACAGCAAATGCTGAGGCTCAATGCTTGGGTTGTCTGCACCCAGAGCAAGGCTTTGCGCATCCCCTATCGCCTGCTGAAATTTAGTTGTGAGCTTATCAAACCGCATTGCAAATCTCCTCTAATATAATGTTGTTACTTATATAATGTGGTTGATTTAATCGTTTTCAATAGGCTTACTAATAATATGGTTATTGATAAGGATTTGATTGCGTATTCACAAAGGGAACCAATCGCTATGCATAAGCAGATGCTTCTTGCTTGCGTGACTTTTGCCATGTTAACTGCAAAACTTTAGCATCGGCACTAGCGCGATGCCGACTAATTTTTAGCTCGTCTAAGATGGATTGTTTTGTACGATGCCAGATCGCAGCTTGATGTGGCGTAAGAGTAGTTCGTAAATCTTCTAGTTTGAAATGTGGAGAAACATTCGCTTTCTCATACAATCTACTTAGCCATGTATAGTCTTGTAGCCACCCATCGGAGTATATCGTTTGATTAAGAAAAACTGAGTTGAGATGATTGGCGACATAATCAATACTTTTGCCATATGTAAATAAAGTTTCTCGTTTGATATGATGTAGCTCCTCAGCCACATCGTTCCAATGCACCCACTCATCGGATGGGGTTATGAGTGTACACCACGCCTTACCCTGTCTGTCGACATAACCTATCTCAATTGGATAACTGCCTTTTCCAAACCCTGATGCTTCGATATCAATGATTATTGGCGTTGCAATCATAGTGAATTCCTAGTTTATTTAATGCTATACCCAAAACCCCCAGCTGTCATGCCCTTTAGGTTATTAATCACAAATCAGTGCATTAAGCTTTTTACAATTAACCCTTCATTAGTATTCACGACTAAGTACGCTTCAGCTTTAGATTGCAGCAACTGCGGATAGTCTATTTGGCTACTTGTGCTCAACGCCTCAGCAGCCTCCGACCATGTTTTTCCACCGTCTGTTGATATTTTGGTCATTACTTTTTTAATATTGTTTTGGTGTGTTTCCAACCATGCCAACCATACTACTTCATCTATTGCGAGAATTGCAGGATGCCTTGCTTGCTTTGCAAGATCACCAAATCTTTTCGGTGGCGAGCCAGCCCAAGCCACGCCATCCATCCGACTATAGTAAAGTCCAGGGTTCTTATCCTTGCCGTCAAAATAAGCCATATGATAGCCCCACCAATCAGCACCTTCGCCGCCACTTGCTAAAGCAGCGCCATGATGTGGGCAACCATCAATCTTCCAATGACCATAAGTGGCTCGATTGAGGCGGGCTTTCTTACCATGTGCGGGTATTTCAGCAATCATGTGGTCCCGTTCACCTCCCTCAAAGACATGTCGCCACATCGCAACGGCCGTACCATCTGGCTTGCTTATCATTGCAATACGGCAGCATTCACAGCTACTATCCGCTAACTTTTGCTCCTGCGTAAAAGAAGCACCTTCGTCAGTTGATGTTACATAATAGATTGCAGCCCCTGTGTAACTTTTGCCAGCAGCCTTGGCCGCCTCTAAGTCCCGTTTATCAACCCAGCTAACGGTAATCACTCCATTGTTTGCTACATGCAAGGCATCAAATCGATGTGTAATTTCAGCCCGGTCTTGATGGACAATTATAGGCTGCTCAAACGTCTTACCGCCATCCACAGATCTTGCAAACCAAACATAACCTGTAAAGCGTTTAGCTAGTCCTTGCGTCCATGTCAGATAAACATGGCCTTGCGGGCTAATTGCAATTTTAGGCCTTGCCTCACCTTTGGCCGCAACGTTTTGCTGAGTTTGGTTAACTTTGACTTTAGCGCCAAAAGTTTTTCCTTTATCACTACTTTTATCAACTAAAATGAACCCATCATCAACACTGGCGCGCCACAAATTGCCTTGCTGATCAAATGTCACACTAATAGCTAATTTAGTTGTTTTGTTTACTGTGTGTGCTTCATGCGCAACAACATTTACTGCAAACAAACTAATTACAAGACCAATAATTAACAGGTAATTTTTCATCATAACTTTCTACCTTTATTTAGCATCCCAACGATAAACCGCACCAATGTAACCAGTACGTGGCATTCCTGGGGCGAATTCATTAGCATCATTTCTGAAGGCGACAGCTTCTGCATAACGTTTATCTGCAACATTCATTAAACGGCCATAAATCTCCCATGTTTTACTTGGGAAATAACTTACTCTTACATTAATCAAGTTATGACCATCATACTTAGCGCCTTGTGTATTTGCTTGGTCGGTTCGATAGCTACCCATTTTGACCCATTCAACTGAGGCTACCCCTCCATTTAAAAAACCAGGCTTATAGTCAAGGCTAATGTTACCTAAAAAACGAGGTGCACTCTCAATTTCATTCCCTGAAAAATCTACGTTTGAGCCTCCAACTTGCGCAATCCAATCAGCATATTTGTGCTTGATATAAGAAAATGCACCATTTGCGGTTAGATTACTGGTTAATGGTGCTGTCAAACCCAGCTCAACACCTCTATGCGTCGTTCGACCGTTATTTGTTGCGAGCTGATCACCACTTATTGGATCGCGGAAGGTTAATACATCATCTGTTTTTTCTAAATCAAAAACTGAGAACATATAAGCCAATTGCTGGATTTGCCCACGAATGCCGACCTCGATATTGCGCGCCTTTATTGCTTCTAAATCAACTGTATTGACACCGCTTCCCTGTCTAAATAGCTGTCCCTCAGAGGGTGCTCTAAAACCTTCGGCATAACTCACAAATACGCTATTGCTATCATTCAGCTGCCAAGTGGCGCCTAATTTTGCGCTCACATTATCAAAATCGACCTCTGTACTTTCTGGCCGTCGTAAGCTACCAGTTTGTAGCGTTGACATATTGTTATCGTAATCATAGTTAATATTGTCATAGCGTAAGCCTGCGGTAATCCTTATCGGATCAACTGGAGAGAACTCTGTATGCACATAGGGTGAAATACCTGTATAAGTTACATCATAGTCATAGCGCTTATTGCCAACAGTATAACTATTAAAGCGTGTCGCACCAGAGGCTAACGCTTCAGCACCACCAAAAGTAACACCTCGTTCCCAATAGCTGCCAGGGCTACGTTCTAAATCAACACCAACAATCAAGCGTGAATTCATCGGGTCAAAGTCTTGCCTATATTTAGCTTGCAGACCCAACGAATAATTTCGTGATGTATTAATCCTTGTCGAAAACGGGCTGGTACCAACATAATTCGGCAACTGGTCCATTTCGTTATAACGTAGATAAGGCGTAATACTGACCAAACTATCTTCAAAGCTTTTTTCATAAGCACTAGATAAACGCACGGCTTTTACCCGACGATATGAAATAGGAATGTAGTTTAAGGTTGGATTGTTCTTATAGTCTTCTTCGTTTAGCCGTGTACTGCCCGCTCCTTGCTGATCAATGTCTGCTGTTGATAACAATGTTTTCACCATCGTATCATCATCGATGGCTTGATCCCAACGAAGAGAGAAACTACGTCTTGTATAGCTAGTATCATCGCGCCAACCATCCGTTTTAGTATAATTAAAACTCGGTCTGATACCCCACGTATCTCCTCCAGAACCTCCTGTTAATAGCAAGCGCTTCCAGCCAAATTCACCCAATTCGACATTTGCCTCAAACTCTGGCGAGCCTGGGCTGGGTCTTGATAACACGTTGATTAAACCACCGATTGCATCTGAGCCATACAATGCACTCGCAGGTCCTTTAATCACTTCGATGCCAGCAGACTGCGGTAAATTAATTTCAAACAGCGCATTATGGTTAAAGAAACCTGTTGATCGAGTAGGAATACCATCTTCTAAATAAAGGTAAACTGGGGCAGTTGTAATTGGTTGACGAATCGAAGTTTGATGCCCCTCTCCATTGGTAACAGTCACTGTTACGCCTGGCACTTTACGCATTATTTCTGCAGGGTGTGCAGGACGTAACTCCTGAACAGTCTCTTGATTAATAATATTAACCGTTGATGGCGTCTCTGAAACTTTTTGTGCTTCTCGGGTAGCAGTTACAGTAACGGGTCCTATTTCTAAATCACGTTCTTCTGACAACTGATCTGCCAACAAGGTCATGGGTAAGCTAGCTAAAACTGCCACCAACACTTTAGTTTTTTTCATCACTTGCCCTCTCTACTAAGCCATAGATCTCGATTGATTATCTGGCACGTATCTAATGAG
>JBFIGM010000041.1:0-15742 GCA_041602315.1 Methylophilaceae bacterium | reverse complement strand
GTGCGCTTCTACGCTAAAGTAGCGTTAGTTTTGTTTTGACCGATTTAATGAAGGAGTTACCACTGTGTGGGAGATTATTTTAGCCGCTGGCTGGCCGATATGGCCGCTAATTTTTGCGTCAATAATTGCTTTAGCGATTATTGCGGAACGCTTTTGGGCATTACGTAGTGAAGTCGTAGCGCCAAGCAACTTATTGCCAGAGGTTCAAAAATGGATGGGTCAAGGTGCAATTAACCCAGATAGCCTTGCCAAATTACAGACACACTCGTTATTAGGTAGAATTTTTGCTAGTGCACTGGCCAATGAAAAAAACTCTAGAGAAGTAATGAAAGAATCTATCGAAGAGACTGGGCGTGCAGTAGCGCACAATCTCGAAAAATACCTATCAACATTAGGCACTATTGCTACCGTTGCGCCGCTACTAGGTTTGTTAGGAACGGTAATTGGTATGGTCGAATTGTTCGGTGCATTTACAAATTCAGGGCATGATGTAGCCCAGTTTGCACGTGGTATTTCTGTCGCACTTTACAATACAGCGGCAGGTATCATAGTGGCTGTTCCAGCAATGATTAGTTATCGCTACTTCCGTTCAAAAGTCGATGCATTACTTTTAGATATGGAGCAGCAAGCAATTAAATTGGTTGAAATTCTACATGGCGAGCGTTAAACCACGCTCATCAATTTAGAGGAATATTTAGCAATGAATTTTCAACGTGGTAAACACGACGAAGAGTTAGAAATCAACTTTATCCCGTTAATTGACGTGTTATTGGTCATTATTATCTTTCTAATCGTCAATGCAACTTTCTCACGCACAAGTGAGCTGCAAATTAATCTACCGACTGCAGAGGCCAATGCGCCAGAAGATAAGCCATTGATCATTACTGTAGATGTGGATGCTTCTGGGCGCTATATGGTAGAGGCTAAAGACGCCGGTAATACAGTAGAAACAATAGCTAGTGCACTTAAGTCAGCTGTTGGCGAAGGCAAAGATCCAACGATTGTTATTAATGCAGATGCAAAATCAACACATCAATCTGTGGTGAATGTGATGGAGGCGGCTCGTGTTGCCAATTACACCCACATTACTTTTGCAACACAAGTAGGTTCTGACAATTAATAAACGCTATTTTTCAATTTGTTTCGGCAAGAGTTGTGATGTCAAAACGTTCGCGTAAAAAGCACGATTTGCCACAGATTAAAAACCCAAAAGCATTATTTTGGCGTATCTTTTCCTATGCATGGGAACATAAGTATGTTTTCGCAGTGACGATTACGGCGACAGCTGTTTTATCACTCAGCAACACTGCATTCCTAGCAATGATCAAAAAAGTGACTGACGAAGGTTTTGTTCAGCAGTCTGAAACACAAGTCTTTATTCTGCCTATCATGCTGTTTGCGCTAATGACATTACGCGGATTAGCAGGCTTTGCGTCCATGTATAGTATTCGTTGGATTGCGCGACGCGTTGTAGAAAAGCTGAGAAGAGAAGCGTTCAGTCAACTAATGCATATGCCAGTTAGCTATTTTGATGCGCAGTCAACGGGTGTCATGGTTTCAAAGCTAACCTATGATGCTGAGCGGCTATCCAATGTTTGCACACGGACTGCTATGAATGTGTTTAGAGACGCATTAACCGTAGTCGGGCTTATTGCCTATATGATTTATCTGGATTGGAAGCTCACATTAATCTTTGCCATTGTGGCACCGTTTATGGTGCTTTACTTAAGGAAAACAACACCAAAATTAAGAACGAATGCAAAAAAAGTACAACTTGCTGTTGGTGAAATGACAAAGACCTCTGAGGAGGCTATATCTGGGCAGCGTATCGTTAAAATTTTTGGCGCGCAAGATTATGAGACGCAGCGCTTTGCTGATGTTGTTATTCGCAATAGAGATTTGGAGTTACGTTCAGCGCGCATAACAGGTTTAAATAGTTTCGTGATTGAGCTGTTGGCAGCCATTGCATTAGCACTCGTGGTTTATTATGCGCTAGGTAGTTTTTCCGTGGGAGAGTTTGCTGCTTTTGTTGGTGCATTATTGATGTTGATTTCGCCAATCAAACATATCACCTCAGCTAATGAAGATTTGCAGATAGGATTAGCTGCCGCGCAGAGTGTGTTTGAAGTCATTGATTCGCCTGTTGAAGATGACGAGGGTGTGCGAGAAATCAAACAACTAAAAGGTGAGATTGAATTTAAAAATGTAAGCTTGCGCTACGATAACGCTAAGCGCCTTGCACTAGATGATTTAAGTTTTACAGTTAAGCCGGGTGAAAAGGTTGCGTTAGTTGGACGCTCTGGTGGAGGTAAAACTTCGTTAGTTAACTTGCTACCACGGTTTTATGAGTTGCAACAAGGCTTGATACTGCTTGACGGTATGGATATACGGGCGCTTTCACTAAAAGATCTTCGCGCCCAGTTTTCGCTAGTGAGCCAGGATATTATTCTGTTTAATGACACTATATTTAATAATATTGCGTATGGTGTGTTAAGAGATACTAGTGAGGAAGAAGTCATTGAAGCGGCAAAAGCAGCCAACGCATGGGAGTTTATTCAACAGTTGCCACTAGGTCTGCAAAACGAAATTGGCGACAGAGGTGTACGTTTGTCAGGAGGTCAGCGTCAGCGGATTGCCATTGCCCGCGCAATCCTCAAAAATGCGCCTATCTTACTTCTGGATGAGGCAACCTCAGCTTTAGATACCGAATCAGAACAACACGTGCAAGCGGCATTGGATGTGTTAATGCAAAACCGCACAAGTCTTGTAATTGCACATCGCCTAAGTACCATCGAAAACGCTGATAGAATATTAGTGATGGATAAAGGCAAAATCGTCGAATCAGGAAGCCATCAAGAGCTTCTTGAGATGAGAGGCTATTATACGAAACTCTATCAAAAAGAGTTCAACGACTAGTGGGCAAGTGGTCTTATGCATGACCTGATATTTCGCGCATGGAAAAATAAGAATCTTTTGTTTTATGTCGTGCTGATCCCCTTATCTTGGTTGTTTGCAGGTCTCACAGCATTAAGGCGCTTTTTATATCGAGTTGGTCTGTTGCGCTCATACCCGCTACCTGTGCCTGTTATTGTTGTTGGTAACATTAACATGGGCGGTAGTGGTAAAACTCCCGTTGTTATCTGGTTGGTTAATCAGCTAAAGGCACATGGCTATCGCCCCGGCGTGATTAGTCGAGGGTATGGTGTAAAAGTGACGCATCCAAAAAGAGTTGAGATAACTAGCCAGCCCAGTGAAGTAGGTGATGAGCCAGTGTTAATTGCACGGAAAACGGGCTGTCCAGTTTATGTTTCAGCTGACAGAGTTGAAGCAGGGAATAGCCTATTGAAAATGCATCCAGAGTGTAATGTCATCATCAGCGACGATGGCTTACAACATTATCGGTTACAAAGACAAATCGAAATTGCTGTCGTTGATCAACAGTCACAGCAGAATAGCCGCTTATTGCCGGCAGGCCCATTGCGCGAGCCTTATGCGCGTATCGCAAGCGTGGATGCGGTGATTTTAAATGGCAATGACAGTGAATATGTGCAAGCTGGCCACCTGATGCAACTGGTGGCATCGAATTTTTATAATTTATTAAATCCTGATGTAAAACAAGCTGTGAGTTACTTTAAAGATAAGCAGGTTGTTGCTGTCGCAGGTATCGGTAAGCCAGACAGATTTTTTAAGCAATTACAGGCGTTAGGCTTGCAATTTACTGAGAGAGCTTTTGATGATCACTATGACTATACGCGCCAAGATTTAAGCAATATAAAATGTGATGCCTTGATTATGACTGAGAAAGATGCAGTAAAATGTCAGACTTTCGCAGAAGCGCATCATTGGGTACTGCCTGTAGAGGCAAAAATCGACGGTCGTTTACTGCCAATGCTGTTATTAAAATTACAGCAGAAAACAAATGAATAGAGGTGCATGATGGATGCAAAATTACTAGCGATATTAGTTTGTCCTGTTACGAAAGGACCTTTGATTTACAAAAAAGAACAAAATGAGCTGATTTCAAAATCAGCACGTTTAGCCTATCCTATTCGGGATGGCATACCTGTATTACTTGAAGAAGAAGCGCGCAAACTTAACGAAGACGAGTATGCAAGAGATGAAAAGGGGCAATAGTGACTTTTAAAGTCGTTATTCCTGCACGATATGCCAGTACGCGTTTGCCTGGTAAACCGCTATTGGATATCGCAGGCAAGCCCATGGTGGTGCGAGTTGCAGAGCAAGCCAATAAGAGTGGCGCAAGCAGCGTAGTCATTGCTACAGATTTCGAAAAAATCATCCAAGTTGCTGCTAGCCACCAAATTCAAGCAGTGATGACGCGTGTTGATCATGCTTCGGGGACTGACAGGATTGCGGAAGTAGCACAACAACTCAACTGGGAAGATGATGATATTGTCGTTAACGTGCAGGGCGACGAACCGCTCATTGATCCGCAACTGATTCAAGAGGTAGCGCTTACATTGGCTCATAGCCGTCACGCAGTCATGGCAACCGCTTGTCATGCCATTAGTGATGAGGCCGCCATGCTTAACCCTAATATTGTCAAGGTGGTGATGGATGCTGAGGGTCATGCATTATACTTTAGTCGCTCACCCATTCCCTATCCGCGTGATGATGCACACAAGCAGAACATTAAAGCCCATCGACATATCGGTATTTATGCATACCGTGTTGGATTTTTAAAGCAATATACAGAACTTAGTGTCACTGAGTTGGAGCAGATAGAAAGCTTGGAACAATTAAGAGTGCTGTATCACGGCTATAAAATAGCTGTGACGGTTACTGATAATGCCCCAGCCAGCGGTGTTGATACACAGGCTGACCTAGAGCAAGTACGGCGCATATTTTCTCAATAAGGCCATTAACTGAATCAGTTTCAGTTCAATAGATGGTTATGTTCAATATTCCCAACTTTGGTATATTTCGTTCTTGTTTTTCATATCCTCATACAACCAGACCATGCGGTCTAAAAACCAGCTTTTACCCAGATAAGCCATTGTCACACCTAACATAGCAGCCCACAGTGAAAAAGTAACGATTGACCATATTGCAAGCATAAAACCGACTGCAGAAATACTGTGTAAGACTTTGTATAAAGGCACATTGTGATGGTTTGGAATGCTAATCTTATCTCTATTTAAATAAATACGCTCACCAAGCACAGCCTTGGATGCCCAGTTCTTGGTAGATTTGGGCTTTTTAAAAAGAATAGGGTTGAAAATCATCCAAAGTACAGATATGGTTCCTGGGATTAGACACCACCAACCAACCCAAATCCGACTCCAAAAAGCAAGGATGATGATTGGTAGGACAGAATATCGAGTCCAAACGCTTATTGGATTTGCATGTTTCATCCAATTTTCCTCAGTCAAATTGAATGCACCTGCTACTTTTCTTTCGAATGTCATTAGCTTATTTTAGCAAAAATGACTACTCCACGTTTATATTTGAGTAGGTTGGAAATTTTACTTTCTTAATGAATAGTGATGCTTAGTGTCAAATTGATTAGTGAAAAATCATTACAACTGATTTGACGCGCTAGCATAAATAAAAAGAAGCGGGCAGAGTGTAAACAGCCCACTGGACTTGATTGTGTGAAGCCGATGAGATTCTTGAATAGTTTTTTATATTTGTTGACTTAAACAGCTTGTTCGCCTGTTTCCCCTGTTCTAATGCGTAACGCTTGTTCAACACTGCTCACAAAAATTTTACCATCACCAATTTTGCCAGTATGTGCAGCTTTTACAATAGCGTCCATTGCTTTATCCAACATGTCTTCTGGCACAACAAGCTCTAGCTTTGCTTTAGGTAAAAAATCGATCGTGTATTCAGCACCGCGGTAAAGTTCAGTATGGCCTTTTTGACGGCCAAAGCCTTTAACTTCTGTGACTGTTAAGCCATTGATGCCGATTTCTGAAAGTGCTTCGCGCACATCTTCTAATTTGAACGGTTTAATGACAGCTTCTATTTTTTTCATTTCTCTCTCCTGAATACTTCATTAAATTGTACTACTAATTAAAGTTTAATTTGCAAGTAATTGGATAGCGTCGATCTTTACCAAAGGCTCTTGGTGTAATTCTGACACCTATTGGTGCTTGTCGACGTTTGTATTCGTTTATATCAATAAGACGGGTAACACGTTTCACATCTTTTTCGCTGTAGCCTAGCTGGATAATCTCATCAATACTGAGGTCAGCCTCTACATAGGCTAGCATAATTGCATCCAGTGTTTCATAATCAGGCAAGCTGTCTTGATCTTTCTGGTCATCACGTAATTCTGCACTGGGTGGGCGAGTGATAATACGCTCAGGTATGACTGCTGAAAGGCTATTGCGGTAGTTTGCCAGCCTGTAGACCATGGTTTTCGGTACATCTTTAATCAGTGCAAATCCACCTGCCATATCACCGTAAAGCGTACTATAGCCAACAGCTGTTTCTGACTTGTTGCCAGTTGTAAGTACGATGCTACCAAATTTATTGGATAGCGCCATTAAAAGCATGCCACGAATTCTTGCTTGCAGGTTTTCTTCAGTAGTGTCTTCTTTCAAACCTTTGAACTCATCTTTAAGTGCATCTTTAAAGTTTTCGAATAAAGACTTGATTGGTATTAAGCTATAATCCACGCCAAGATTTTTTGCCATTTCGACTGCATCATCCACACTCATGCTGGCGGTATACTGGGATGACATCATCAGTACTTTAACACGCTCTGCGCCCAGCGCATCTACTGCGATTGCCAGCGTTAACGCGGAGTCAATGCCACCAGACAGCCCTAGCACTACACTAGGGAAGCCATTTTTGTTGATATAGTCTGTTAAGCCTAGTTTTAATGCATGATAAATCATTGCTTCAATGCTTAACGGTGCGATAATTTCTGTGGCAACTGGCTGTTTATTGATAACTTCGACATAACTGAGTTCTTCAACAAAAGAGGGAAGTTGATGAGTTAGTTTGCCTTTTCCGTCCAGCACAAACGATGCACCATCAAATACCAGTTCATCTTGCCCACCAACTAAGTTAGCATATAGGATAGGGAGACCAGTTTCCCTCACACGGTTGCTTAGTACTTCATAACGTGTGCCTAGCTTGTCCATGCGGTAAGGTGACGCATTGATTGTGATTAAGAATTCAGCGCCAGCTAGCTTAGCTTGTTTTGCGGGCTCAGATTCCCATACATCCGCACAAATTAATACACCATATTTGATTCCATCAAGCGTAATAATCAGTGATTTGTTATCAGGTTCGAAGTAGCGTTTTTCATCAAACACGCTATAGTTAGGGAGGACTTGTTTATGGTATGTAGCAATTATTTTGCCATCTTGAATGACTGTCGCTGCATTAAACAAATGATCTTTCACTTTATGCGGATGCCCGATAATTATCGTAATGTCAGTTACCGAATCGGCAATGCGCTTTAGCGCCTTTTCATTTGCAGCTAGAAAGTCATTTCTAAACAACAGGTCTTCTGGAGGGTAACCGCATAAGCCAAGTTCTGGCGTTACAATTAAGTTCGCACCATTGGCTTTTGCTTGCTGCGCTAGGGCGATGAGTTTATCAGCGTTACCTTTGATGTCACCGACAGTAGAGTTAAATTGTGCGATTGCAATCTTACTCATTTAATATTTTCCACCAGCATCCTTGATGAGTTTTGCTACTTCAGCATTGCCTTTTTTTAGGGCATAAACATAAGCTGTCAATCCGTATTGGTCTCGGGCTTGTAGATCCACTTTGTTGTCAATCAGTAGTTGCATTAGAGCGACAGAATCAGCATCTACAGCTCTCAATACTAGCGGCGTATCACCACCGTCTTTATGGTTGATATTGGCTCCATTTTCTATGAGCAGTTTAGCAACCAGTAATTGGTTTTTGTCTATTGCCCATGTGAGTGCTGTCCATTCTGATATGTCTTCGGCATTCACATTAGCACCTTTACTGATTAATGCTTTGACAGCATCACTATTGCCTAAGCGCGCCGCATACATTAAAGCTGTTGCGCCACGGCGGTCTTTCATATTGGGGTCTGCGCCTCGTGATAGTAGGACATTGATAGTTGGAACATCATCGCTCTTAGCTGCATACATAAGCGCTGTTTTTTTGTCATCACTTCTCAAGTTTGGATCTACGCCATAATCCAGTAACAACTTAACGGATTCGCTATTCCCAGCAATTGCTGCCATGCCAAAAGCACTCCAGCCACTAGGATCGCGGATAAGTGGGTCTGCACCGTGTTTCAACAGAGTGCGCATCGTCTCCAGATGTTCTCTTTTTGCTGAAAACATTAAAGCTGTCCAACCACCCTTGTCCTGTGCGTTCACTTTTGCGCCTTTGCTAAGCAGCAAATCAACTACTGCCGCTTGGTCTTTACGTGCTGCATACATGAGTGCGGTTACACCATCTCCATCTTGCATATTTGGATTTGCACCACTTTGTAGTAAAGCGCTGACTGTACTTAACTCACCTTTTGATGCTGCTGTCAGTAGGTAAGCGATATCCTCAGCCAAGCTAAACTGACTAAAGACTGATAAACACAATAGCAAGATAAGGTAGAGTTTTTTCAATGGTTAAGCTTCCTTGTTTTTAATGGCTTGTAATACTGCTTCGCCAAGGCCAGCTGGTGATTGAGCCACTACAGCACCCGCATTTTCTAATGCAGCGATTTTATCTTCTGCACGACCAGCTCCACCAGAGATAATTGCGCCAGCATGGCCCATACGTTTACCTTTCGGCGCAGTTAAGCCGGCGATATAGGCAGCAACAGGTTTTGTTACGTGATTTTTAATATAGTCGGCTGCGGCTTCTTCATCACTACCACCAATTTCTCCAACCATGATAATCGCTTCTGTTTCTGGGTCTGCTTCGAAGAGTGCTAAACATTCAATAAAATTGAGCCCTTTAACTGGATCACCACCAATGCCGACACATGTCGTTTGGCCAAGACCTAGTGCCGTGGTTTGTTGTACCGCTTCGTAGGTTAGTGTGCCTGAGCGAGAGACAACACCTACTTTACCACGCAAATGAATGCTACCTGGCATAATCCCAATTTTGCATTCATCTGGCGTAATAATGCCTGGGCAGTTAGGGCCAATTAATTTGGTGCCATTTGCATCCAATGCCGTACGCACTTTAATCATATCCAGTACAGGGATTCCTTCTGTAATGCATACTACTAATTCAATACCAGCATCACTCGCCTCTAGAATTGAATCTGCCGCATACGGGGGTGGGACATAAATCACACTCGCTGTTGCTTGTGTTTCCCGCACTGCTTCACGCACAGTATTAAAGACGGGTAAACCTAAATGATCTTGTCCGCCTTTACCAGGGGTGATACCACCAACCATTTGTGTACCATATAAAATTGCTTGTTCAGAGTGGAAGGTACCTTGCTTACCAGTAAAGCCCTGGCATAACACTTTAGTGTTTTTATTGACTAGAATGCTCATGCTACCGCCTTCACTACTTGTTCAGCAGCATCTGTTAAGTTCTCGGCAGAGATAATATTTAAACCACTTTCTCGTAACATTTGTTTACCTAATTCAACGTTTGTACCTTCTAAACGGACGACAACAGGAATGGTCATTTCAACTTCTTTTACTGCTGAGATAATGCCTGTTGCAATAATATCGCAGCGCATAATGCCACCAAAAATATTCACTAATATGGCTTTGACGTTTTGATCAGCCAAAATAATCTTAAATGCTTTGGTGACGGTCTCGGCTGTTGCTCCACCACCTACATCTAAAAAGTTTGCAGGAGTGCCACCATGTAGTTTGATAAGATCCATTGTCGCCATTGCGAGTCCTGCACCATTCACCATGCAACCTATGTTGCCATTTAGTGCGATATAGTTAAGTCCTGAATGATGCGCTTCAGCCTCTTTTTCGTCATCTTGTGACCAGTCACGTAAACCAGCTAGTGTTTTTTGCCGATACAGCGCATTACCATCTACTGTCATTTTGCAATCTAAAGCAACTAGGTGGCTATCTTTGGTCACAACCAGTGGGTTGATTTCCAGTAGAGCCAGATCGTTTTCTATAAATAGTTGATATAACCCTTTGGCCAGTTTAGTAAACTCTGCGATTTGGTTACCAGCAAGCCCTAGCGCAAAGGCGATATTTCTTGCCTGAAAAGCGACCAAGCCATTAAGTGGATCACACACTTCTTGCAGAATTTTTTCTGGCTCTGTCGCTGCGATTTCTTCAATATCCATGCCACCAGCTGATGAAGCAACCATCACAATCCGATCTAACGATCGATCGACCAACATGGATAAATACAGCTCACGTTCTATAGGTAATGTTTGTTCTACCAGTACACGGTGTACTGGTTGTCCATCTGGTGCATTCTGGTAAGTAATCAAGTGCTTACCTAACATACTGCCAGCAGTTGCTTGTGCCTCAGTGGCTGATTGAACGATTTTAACTCCGCCAGCTTTACCGCGGCCACCCGCATGTATTTGGGCTTTAATGACCCATGCATCACCTTCTATTTGTTTTGTTGCAGCGGCTGCCGCTTCTTCAGATTGCACGACTTCGCCTGTGGGAATAGCAATGCCATATTGTTGCAGCAATTGTTTTGATTGGTATTCGTGTAAATTCATTGTATTGGGTAGGTTTGATGATTGATTATTTTAATATCGTATTTTCTCGCAAAACTAAGCTTGAGGCTAGTAAAACAAAAAGCCGCAATCAATTGCGGCTTTTTATCAATTTGAAAAAATTTATAAGTCTAGTTCCCAAGCATTGCCATAACGTTTGTCTTTATCTGCATAAAGAAACATTTGAAACATACTAGTAAACCACATGTAAGCTGAAGCCAGGCTATAGCCAATACCACCAATGATAGTAAACCATGCAAAGTGAGGGCTTAGCTTGGTTAACCACCAAGATAAAATATCAATAATTAAAAATGCAAATGGAATAGCAATAATAATCATTTTTCTGCGTTTTGGGATATTCACAGCAAAGCTAAAAATAAAGCCCATAAAGAAGAAAATAAAGCTAATACCAAACAAGTGAATATGTGAAACGCGGGTTAAACCGCTAATGGTTGCACCCTGATCAGTGGCGGCAACGCCTTGCACTTCCTCATATTTCGTGAAGTCTGGGATACCTGGAATTTGGCTATGACAAACTGTACAGTGTTTTGCAAACACTGCTTTGTAATGCGTATCCCATTGTGCTTCAGGGGCACCAGCTTCAGCCCACTTAATAATATCCTGACGCACGTCAACAGGTGCTTTGTCTTGCATTGAACCATTGAGCTTAGTTGCTAAAGTACTGCCTGATCGGTCACCATAGTAGCTGTAGACGATATCATTGATGGACAAACCAAGCTTTCCATCTGCCATGCCATGCGTAAGCATAATTTGTAAACCAGCCATACAAAGACCTATACCAATGACCAGCAGATAACCTGCAAAGAGTGCTTTAATCGGTATAGGAAGATTCGGCAGATTAAGCCATGACATATTCTCGTTTGTATCTTTCATTCGTAAACTTTCAAGTTAGAAGTCAAAAATAATAGCATTCAATACAGAAATTAACCAAGTAAGCAGAGCTTGAAAAACAGCTTTAATTACAATAAAGCAGGCGATGTTGTGAACTGCTATAATTTGCTTTTCATTTTAGTTAGTTCAATTCATGCGTTTAGTTGTTCAAGGTCGCGCAATTACCGTGGCGCATCTTACTCATATCCATCGATTAATCGGTCAAGATAAACAGTTTATGCAAATTGGAGAGTTTGCTTACTACCTTCCTATTCAGTCGTTAGACGATGATGAGGTAGAAAGGTTTTGTGCAGAACAAAAGATTGATTTTGCTCTAGTTCCTGATGCCCAACGGTTAAATCGTTATGGTTTATGCGTTATGGATATGGACTCTACGTTGATAGCCATTGAGTGCATTGATGAGATTGCCGATATGATGGGTATTAAGCCGCAAATTGCAGAGATTACCGAGGCAGCAATGCGTGGAGAGTTGGACTTTGCTGCAAGTTTGAAAAGACGCGTTGCTTTACTGAAAGGCTTAGATGAAAGTGCTCTGCAAAAGGTGATTGATGAGAGGCTTACTTTTAACCCAGGTGTAAAAGAATGGGTTGCGCTTTGTAAGCAACACCATATAAAAACAATGGTTGTTTCAGGTGGTTTTACTTTTTTTGCACAATACGTGAAAGAGAAGCTGGGTTTAGATTATGCCGTATCGAATACGCTAGAAATCGTTGATGGTCAATTAACAGGCAAGGTATTGGGTGATATTGTTGATGCAGAGCGAAAAGCCAATGAGTTGATGCAGTTGCGCGATCAACTGGGATTAAAACCTGAGCAGACAATTGCCATAGGCGATGGCGCCAATGATTTAAAAATGATGTCTGCTGCTGGCATTGGTATTGCATATCATGCTAAGCCTATCGTGCAGAAACAAGCAACATATGCATTGAATTATGTAGGCTTAGATGGTGCGGCATATTTGCTGACTGCTTAGTTCATTTATTAGCTAAAAGGTTTAGCTCTTCTTCGCTAAAGCCAGCTTTTCTTCTGGCTTCCATGTTAAATGGTGGCCGTAATTGAGGTGCCTTGTATTTCAGGCGCAGCGCATCAAACGTGGCAATGGGGTCTAGCTTTCTTTGTTCACATAGCCAGTTGAACCAGGTATTGCCAATGGCAACGTGACCCACTTCATCTCGTAAAATAATATCCAGAATTTCTGCTGCTGCCTGATCACCTGCTTGTGCAATTTTATTGCGTAGTGCTGGCGTAGCATCTAAGCCACGTGCTTCCATAGTTCTGGGCACTAATGCCATGCGGGCGAGTACGTCTTCCTTTGTTTTTGCAACCATTTCCCATAGGGAATCATGTCCAGAGAAATCACCGTATTCATATCCTATTGTTTTTAGATGTTCATTCAATAAGGTGAAGTGATAGGCTTCTTCCGCTGCGACTTTCAACCAGTCAATGTAATATTGAGTGGGCATATTATTGAAACGCCAAATAGCATCAAGTGCCAGATTAATCGCATTAAATTCGATATGTGTGAGTGCGTGTATAAGTGCAGCGCGACCCTCAACTGTGTGCATAGCACGTTTCTTGACATTTTTTGGGGACACTAGGTCTGGTTTCACTGGACGCCCTGGAATGGGTTTATTGCCTATAGAGTCTTCTGTGAGTATTGCTGAAACATCTAGCGCAATTTGATTCGCTAAGAATGCTTGTTGCAGCCGAGTGACTCCATCAACTTTTTGCTGCGGATTTCTTACAGCCAACCAATTGAGAGCGCTTACACGTAAATCGATTGGCTCTAGATAACAGGTGTTCTTTGACAAGTTTGATGCCCGAAAATCGGCTATTTTACTGACATAAACTCAAGTGTTCCAGCTTTCATCACAGGAATCAGAATATGCTCTTGGTCTTGTGTTATGGCAATATCAGCGGGACTATTGAACCCACCTTTCACAGTCTGAGCTTTGCCGTCAGCAGCTAAGTATATATTCCCGTTTTTCCAGTCACTAATATAAATTGTTCCTTTTGGTGTTTTGATGATGCCATCACCACCACCAAATCCATCTGCTAATTTTGTCATTTTACTTGTAGCAGTATTCACGCGATAGAGAATGCCCGTGGCAAAATCAACGGTTAACAAATGCTTGCGATCCTCAATCAGCAATCCATTAGGCGCCTTGACATTCGGGTTGCTACCATCAACTATGACGCTCACAACACCGTCTCGCGCAATTTTATAGATGGCACCACCAGATTTTAGATCACCACTGTCGCTTACAAATAAATTACCATATTGATCAGCAACCAAGTCATTTAAGAACTGAGGTGTAAATGGAAATGTGGACTCAGCAGCATACACTTGCCAGTTACCATTGCTGGTTACTTCCAAAATACGCGTTTTATCAGCAACGTAAAGTTTATTGCCGATCATAGCTAACCCTTTAGGGTCATCCATTCCATTAGCGAATATGGTCACTTTGCCGTTTTGATCAATTTTACTGATTCGACCGTCACCATCTTTACCAAACTCATTAATCTCAGAGACGAATATATCGCCATTCTTTGCTTGTATCACAGACTCTGGCGTTAAAAGATTGGTAATGGTCTCTGAGTAAAGCGACTTTGCCTGCACCAAAGCGGTATTAAAGAGTACCAAGATGATAATGATTTTTTTCATGTCTCTAACGTCTTATGGGTTATTAGTAATAGAGTTTGTCTAGTGGCAAAAGGTCCAGTTTTTTGCACAACTTGCCAGCATCTATCGGTTTATTTTTGTTTAAGGTGTCTAAAAACGCTTGATCACTCACTAATTCAGAAATGACTTTATCAATAGCTTTGGTATAGGCCTTTTCCATATAATAATCTGGTGAGATGGTGATAGGCCCAAGCTGTTGAGCTTGTTTTTTGATTCGTGTGACTGGCTCACCATCATTGGTATAAACTCGGGCGATATATTCCGCATGATACACTTGCAGCTGCGCGTTGTAGAACATGTGAGGTTCTAGCAATACGACAACATCCGCACTGCTATCATCTTCACACTCAGTCACTTGAGAAAAATGTGATTGCATTGATGCCAAGGCTGCTTTTTCTGCAAGTGGCCCCTTCATATGCCAGACATTCAAATAGGGGTGCAATAAAAGTACCGGGTGCAGATAGTGTGTTTTTGCGATATGTACTGAAACATTGCCAGGTAGTTTATCTGGCGCTGCATGCGCAATCGATGTCATACCAAAAACCAGTAAAATTATTTTACACATCAATTTCGTCATTTTGTTTTCTTTCAGTTTCTATTGTTTTTTATAAAATATGCGGTAGATAAATGCCGTTCTGTCATCCGTAACATAGAGTGCCCCATCAGGCCCTACTGCAACATCAACAGGGCGACCCCAAGCTTTATTGTCCTTTAACCAGCCAGTAGCAAAATCTACGGCATCTACCGGCTTACCATTTTCGAATATCAGCCTTACAAGCTTATAGCCACTCAGTTCTTCTCTATTCCAGGAACCATGTAATGCGACAATCGCATCGTCTTTAAATTCAATAGGAAAGTGACTTTTATTTAAAAAAGTAATGCCGATAGGTGTTGAATGAGAAGTGAGTGTGATTGCAGGTGCTGTTGCTTTCTCGCAAAAATCTGCTGGGCCAGGAAAGTTGGGGTCTGTTGTCATCGTTCCAGGTATCTCGGCATTAGCCCAGCAATGTGGCCATCCGTAATGCTCACCTTGCTTAATGAGGTTAATGTGTTCAGGTGGTAGTTCGTCATTGATAGCACCATTTTTTTTGTCAGAGCGCATATCTGCACCATTATTGGTTGCAAACATCTCCTTTGTTTCTGGATGCCAGGCAAAGCCTTGGCTGTTACGAAGCCCTTTTGCCCAAATAGGGGGTAGGGCAGCATGCCTACCAACTACTGCTATTGCACCAGCTGGGTTACCTTCGATGGTATATCGTAAAATAGTGGCACGTGTCGGGTCACTTTCGTTGCAGACATTGCAACTTGATCCAACATTTAGATATAAGTGACTATCTGGTCCAATTTTGACTGTTTTTAAGGTATGACCACCAGTAGCTAATTTGCTAATCAATGGGGTTGGTTTTGACCACTTATCTCCATTTTTTTCTAAAGTAACAACACCGTTTTGATTGGCAATGAGTAATGTATTACCTGAAAATGTTAGGCCATTTGGCGCATTAAGCTCACTTGAAATAATCGTTTTACTCTCT
>JBFIGM010000040.1:0-15853 GCA_041602315.1 Methylophilaceae bacterium | reverse complement strand
TAAAAGATGATGAAATCAGTAACTTTAACCCATTACTTAGCATCGCTGGCTGTCATCATGAAACGCAATACAGCCGGCTTTTTAGATCTTAATAGAATAGGTGAGAATTAAATGACAACAGCTATTTTGGAACAACCAGCGACCGCATCATATCTCCATAAAGAGCCATTGCGGGTAGGTATAGGCGGGCCTGTGGGCTCAGGTAAAACAGCATTAACCTTGGCACTATGTAAACGACTCCGAGATGTTTACAACATTGCTGTTGTCACGAATGATATTTATACGAAAGAAGATGCACAGTTCCTAACCAGAAATGAAGCGCTGACACCTGATCGAATTATTGGCGTTGAAACTGGAGGCTGCCCGCATACTGCCATTCGTGAAGACGCTTCAATGAATTTAGAGGCTGTTGCACAATTAAGTAAGCGATTCGAACCACTTGATATTGTATTTATTGAAAGTGGTGGTGATAACTTGGCGGCAACATTCAGCCCAGAGCTATCTGATTTAACTATTTACGTCATTGATGTGTCCGCTGGTGAAAAAATTCCACGTAAAGGTGGCCCAGGCATCACAAAATCAGATTTGCTGATTATCAATAAAATTGATTTAGCACCAATGGTTGGCGCATCTCTAGAGGTCATGGACACGGATGCAAAGCGTATGCGTGGTGAACGCCCATTTATGTTTACAAACCTAAAAACCAACCATGGCCTAGAAGAGATCGTGAAATTTATCGAAAAACAGGGCTTAATGCTTTAAAGGAAAGATGATGATTAAAAAATACCTATACAGTCTGCCACTATTGGCTTTTTCTACAATCGCATTCGCGCATCCAGGCCATGCATTAACGAGCTTGCAAGCAGGATTTATGCATCCTTTTTTAGGTTGGGATCATTTACTGATGATGATTGCTGTTGGCTTATGGGCTTCCAAACAAGGAGGCCGTAATCGCTGGCAGTTACCCTCATTATTTGTTGTATCTATGGCATTAGGTGCGAGTCTTGGTTTTATGGGTATTGGTATTGTAGGTATCGAAATCATGATTGCACTAGGACTCGTCATAATGGGTGTGTTGCTACTGACTCATCAATCTATGCGAATGGGAGTGGCAATCGCATTTGTTGCCGTGATTGCAATGGCACACGGGTTTGCACATGGCATTGAATTAATCGGACAACCCTACATTGCTGCGCTTGTAGGCATGCTAGTGGCTACCGTTGCATTGCATATCTTAGGCTATTTGGCAGGTTCTTTTCGAGGCGCATTGGCGCGTCGCTTATATGAGGCATTTGCGGCGGTAATGCTACTAACAGGTGGCCTATTCTTGGTGAGCTAGTACAATACCGAATAGCTGATAGTGCATTGATTGCACCGTCGATAGCCTAATCATTGAAAAAATGATTAGGCTATTTTATTGGCGATAGTTTAATAGACACATGTGCTTCTGAATTCAGAAGCAGCAAAATATACGTAAAATTGCGTACATATTTAATCGTTGTTAACAAATAAAATAGTATGGGGGAGCTGCAAGCCAGCACGGTATAGATGTTGCTTGCGATTAGCCATTCTACATTGATCGATGTAATGGAAAATTGAATTGATAACCGAAAATACAATAATGGCAACGGCAGAGAGTGCAAATGCAACACAGCGTATTGTAAAAATCCGACGTGATTACAATACATGGGTTGCGAATGAATCAATAGAAGATTACGCACTACGTTATACACCAAAGTCCTTCAGGAAGTGGTCTATTTTTCGGGTGTCGAATACAGCACTGAGCGCAATCTCATTTTTAGTGCTAGAAGCAATAGGCGGCACAATCGCTGTCAACTACGGTATGCTCAATGCACTATGGGCAATCCTCGCAGTAGGCGTCATTATATTTTTCACTGCTTTACCTATTAGTTTTTATGCAGCGAAGTATGGTTTGGATATGGATTTGCTGACACGTGGTTCCAGTTTTGGCTATATTGGGTCCACTATCTCGTCATTTATTTACGCGTCCTTTACTTTTATTTTATTCGCGCTTGAGGCTGCAATTATGGCTTATGCGTTAGAGCTATATTTTCATTTGCCACTTTATATTGGTTATTTGGTTAGTGCGTTAGTCGTTATCCCATTTGTCATACACGGTGTTACGTTGATAAACCGTATTCAGATGTTTTCACAACCAGTGTGGATTCTCTTAATGTGTTTACCATTCATTGCAGTGTTCTATCAAGATCCAGATGTGCTATCAAGAATGATGCATTTTTCAGGCATCACAGGAGTGCATCAAGAATTTAACTTGCTCTTATTTGGTGCAGCCACCGCTGTCGGCGTTGCCTTGATTCCCCAAATTGGTGAACAAGTAGACTTTTTGCGGTTCATGCCTGAGAAAACCAAGCAGAATCGTTGGCGTTGGAACCTTGGCGTGCTGTTAGCTGGTCCAGGTTGGATAATACCTGGCATGTTAAAAATGGCGGCAGGGGTCTTGCTGGCTTATTTAGTCATACAGAGCGACATGTCTTTTTTAGAAGCGGTTAATCCTACGCATATGTATCTGGTCGGCTATGGCTATGTCTTTAGCTCTAAGGAGTTGGCTTTATTTGCAACGATGCTGTTTGTTGTTATTTCTCAAATGAAAATCAACATGACAAATGCATATGCGGGATCATTAGCTTGGTCAAACTTTTTTGCACGTTTAACACATAGTCATCCAGGGCGTGTCGTTTGGGTTGTATTTAACACAGTGATTGCCATCATTTTGATGGAGCTTGATGTTTTTCATGTGTTAGAAGAGGTGCTCGGGTTTTATTCTAATATTGCCATTGCTTGGATAACCGCTGTAGTAGCAGATTTGGTCATTAATAAGCCCTTGGGCCTAAGCCCCAAAGGGGTTGAGTTTAGACGTGCTTATTTGTATGACATTAATCCTGTTGGCGTGGGCACAATGTTAATCGCATCCGTTTTGTCGATATCTGCTTTCACTGGTTTATTTGGTTCAGAAGCAAAAGCTTTTTCAGCTTTTATCGCACTTGGCAGCGCCTTGGTCGTGTCACCTATCATTGCGTGGGCAACCAAGGGGCGTTATTACATTGCACGTAAACCTTATACCTACCCAGCGCATCAGCGAGTACAAAAATGCGTGCTCTGTGAAAAAGAGTATGAAACAGAAGATATGGCACATTGCCCCGCCTACCAAGGTGCTATTTGTTCACTATGCTGTTGTTTAGATGCGCGTTGCAATGATGCATGTAAACCAAAAGCCCGACTATCTAACCAATGGTTGGAAGCCAGCCGATTTGTCCTGCCAAAATGGATATGGCCATACCTTAAAGGTGGTGTTGCACATTATTTCTTATTAATGTTCATCGCGCTTATCTTCTTTGGTGCGATGCTAGGCTTAATCTATTTTCATGAAGTGACGACAATTTCAAATGTGTCGAGCACCTTGCTGCCTTATATGCAGTCTAGTTATTTAAAAGTTTTCGCTGCGCTCGTGTTTGCAAGTGGCATTATTGCTTGGTGGCTGGTGCTGACGACTGAAAGCAGACGTGTTGCGCAAGAGGAGTCTAACCGGCAAACTGGTTTATTGATGCGCGAGATTGAATTACATAAGCAAACGGATGCTGAGTTGCAGCTTGCACGACAGCATGCCGAACATGCTAATCAAGCTAAAAGCCGTTACATTACAGGCATTAGTCACGAGCTCAGAACGCCGCTCAACAGTATTTTGGGGTATGCACAATTACTTGATAACGATAGCAATATTCCTGAAAACAGAAAACAAGCGATACGTGTTATCAGGCGCAGCGGTGAACATCTATTATCGTTAATCGAAGGCACATTAGATATTGCCAGAATTGAAAGCGGTAAATTGACGTTTGAAAATAAGCTCATTCAATTTCCAGAGTTCATTGATCAGATCGTGAGTATGTTTGAATTGCAGGCAAGGAATAAGGGGCTTGATTTTAAGTTTTTGATTAGCGGCAAACTCCCCGCATATGTAAAAGCAGATCAAAAACGCTTAACACAAATACTGATCAATATTCTGGGTAACTCACTTAAGTTTACCAATGCGGGCCGGATAACCTTCAAAATAAGGTATGCAAATGAACTTGCGCACATTGAAATTACAGATACTGGCCCTGGTATCCCAGAGTCTGAATACAACAAAATCTTTGAGCCGTTCGCGCGAGGAAGTGCTGCAAATCGAGTCAACGTCGGCGGTACTGGCTTGGGTTTAACCATTAGTAAGCTGCTAACCGAGTTGATGGGAGGGGAGTTGACATTTACCAGTAAAGTAGGGGTGGGGACTACATTCAACATTAATTTATTCTTGCCTCAGGTAGAACGTGATGCTGGTGAATTTACTGTGAAGCATACCTCACGTATTGGCTATAGAGGTCAAAAACGTAGAGTCTTAATCGTTGATAATGAAGAGGTTGATAGAGAGTTGATTGTTAATATATTAGAACCTCTTGGGTTTGAAATGGCTCAAGCGGCAACAGGTCAAGAGTGTCTGGGTATCTATCAAACATTTAAACCAGATATTATTCTAATGGATCTGGCCATGCCAGTGATGGATGGCTGGGAAGCTTCTTATATCATTCGAAAAATCCATCAATCTAGTACAATTATTGGCATTGTGTCTGCGAATGCGTTTGACCAAAATCTAGAAAATTCAGCAGGTATTGATTCTAGTGACTTCATAGTCAAGCCCGTGAGTGTAGAAGAGTTGCTAGATTGGATTGGTCATAAACTGGAATTAGATTGGGTGACCAGCGAGTCGATAGTCGAAAGTTATGCACAAACAATTAATGAGCATAACTTTAATGATATAGCTGCATTAGAAATGATCTCACCTCCACAGGATATTCTTAAAGATTTGTTGGCATCAGCAAACATTGGGCATGCGAAAAAAATAAACCAACAATTAGATATGATTGATAATGATAGCCAAGATTACAAAGTCTTTATCGAACGGATGCGGTTTTTGTCAGCAGAATTCAAGTTCAAAGAAATGAAGACATTTTTACAAGAGATGACAAAGTGATGAACCTTGCGCAACATGAAAAGCAATCTTTACTCGTACTCATCGTTGATGATGTGCCTGATAATCTTGCTGTATTACATGATGCACTAGATGAGTCTGGCTATACAGTATTTGTCGCTAACAATGGTGAAACGGCATTAGAAATTGCCGCAGAAGCAGAGCCAGATATTATCTTGCTTGATGCGATAATGCCAGAGATGGATGGTTTTGAAGTATGTAAAGCCCTTAAGGCAAGTAATAAGACGAGTCATATTCCCGTTATATTTATGACCGGCTTAACTGAGACAGAGCATGTTGTTGCGGCATTCCAAGCAGGTGGTGCAGACTATGTGACTAAGCCGATTCGCGTGAATGAGGTTTTGGTTAGAATGAGTTCGCATATGCAAACTTCCAGAGAGATGCGACAAGCAAGAAGTGCGTTAGATGCTTTTGGTCAAGCTGCGATTGCCATTACACCTCAGGATGGAAAGATTATTTGGCAAACCCCGCTAGCGCGTGACTGGATGAAAGCATATTTTCTTGATGGTATCGGGTTAACTGAAGCACGAGAGATTTTGACGCCTCATGAGGTGCTGAGCTGGATTACAAAAGCTTATCAAGAAGATGCTACTGGCCAGACACTAGAACCTTTGATCATTATTCAAAGTGCGAAGCGCTTAACCTTGAGCCCTGCTGATTTAAGCAGTGATGAACAGTGGATGATTGTATTGCGTGAGGAGTCTGACGCGGCTCAAATTGAAGCGTTGATGCATATATTTAAACTCACAAAGCGAGAGTCAGAAGTCCTGTATTGGACTATTAAAGGTAAAACCAGTCGTGATATTGGTGATATTTTGGGGTCTAGCCCCCGCACGGTGAATAAACATCTAGAACATGTTTTTGTGAAGCTTGGTGTAGAAACGAGAACAGCGGCTGCTTCTCTAGCAGCCTCAAAACTGCGTAATATCATTTAGCAACAATCTTACGCATTGCTTGATAGATTGCGTATGTATTAAAACCATAAAAATGACCTGTCTTGGTTGTCGCTAGCGCTTTTTTCCACTAAAGTGACGTGCAAATATCAAATGTAATTAAATATTACAATCAGCAATAAAAATGAATTGAATGCACCTATGAGCCTTGAAAATCACACCCCGATGATGCGACAGTATTTGTCGATGAAAGCACAGCATCCCGATATGTTGCTTTTTTTTCGGATGGGTGACTTTTATGAATTGTTTTTTGAAGATGCAGAGAAAGCTGCTCGCCTTTTAGGTATCACACTTACCCAGCGTGGCAAAAGTAATGGTGCACCAATTAAAATGGCCGGTGTGCCATATCATGCAGCAGAACAATATTTAGCCAAGCTGGCAAAGCTAGGTGAAGCAGTAGCCATCTGTGAGCAGGTTGGTGATGTGCCAGCCAAAGGGCCAGTAGAGCGTGCGGTTACGCGTATTTTAACCCCTGGCACGTTAACAGATGCCGCCTTGCTAGATGAAACAAGAGATAACCTGTTGTTAAGTGTCTGTTTTGACGATGGGCTCGTAGGCCTAGCTAGATTGAATTTGTCATCGGGCGAGTTTGTGCTAAGTGAGGTAGCTAAAGGTCATTTGGCCCAAGAGCTTGAACGCATTAATCCGGCAGAAATTGTATGTGCTGACAATGTGCAGCATGAAGCAATCACGCAGCATAAAGCCCCCAAAAAACATATTGCTGCATGGCAGTTTGATTTAGAAACGGCAACTCATGTTCTAACGCAGCAGTTGAACACAATAGATTTAAAAGGATTTGGGTGTGCTGAATTAACAGTAGCAGTTTCCGCTGCAGGTGCATTACTGGAATATGTTAAACATACACAACGCACTGCACTACCGCACATCGTTGCATTATCGGTTGAGCAGACGAGTCAGTACATTCAATTAGATGCTGCCACACGTCGCAACTTAGAAATTGACACTACGATTCGAGGGGAAGCTTCTCCCACACTTTATTCACTACTCAATACGACTAAAACGGCCATGGGGTCACGCTTGCTACGTCATTGGTTACACCATCCATTACGTGATAGAACATTGGTCGCAAAACGGCATGAAGCGGTAGGTGAGTTAATTACGCTAAGTAAGCAGCCCATACTGCATAATCTTTTAAGACAAGTTGCTGACATTGAAAGAATTACTGCAAGGGTGGCGCTGAAGACGGCGAGACCAAGAGACTTGTCTGCTTTAAGAGATAGTCTAAATGAGTTGCCAGCCATTCAGGATACGCTACAAGAATGTACATGTGGCATGTTAGAAATGTTGATGGTGAATCTGCAAGTGAAACCAGAAGCCTCAGCTTTATTAAAACAATCAATTAAATCAGAGCCATCAACGCTACTACGCGAGGGCGGTGTGATTGCTGATGGATATGATGATGAACTAGATGAGTTGCGCGCGCTACAAACAAACCATGGTGATTTCTTGCTGCAGTATGAAGTCGCTGAAAAAGAGCGCACAGGAATTAGCAATTTAAAAGTTGAGTACAATAGTGTGCATGGTTTCTATATTGAAATCACACGTGCGCAAGCAGATAACGCCCCCACTGAATACCGCCGACGTCAAACACTAAAGAATGTAGAGCGATTTATTACCCCAGAACTGAAAGCATTCGAAGATAAGGTATTAAGTGCCAATGAGCGGGCGCTGGCGAGAGAAAAAGCGTTGTACGAACAAGTATTGGAGCAACTGGCGTCACACATTTCAGCGCTGCAAACGAATGCTGGCGCGGTGGCTAGTTTGGATGTGCTTTGTTGCTTTGCTGAAAGGGCTGAAAGCCTTGGTTATGTACAACCAGTATTTGTACAAGAGAGTGTTTTGGAAATTGAAGCTGGCCGTCATCCGGTCGTAGAAGAGATTGCGCAGCCATTTGTAGCAAATGATGTCACGCTAAATCCGTACCGGCAATTACTGCTGATTACAGGACCCAATATGGGCGGTAAATCAACTTTTATGCGGCAGACAGCTTTAATTGTGTTGCTAGCATATTGTGGCTGCTATGTGCCTGCAAATGTTGCTAAAATCGGTGAAATTGACCGTATTTTTACTAGAATTGGCGCTTCTGATGATTTGGCAGGTGGGCGCTCAACCTTCATGGTGGAAATGACAGAAACGGCAAATATCTTACACAATGCGACAGAAAAAAGCTTGGTACTATTAGATGAGATTGGCAGGGGTACCAGCACATTTGACGGCTTAAGTTTGGCTTGGGCTGTTGCAAAGCAGCTCTTAGAAAAGAATAAGTCACTCACTTTATTTGCCACTCACTACTTCGAATTAACCCGTATCGTAGATGAGTTTAAACAGGCAGCAAATGTGCACTTGGATGCCGCAGAACATGGCAAAGGGATTGTATTTTTGCATAAGGTGGAGGAGGGTGCTGCAAACCAAAGCTATGGCATTCAAGTTGCGCAACTCGCTGGGATTCCAAAATCTGTGGTGGCTTCGGCAAAAAGAAAACTTATCCAGTTAGAAAACAATCAGGCTGCACAAAGTGAGCACCAACCAGATATGTTTGCTGTTGAAGTGGGGTCAGAAGTCACAGTCAATCATCCACTTGTCGAAGCGTTAGAATCGGTGCTACCAGATGATCTGACACCAAAGCAGGCATTGGAGTTATTGTACAAATTAAAAGATATGACTTAGTACCAGCTATAGCTAACGGATGCTGTAGCATGCCGCTAGCATTATGAAGCTTTGAAATAATCTAATTCAAATATGAGATGGGATGGCGTTAGTGATGATGCCCGCCAGCGCCATGCACGTGCTTGTGATCAACTTCTTCTGTTTTGGCTTTACGCACGTCTGTAATCGTCGCTTTGAATAATAAACGTTCACCAGCCCATGGGTGATTACCATCTACCACTACCTTGCCATCTGCAATATTGGTAATGGTATATAAAATCACTTCGCCACTCTCATCTTCCCCTTCAAACTGCATACCTTCTTTTAAGTTATCAGCAGGAAATGCGCTTTCAGGTTCAATCTGCACTAACTCTTCATCATAATCACCAAAAGCATCATCTGGCTCTAAGGTGACTTCCACAACATCACCTACACTTTTGCCATGCATCATTTCTTCAACTTTTGGGAAGATGTTGTCATAGCCGCCGTGTAAGTAGGCTACAGGCTCTTTGCTTTCTTCTAGCAGGTCGCCTTTGCTGTTTCGTAGTTCGTAAGTCATCGTAACAACAGTGTTCATGGCAATTTGCATATTGGTTCCTAGCATTTATGTAAATATAAAATTAGAATTCTATCGGTTTTGCACTGTTTGTGCAGAGATTATTGGTAAATTAAGTTGTAATTTCATACAGCCAGCCATTAAAAAGCCGATGCTTTTTGTTTGATTAGATACCGCCAAACCCAAGGGGGTGTTGGTTTCTCGTCTTGCCATAAACCTAACTTACTTTTTCTGGCACTCGCCTCCAAGGTGGCTAACTCAGCTTTGTTCGAATAATGCTGATAAAACCACGCATGGCCATTTTTAAGCATGTAGCTGCTTGCATCTTGTTGATTGCAGTATAAATTGCCTAGTTGACGGTGGTACTTATCTATACCATTGATGCTGACTTGGATAGCAGCGTTCTGACACAGTTTCATGAGCGCGCGGCGGGATTTTTTGCCATAACTTTGGTTGCGCTCTGGTGCATCGATATGATTGAGGCGTAATTTATAAGTTTTTTCTGTATCTTGAATTTTTACGGTGTCACCATCGTAAAAATAGGTAATGCGCTGCGCTGCGTGTGCCTGATAGCTGAGTACAATAAGCAGGCATAATGCCGCTAGCATGAAATAAATAAAACGCATCTATCTAATGCCCGTGTTGATTATCTAAAATACTGTAATTTTTTTCTGGATAAAGCACAGTTGGTTTAGCTTCTTTCAATAAAGCTGGGTAATCTTTGCTGTAATGCAGTCCGCGACTCTCATGTCGTTCCATTGCGCTTTGCACGATAAGCTCTGCTACTTGAAGTAAATTACGTAATTCAATTAAGTCATTGGTTACTTTAAAGTTGCTATAGAACTCATGAACCTCATCGCGTAGCATGTGGATACGGTGCATAGCGCGACTTAAGCGCTTATCTGTGCGAACAATACCAACATAGTTCCACATAAATCGGCGTAACTCATTCCAGGTATGTGTTATCAAAACCTCTTCATCAGCATCGGTTACCCGACTTTCATCCCAGTAGGGTAGCGTCGGTAGTGCTTGTTTTTTTGCGGTTAATATTTCATGTGCAGCAATTCGACCAAACACCAAGCATTCGAGTAGGGAGTTACTGGCTAATCGATTGGCGCCATGTAGTCCTGTGCATGTCGTTTCACCAATGGCATATAAATTGGTAATGTCTGTTTGCCCTTTTGCATCAACCATAATGCCGCCGCATGTATAGTGTGCGGCAGGTACAACTGGAATAGGCGAAGTGGTTATATCAATACCAAGTTCCATGCAGCGTTGATAAATTGTCGGGAAATGTTCTTTGATAAAAGTGGCAGGCTTGTGGCTAATATCAAGTAAAACATACTCTAGACCACGTTTTTTCATTTCAAAGTCAATCGCACGCGCAACGATATCCCTGGGTGCTAACTCTGCGCGTTCGTCATGGGCGGGCATAAAACGTCTACCATCCGGTAGCTTGAGTATGCCACCTTCTCCGCGCACTGCTTCTGTAATCAGAAATGACTTAGCATGGGGATGAAACAAACAAGTAGGATGAAACTGAATAAACTCCATATTGGCAACACGGCAACCTGCACGCCATGCCATTGCAATACCGTCGCCAGTGCTGACGTCTGGGTTAGTAGTGTATAAGTAGACCTTGCCAGCACCGCCAGTTGCTAAAACAGTTTGTTGCGCAGCAATGGTCATGACTTTTCCAGATGCATTATCCAAGATGTATGCACCCAGACAGCGATTGTTTACCTCCTGATTTAATTTCTTTGAGGTAATTAAATCAACAGCAATATGGTTCTCTAATATGGAAATATGTGGATGCTCACGTACTTTTTGTGTCAGCGTCTTTTGCACTGCATGTCCAGTTGCATCTGCAACATGAATGATTCGACGACGGCTGTGACCACCTTCACGCGTTAGGTGGTAACCTGTTTCGGTATTTTCTTCGCGTGTAAACTCTACGCCTAAATCAATCAGCCAATTGATCGCTTGACGTCCATTTTCTGTAACCAAGCGTGTAATTTCAGCATCACAGAGACCTGCACCTGCCTGGAGCGTGTCATGAATATGTTCATCAATTGAGTCATCGCTGTTTAGCACGGTTGCAATGCCTCCTTGCGCCCAGTTGCTGGCACTATCATGAATTGTCCGTTTGCTAACGATACATACCTTTTTTCTATCAGCAATTTGCAGTGCTAAGGTTAAACCTGCGAGACCGCTGCCGATAATCAATACATCAAATTCTAGGGGCATAAAAAATAAAAATGAATGAACTTATATCAGTTTAACTGTGTCTTTAAACTTAGGCTAGCAAAGAACAGTTGCTTACGATATGGAAATTATTGGGAGAGAGCATGCTACAAACAAAGAATATTGAAAAATTAACGCGGACAAGTTTCGCAGAGCCTGCACTATCGTCATACAGCGAAGCATCGTATACTAACGATGTTAAGCATAATAAAATAGGCGAGCAAGGGAGTGCAATGGCAAATATGGCAAAAGACCTGCCAGCAAATTCAAATCGTGAGCTTGATCAGTTATTAGTCGAGCGTGCGCAAGCAGGTGACAAAAAAGCATTTGGTTTGCTGGTGGACAAATATCACCGTAAGCTTGGACGTTTGCTTAGCCGCATGATACGCGATCAAACTGAAGTTGAAGACGTTGTACAAGAATCCTTTATCAAGGCTTACCGCGCTTTGCATAACTTCAGAGGTGATAGCGCGTTCTACACGTGGCTTTATCGCATAGGTATTAATACTGCTAAAAACTACTTGGTTTCTTTGGGGCGTAAGCCACAAGTTTTGAACGATGTGGAAATAGAAGATGCGGAAAACTTCGAAGGTGGCACTGACATGCGTGTAATGGAGACGCCAGAAACAGCAATGGCGACCAAGCAAATTGCACAAACTGTCAATGACACTGTTGCTAATTTGCCTGAAGATTTGCGTACGGCAATTACGCTGCGTGAATTAGAAGGGTTAAGTTATGAAGAAATCGCTGATATTATGCAGTGTCCAATTGGCACAGTCCGGTCTCGCATTTTTAGAGCCCGTGAGACTATCGCTGAAAAACTTAGACCGCTGTTAGATACACCAGATCACAAACGCTGGTAGATCAATAGTTTCAGTATATTTATTTTTATTTAATTTAAGTTTTATAAATTAATAGTTTGTTTTGAGGTTTTGTATGAAAAATCAATTGTCTGCATTTATTGATGGTGAATTTGAGATTGAAGACTCAGAGCACCTGATGACTGCATTGAAAGCTAATGGTGACTTGAAGGATACCTGGAAGGCTTATCATTTAATAGGTGATGTAATGCGCCAAAACGCAGATATGCCATACCATTTCTCGGACAGAGTGATGCGTGCTTTGGAAACAGAGCCGACAGTATTAGCTGTTAATAAACAAATAGAACGTGCTGCTGTAGTAAAAAAGAAAAAATCTACACCTATCCTATGGTCGGTAGCAGCTTCAGCTGCGGCTGTGATGTTTGTAGGTCTCATGGTGTTCAAATTGCAAATTAGTGACTCTGAAGATTTGTCTCCTGTTGAAATTGCACAAAGCATGCCTTTGGAGTATCTACAGGCGCATCAATCAATAGCGCCTAGTGGCTCCACTTATTACATTCAATCAGCAAGCTTTAAGGACCCAAATTAAGCATGTTGCGTCTGTTTGTCGGCCTTGTCATTTCATTATTAAGTGCACATGCGGTAGCGGCTGCGGATGAAGCTGCTGATGATATAGCTCTAGACGCATGGCAAGTATTAGAGAAGTCCGCTTATGCTGCACGAGAGTTAAACTATGAGGGTCAATTTACTTATGTAAATGGCGAACAAAAGCGCGTAGTTGATATCAAGCATATGAACTATGGCGGACGTGAGGTGGCGCGTAACATCGTATTAGGGGCAAACCACCGGGAAGTCTATAGTCAGGGTGACAATGTCGTTATTTTTCAACCTACTAACAGTAACATAGTGATCAAAAAAACACGTGGGAAAAACCTTTTTCCAGCAATGCTCCCCACTGACCTGAATACCATTAAAGCGCACTATGCTGCAAGTTTAAAAGGTACTGAATTTGTAGCTGAAAGAGAGGCACATGTCGTTGAGTTGAACCCCAAAGATGAGTATCGCTACAGCTATAAAGTTTGGTCGGATGTGAAGTTTGGCTTGATGCTAAAAATGGCATTACTAAATACTGATAATAAAACATTGGAACAGATTTATTTCAACAATATCAGTATGCTCAATTCACAAAACAACCTGAATTGGTTTGAACCTAAAATCGACATGAATAAAAGTTATGTCACAGAGGCAACGGAAGTGATTACGCATGTTGCAAATGACACAACAGTTACCACAGATTTGCCTGCTGGCTACAAGGAGGTTGACCATATACAGCGAGCGGTAAAAGGAAAAGACGCAGTTGTTGATCAATTAATTTTCTCTGATGGCATTGCTTCTGTATCTCTATTCATTGAGCCACTGACTAAGGGACAGAGACCTAAAAAAGGTCATATGTATATGGGATCAACCAATATGTGTGCCAATGTAGTTGATGGGCGTCAAATTATTGTGATTGGTGAAGTGCCTGAAAAAACAGTGAAGAGCATAGCTAAAGCGGTTAGCTTCAAAAGTAGCGATACAAAATAAATGGACAGATAGGTAATATGATAGAGCAGCATGCCGTTATTTTAAGTACAGAAGGTGATAGTCATGGACATCCACCCATGGCTAATATTGAGGTGGTACGCAAAACGGCTTGTGGGTTGTGCGGAAAAACACGTGGTTGTGGTAATGCAATATGGGGGAAAATATTTGCCCATAAAAGTACGAGTTTTAAAGCGCAAAACAATATTGAAGCTCGAGTGGGGCAGCATGTGATTGTCGGGATTGATGAAAATGCATTAATGAAAAGCGCATTGCTTTTGTATATGGTGCCGCTTGCAGCCATGTTGGTTGGTGCTATATTAATGTCACAGATACACCAGTCTGACATTGCTCAAATGTTTGGTGCTATTGTAGGTCTAATCATCGGTTTTATCTGGGTTAAAGGCCACACGACAGGCCATTTATATTATGAAAAGCATCAACCAACTATCTTGCGCCTAGATAATGAGGTGCAAGAAGTTGATACCGTTAAATTTCAATAAGTTAGAGGTTGTTAAATGTTGAGTAAGTTTTTATCAGCGATTGTTTTCGTGTTATCTATTAGTTTTTTACCAGTTTCACAAGCCTATGTAACAGGTCTGCCAGACTTTACAATACTGGCTGAAAAGCAAGGCCCTGCAGTTGTCAATATTAGCATTACACAAGTGATGAAAGGTGGTGTATCTCCTTTCCAAGGGATGCCATATGATGAAAACTTGCAAGAATTTTTTAAGCGATTCGGTATTCCTGGTTTTCCAGGTGTGCCAAATCAACAAGGGCCTCAGGAATATAAATCTCAGTCACTGGGCTCTGGCTTCATAATTAGCAGTGATGGCTACATTCTCACTAATGCTCATGTGGTTAGTGCTGCTGATGAAGTGCTGGTCAAGTTATCCGATAAACGTGAGTTTAAAGCGAAAATTATCGGTGCTGACAAGCGTACGGATGTCGCGCTGATTAAGATCGACGCAACTAATTTGCCTAAAGTAACAATAGGAGACCCCGAAAAGCTAAAAGTAGGTGAATGGGTAGCTGCTATTGGTTCTCCATTTGGCCTAGAGAATACAATGACTGCAGGCATTGTTAGTGCTAAAGGTCGTGCATTGCCTCAAGAAAATTATGTGCCATTCATTCAAACTGATGTCGCCATTAATCCAGGTAACTCTGGCGGACCACTATTTAATTTATCTGGGGAGGTTGTCGGGATTAACTCTCAGATTTACAGCCGTAGTGGTGGCTCTATGGGGCTTTCCTTCAGTATACCAATTGATGTTGCCATCAATATATCTAACCAGCTAAAAGAAACTGGCAAGGTGACGCGCGGTTGGCTAGGCGTTGCTATCCAAGAATTAACGAAAGAGCTTGCGGATTCTTTCGGCATGAAAAACACTAACGGTGCATTAATTGCTGGGGTTGAAAAAGGTAGCCCAGCAGATAAAGGTGGGCTGGAAGTTGGTGATGTTATAGTGAAGTTTGACGGAAGTCCGATAGAGACATCTGGCGATTTGCCTCGCGTGGTAGGTATGACAAAACCAAATAAGCTTATTGATGTGGTAGTGCTGCGTAAAGGCCGCATGAAAACGCTGAATTTCCGAATTGGTGAGATGCCTACAGAAGATATTCAGGTTGCTCAAAATAGTAAAACGCCTGAAGCTGAAGACGTGAATAGAATTGGTTTAACGCTCAAAGAGTTGACACCGCAGCAACAGAAAAAACTAAATGGTAAAAATGGCCTGTTAGTAATTAATAGCACAGGTATAGCAGCTGAAGCTGGTATCAGAAGAGGCGATGTTATATTAGGCTTAAATAACAGCGAATCGCAGAGCGTAGATGCATTTAATAAACAAATTGATGCTGTGCGCAAAGGCAAAACTGTTGCTGTATTGGTACAGCGAGGTGAAAGTACACTTTATGTACCAATAAAAATCGATAACTAAGCATATGATCAAAATCAAAGCCTACGGATCAT
>JBFIGM010000039.1:0-15982 GCA_041602315.1 Methylophilaceae bacterium | reverse complement strand
TCAATATGTTATTACTATTCAATGGTTTATTGTTGTATTTTAAATTACATTATGATATATATTATCTAACTTAGATTTATTCAGTCGATCATTACATTGAATGCGCAATTTACTTACAAGAATTTTAGGAAAAAAGGCTGAAAAAGAGTCTCAAAAACATACTGCTTGGTTAGCAGACCTTGCTGACATCGATGATATCTCGGCACTTAAACTAGCAAATCGGCAAATTTCTCTATTATTTGATGAACCATCACTTTCTATCGATCAAAAAATTAATTTGATTTTTGAGGCTGAGCAACTGAACCAGAGCCGTCTTGAAAGACTTTCAACACAATTTGTTAGCTTATCAAACATAAAACCGGAGCTAGAGAATAGCATTGCCGAAACTTGCTACAGCTATTGCAGACAAGTTTATATTTTCCATCTCAAGCTCATTGAAACCGTGATTAGCCCCATAAAATCTACTGTTAATGAGGATAAACAACTTTTGCTAATCGCCAGAGCAATTAATGCAGCTACTAATATGATAAAGTGGCGCGCTTTTGTTCAACAAAATCCCCCAGCTAAAGTCTGGTTACAAATCTACTTACTTTACAAAATAGCGTACAAACAAAATCTATTAAACACACCAATTGAACTGTTTACATTAAGTCCTCAAACAACACTTTCTGCATTTATTGTACAAATTTGCATGTTTGGTCAGCTAAAGAATGCGGGGTTAGATAAACAGCAAACAGAAACTGCGCTTAAAATCATCCGTGCTTGGCTAACGCATGCGCACATTAGTCAACGATTTAACCCTGAACAATATTTATTCTTCATTGATTTAGAGCAAGATGTAGAGGCAAAGCGTATTCGTCAGCCAGATTTGAATAAAAACTATCGGTACTGGGAACTAGACGACTTTGAGAAACAAATGCTAATTGCAATTAATGTAACTGACAGAGGTGAATTTCCAAATAGTCTTATTTTTTCAAAAATTGATGACCCTAAACTGTTAAATGGAACATTAAGTATCATGCATGCTGAATGGACAAAAAAACAGTATGTGCGACAACGACGAAGAGAAACCAGAGAAGCCACATCAAAAAATGCTAAAGTGAAAGCAGGTATTTTTGAAATATGTGACCAGGTGTTACATGCTAACCAGATTAGCAATGGGTTGACATTATCAAGACAGGGTAAATCATTTGATAATCATTTTCTTGGTCAGTACACATTGAATCGTTCCAGCGGGCTTACTGTGGATAGTGGTTCATTAGATACCTGGATTATCACTGACCAGAGTAAACATGGTCTTGGTGCCCGTGTAAACAAATACGCGAACACTCTCGCTAGGCAAAAAAAACTGATAGCGCTTGTCTTTGATGATGACCCGACAAAAACTTGCCTAGGGATTATCAGAGCTGTAAAAGCGACAAGAGGCAATCAATTACGCGTTGGTATTGAAATCATTTCCAATTTGGCAGTGTGGTCGCAGCTTAAACCAATGTATGAAGACAATACATTTGCTAATAATATTTCTAAAAACAACCGGTCTCCTTACGACACACATATTCATACGAATTTGTTCCCAGCCATCTATTTGCCAAAGGAAGCAGGCATCTCTGATCAAGCTACCATGATTATTCCAAAAATAAATTATAGCCCTCACACGCAATATACAGTGTATGTAGGTGGCAAAACAAAGCGCACTGAATTGGAGGAGCCAATCGAGTCGAATGATGATTGGGTTAAAGTTGCCGTTGGATTTTAATATAGGAGCTAAGATGGATATACAAACAGGTGAGATATATGGAAAACAAACTTCGAATAAGCTTGTGATGTATAACGTTCTGAAAGTAACAAAAGCTTATATCACATTACAGAACATAGATAATCCGCTTAGTTTATTTGAAACTACAGCGCAGAAACTCTCAACTAGTGGTTATGTTCGCATCAGCCAAAAACCTTATATTGAACTAGAAAAAAGCAAAATCAAATCAAAGCGTTCAAAAACAAGACAAAAACCAACCCGCTGTCCTTATACACTGGATTTTCTAGAGTCTCGCGCCGACAGTGAGCGTCCAGCACCTATACTGCCTGACTTGTTTGATTAACAAACAGCACCTTAAACAAAGCTTTACGGTGGTCCAGCAACTAAATCATGTCCATTTGCGGCGATAATTTTCACATCTACAAAATCACCAGGATTTAGTCCCTCAGCATCTTGTAAATAAACAACACCATCGATTTCAGGAGCATCTGCTTTAGTTCGTGCTACCGCAATAATATTATCTTGATTATCAGTTGCCAACTCATCGACTAGCACTGTTTGTATCGACCCCACTTTTTTCTCTAGTTTAGCAGCACTGATACGTTCCTGAACTTCCATAAAGCGACTCAAGCGCTCTTGTTTGATCTCTTCTGGCACTTGGTTAGGTAATTCATTCGCTTTAGCACCATCAACAGCAGAATAAGCAAAACACCCTACTCTATCCAGTTGCGCTTCCTCAAGGAAATCAAGTAGCAAGTTAAAATCATCCTCAGTTTCTCCTGGAAAGCCAGTAATAAAAGTAGACCTTACAGTAATTTCAGGGCAAATTTCACGCCATGCTTTAATGCGAGCCAAGTTATTTTCACCGCTTGCAGGACGTTTCATTGATTTAAGTATGCTTGGACTAGCATGTTGAAATGGCACATCCAGATACGGAAGAATCAGGCCTTCCGCCATTAGTGGAATAACATCATCAACGTGCGGATATGGATAGACATAGTGTAAACGTACCCAAATGCCTAACTCACTCAATGCTTGACTTAACTCAGTCATGTGCGTCTTTATTGGTCGACCATTCCAAAAACCTTTGCGGAACTTCATATCGACACCATACGCTGATGTATCTTGTGAGATGACGAGAATCTCTGAAACACCCGCATTAACTAAATTTTCTGCCTCGTTCATAACGTCACCGATTGGACGACTGACTAAATCACCACGCATACTCGGGATAATACAAAAACTACAGCGGTGGTTACATCCCTCAGAAATTTTTAGATACGCGTAATGGCTAGGAGTTAAGCGGATACCTTGCGCTGGTACTAAGTCAGTGTAGGGATCATGTGGCTTAGGCAAGTTGGTATGCACATGCTGCATTACCTCTTCTAATGCGTGAGGTCCTGTTACTGCCAAAACATTTGGATGTGCTTCTTGAACAACGTCCTTTTTTGCACCCAAACAACCCGTGACGATGACTTTACCATTTTTATTCAAAGCCTCTCCAATTGCATCTAAAGACTCCTGCACAGCGGAGTCGATAAAGCCACAGGTATTTACAACGACCAAATCTGATTGCTCGTAACTACTGCTAATTTCGTAACCTTCTGCGCGTAATTGCGTCAATATGCGCTCTGAATCTGACCCTGCTTTAGGACAACCCAGAGACACAAAACCTACTTTTGGAATAGCACTCATAAAATAATTAACCTTCCAACCAAAACTTAGCTAGAGCTATGGATGAAACACCTAAAAGTATCAGTATAATTTGCTGTAATGTATCTCTAATCGCAGTACGTTTATGCAACCCTGGAATAAGGTCAGCAACAGCAACATATAACATGCTGGCAACAGCAAGACTTAATATATAAGGCACCCAAGCTTGCATGGTTTTCAACGCCGTATATGCCAACAAACCACCCACTAAGGTTGCCAAACTCGAAAACAAGTTAAAAAACAACGCTTTCTTTTTACTGTATCCTGAATGCAAAAGAATTAAGAAGTCACCAATCTCTTGTGGTATCTCATGAGCAATAATGGCAAGTGCTGTCACCAAACCTAATTGAACATCGACCATAAAAGCCGCAGCTATGAGGATACCATCAACAAAATTGTGAAAGGTATCTCCAATCATAATCATCATGCCACTGCGTCCATCATCATGCTCATGCTCGTGATGATTAGGTAATATACTTGGCTTTAGTTGCGCAGGCCTATACTTAGCACCATCACTGCTAGGCTGCAGGTTGTCCGGACAGTGTGCGGCATCATGCATTGCATGTGCTTCACAATGCTGACCATGACAGTGTCTCCACAAAACGAGCTTCTCTAGCGTAAAAAACAGTAAAATCCCGAACAAGATAGTACCCGTCATATATTCAGCTTTAGGCGCCAATTCAAAAGCATGCGGCAATAGCTCTAAGAACACTGCTCCGAGTAGTGCGCCAATTGCATAGCTTACTAACATAGGTACCCATTTTCGTTGTGCATTAAGCGCAAACACAGCTGCAACAAGTACGCTTACTAAACCACCAAGCACACTAGTTGCTACTATCCATGCTAAGGGTGTCATGTTAATTAAATTCATCATATTCCAATTCTATCGAGCGCGCATTATATATGAATCATGCGCTTAACCATATCATGGTTGCCATACGGCCAGTTTTACCATCTCTTCTGAATGAGAAAAAACGGTTTTCATTAGTAAATGTGCACTCCACCTGTCCGTATACTTCCTTTATTCCTATGTTTTCTAAACGTTGCCTTGCTATTGAATACAGATCACCTAACCACTTTTCTCCTGAAGGCTTGAATGCAGATATCGCCTGTTGATCTTTAGCAAGAAATTGATTACGAACATCCTCACCTACCTCAAAAGATTCTGGGCCAATAGCAGGGCCTAACCACGCCATTAAGTCACTTCTCGGCACTAGCATTTTTTCTACTGTTGCTTCTATGATGCCATCACATAAGCTACGCCAACCAGCATGAACCGCAGCGACTATAGTCCCCGCTTTATCAGAAATCAATACGGGCAAGCAATCTGCTGTCATTGTTACACAAACCACATTGGGTACTGTTGTATAACTTGCATCAGCGCGCTCCTGACAGCGACTTGTTGCTGCGTCTATTACATGCACACCATGTACTTGATTTAGCCATGCTGGCTCTGTGGGGACATAGGGCGCTAGCAATTGGCGGTTTCTTGCTACATCAAGAGGGTTATCCTGAACATGATCTGCTAAATTCAGGCTATCAAAAGGCGGTTGACTACAACCACCTGCACGTGTGGTCTGCAACGCGTGTACATTTGCGTGACATGGCCAGTCGGGCACAATAAAATCATCCTGAAGTAGCTTATTCATCTTCTAAAAATGCCTCATCTAACATATCATCGTCATCAAATTCATCATTCCAATCTTCATCATCGCCAACGTATAAACCATTTTCATCAACAGGGAAATCGAATGAAGCATCCTGTGCTTGCACATCTTCTATGCGCATTAACTCAAGCAGTTGTTTCATATCATCCGCCAACTCAATTTGCCATTCCATTGATTCATTTGTTTTTGGATGTTGCAATCCTAGTTTAATTGCATGTAAGGCTTGTCGATTAAAGTTAGACACAGCTTCATACAATGCCTGGCTCATCATTTTGTGCGGAACAATATTGCCGATTCCATATAACGGATCGCCTACAAGTGGCGCTTTCAAATACTGCATATGTACACGTATCTGGTGAGTCCGCCCTGTTTCTAAGCGACAGCGGACATAAGTATTAGTCCCGAATCGTTCTAATATTTCATAGTGCGTGACGGCGGGCTTTCCTGTCCTCAGCACTGCCATTTTTGTTCTTGCATGCGGATGACGTCCAATTGGCTGATCTACCGTACCGTTGCGCCACATTTGACCCCAAACAATTGCGCGATACTCTCGCTTAACGGTTCGTGCTTGAAGCTGTCGCACTAGACTTGTTTGTGCTTCTAGTGTTTTAGCAACGACCAACAAACCACTGGTATCTTTATCTAATCTGTGCACAATGCCGCAGCGTGGGATATCAGCTAATTTTGCATCATGAAATAACAATGCATTTAATAAGGTCCCCCCCCAATTCCCAGCTGCTGGGTGAACAACCAAGCCCGCAGGTTTATTCACAACCAACAGATCATCATCCTCGTACACAATATCTAACGGGATATTTTCTGGTTTAAAAGCGTTCTCTTGAAGATTTGGCGGTGGATCCATCTCAATGCGCTCACCACCCCAAACTTTAGTTTTGGCAGCAGCATTACCTCCATCTAACTTCACTAACCCTTCTTTTATCCATGCTTGCAAACGACTGCGTGAATGTTCCGGAAACATTTTTTGTAAAGCCAAATCTAAACGTTGTCCGCCTAAATGCTCTGGAATAAGAAAAGTTTTAATCCTGGGTTGTGTCATGATTGAATGCTTAATTTTCGAATGCTTCAGTTATAATAACGCAATCTTTTTTGGCAGATGTACTCGTGAAACGTATTTTACCGCTTATTCAAGCTTTATTTTTAGCTTTATTTCTCAGCAGCTTTCTCAGTGGCTGCTTCATTTTTGGTGATCCAAAAGCTTTGGATGACACTAAAGGCTGGCAAGCCAATAGAATCTATGAAGCTGGTGCGCTAAAAATGGAAGAAACCAATTATGATGAAGCTTTACGTTACTTCCAAATATTAGAGTCACGCTTTCCACATGGTGTCTATGCGACTCAAGCACAGCTTGAAATTATCTATGCTTACTATAAGAAGCAAGATCCAGTATCAACCATAGCAGCCGCAGACCGTTTTATCAAACTGCATCCCAATCACAAAAATGTAGACTATGCCTACTACTTAAAGGGATTAGCAACTTTTAATGAGCGCGGCGTGTTTGAAAAACTTACCCAACAACAAATTAATGACCGTGACCCAAAAGCTCTAAAACTATCTTTTGCAGCATTTAAAGAGCTAATCGAGCGCTATCCAAATAGCCGATATGTAAAAGATGCTACATTACGTATGGTCTACATTGTAAACACGCTAGCACAACACGAAATGCATGTTGCGCGTTACTACATGAACCGGAAAGCTTACTTAGCGGCACTTAACCGCGCTAAATATGTGATTGAGTATTATCCAAAATCCACATCCGTAGAAGAAGCGCTAATGACAATGATTAGCGCTTATGATTACATGGAGCTTACAGATTTAAAAGAAGACACCCTGCGCGTGCTCAAGAAGAACTATCCAGAAAACCCACTGATTACTGGTAAAGTAGTACAAGAGGAGCGTGCTTGGTGGAAATTCTGGGATATTTTATAACAAGCAGCAATCTATGCAGGTTGAGTGCCTTGGATGTCGTTAGGTTTTGCTTCTTCAAGCCATATATAGTAGAACTCTCTTACTGCTGAGAGAAAACCTTGCTTAATATCATCTAAGCTGAACAAAGGTAAAGTTACATCAACAGCCATTCGATAGGCCATACTATGCTCTACGGGTATATCCCTCAAGCGAAGCAACATTACTTTGATTAATTTTATTTTCTCCTGTAATGCAGTCTCCGACATATTTTGCTGCTGTAAATTGAGCGTGTAGTCCCTAATTAATTTATTTTCCTGTACGGTGAATGACTCGTCAGTATTTAGGGCATCAATCTCCATCCAGGTTAAAGATGCGGGTAAAGATTTAAATTTAGCTGAATCTAAATCAAATCCATAAGTTTGACTAATTCTCGCAATTGATTTGATATCACCAATCAGAAATGGATAAAACTCTCTAGCAAAGTTGAGTTGTTGTTGTCGATCAATGCTATCTTCAATTTTAATGATAGTCTGCAGAGCGGTTGCATAGCTAGAGCGATTAGCCTGTCCATCTAACAAGGCAATTAACTTTTTAACAAACCTCGTCCGTAAATCTATTCCCTCAGCCTTAACACCTTTGGACTGTAAAAACTTAGTGTAGGCTGCAACTGCTTCCTCTGCTTTTTTATGATCCATTTTATCGATAGCTCCATATCATTAAAATAAAACTCTTCGATTAGACTAATCCAGTTCAATCTAGAAGTAAACTAGTGGAGCCTATTTAGTTACCTTTTTTTATTTTCTTGTGTTTTTTTTGCCCGCAGTTCATTGCGTCTAGCAGTTTTACGACGGCGCATTGTTACAATTCCCTCACCAGCTTTCTTCTTCTTATCATTATCAGCATAAGGGTTGTCGCCTTGATTAAACTGAACTCTCAACGGAGTGCCAACAAGTTGAAAAGTTTTACGGAATATTCCTTCCAAAAACCGCTTATAACTATCTTTTATGCCTGTAATATGGTTACCATGCACTACGACAATAGGCGGATTAACGCCGCCCTGATGTGCATACCGCAATTTTGGTCGAATGCCTTTGCTAATTGGTGGTTGGTGCTGACTAACAGCATCTGACAAAACACGGGTCAATTGTGGTGTCGGTAATTTTTTGAAAGCGGCTTCAAAAGCGCCATCAATAGAAGCAAACAACTCTGGCAAGCCTTTTTTACGTAAGGCAGAAATATAGTGAAATTTTGCAAAATCTAAAAATATCAGTTTGCGATCTATTTCTTTTTTAATCCAATCTCGTTCGTCTTCCTTGAGACCATCCCATTTATTGACGGCCACGACCAATGCGCGACCAGCATCCAGAATATAGGCAGCAACATGTGCATCTTGTTCTGTTATTCCTTCTTGCGCATCTACTACTAGTACAGCGACATTAGCGTCTTCAATCGCTTGCATGGTCTTTACAACAGAAAACTTTTCAATTGCTTCGAATACCCGACCTCTTTTTCGCACGCCTGCTGTATCAATGATGGTATAGTGCTTGCCGTTGCGTTCGAGTTCTACGTAGATAGAGTCACGCGTTGTACCAGCTTCATCAAACGCAATCATTCTATTTTCACCAAGCATAGCATTAACTAGGGTTGATTTACCTACATTAGGCCGCCCTACGATTGCAATTTTAGGATGTTTATTATTATCAGGAATAGTCTCAATTTCAGACTGCGGAAGACTCTCCAAAGCAAGCTCTATTAGGTCTTTGACACCCTCCCCATGCGCAGATGAAATTGACAACGGATCACCCAGTCCTAAAGCATAAAAATCTGCACTCACAATCGCTTTTTGCATACCCTCTGTTTTATTCACCACCAGCAAAACTGGACGTTGTGATTTTCTCAGTTTATCTGCAATTGTATGTTCTTGAGGCGTTAGGCCTGCACGACCGTCTACAAGAAAAAGAACCACATCAGCTTCATCAATTGCCAGCAAAGTCTGTCGAGCCATTTCCTTTAAAATACCTGTATCTGCTGTCGGCTCAAAACCACCTGTATCAACAACTAGATAGGGCTGGCTAGCGCCTATGCCCTTTCCATAATGTCTGTCTCTGGTCAAACCTGGATAATCAGCAACTAGGGCATCTCTTGTCTTGGTAAGACGGTTAAATAAAGTAGATTTGCCGACATTTGGTCGGCCGACAAGTACAATGGTGGGTAACATTATTGAGCTCTTGGTAATGTTATACCTGGACCACTACTTTCGCGTGGGGCAGGTGAAAATACTGAATCTTGCTCAAAAAGGATACTTCTTTGTCCTTCGCTTTCTCCTACATCGACGTCTGTAGTGGCTTCAGCTTCATCTTGAATTGATTCAACTTCTGGTTCTGGTTTTGGCAAAGGAGTTGCTTTTGAAACTGATTTGTTACCAATGCTAACAGCATACAAACCGCCACCTCTCGTCGCAGCAACCAACTGGAATGGTGATTCCCCTTTAACCATTGACATCACAGCCTCATCATCAACTTTGATACGCGCTGCAAACTGACCATTCTCAATATCTAAAAAATGTATATATCCTTCTAAATCGCCCACCGCAACATAATCTTTTAGAACCAACGGCGTTGTCAATCGTCGATTAGATAAATCGCCTTGTCTCCAGTAAGTTCTACCCGTATCATCATTTAGTGAATATACAGAGCCTAGCGCATGTGCCACATAGATTTTGTTGTCATCATGAGCTATGCCGCTGTAGCTTGATATCTCTCTGTTCCACAGAACCTTGCCAGTCAGTCGATCTATAGCAGCTATGCGGCCTTGATATGCCACAGCATATACAACAGGTCCATTAACTACGGGTAAGCTTGTAATATCAGCAATTCGTTCAATTTCCGTTACACCCTTAGGAATCGCAACAGTCGTTTCCCACAGCAACTTACCATTGTCTGCTCTAACTGCTGCCATTTTTCCACCTGAAAAACCCGCATAAACAGCTCCACCGTCAACAACGAAACCAGCTGTGCTTCTCAAGCTCAATGCAGGCACTTTCCGTTCGTACACCCATTTTGTGCTGCCGTCAATCGCATCTAAACCATATAAATGGTTATCACCTGAGCGCACAATGACTAAACTGTCTGCATAGCGAGGAGCACTCAGTATCTCGCTAGATAACTGTGCTTTCCAAACTAATTTTCCGCTGAAATCATAGGCCATGACATGACCACGATTTGTACCTACCATGACTAAGCCGCCACCAACACCAACTCCGCCACTAATCGCCTCTTCAGCGTCAACACGCCATATTTGGCGACCACTTTCTATATCCCATTTTGCAAGCTCGCCCTCAGCATTTGCAGCATAAACAGCCCCTGCCTCAACTGCAGGTGTATAGTCATAGCGCGCGGTTTTACCCACTTGTGTTGACCAATTTAGCTTTACCTTCAGTGTAGACGTAATTTCTTTTAGTTCAGCTGGTGGGTTTGGTGGCTCTCGTCCGAACAATCGATCTGCCATATCGAGTCGCAACTCGGTCAAAAAACTACAACCCGCCAATAGTAATACACTGGCGAGCAAACAACTTCTTATTAGCTTTCGATTTAACATGTGGAATAAAACCTAACTGCCAAGTGCGTCAAGTTTTTGTTGCGTAAGCAAATAAAAACGACCATCACTATCCAGCTTGGTCAAGGCGTTTTCGTATGCTTGCTTGGCTTCTGTTGTTTTGCCTTGGGCGATGTAAATATCACCTGCAAGGCTATCTTTCAATCCAGCATAACCAGGATCAATCTCCTGATTAAGTAACTTCTCTGCCCCAGCATAATCTTTTTCACTTAATAATAATGTAGCCAGCTCTAGGCGCGCAATTGCTTTAACTGCATCTTCTTGGGCATTGGCAATCGCCCACTCAAGCTGTGACTTTGCACTTTTAATATCATCAGATTCAAAACTGGTTTTGGCTAATAGTACAGCAGCACGTCCTGCATAAGGGGTGCTAGCGTAATCATTCATGAGTTTAGCGCCTTCAGATTTCACCAAATCAGCTTTTTTACTATCTAACTGTACTAACTTTTGATACAGGTCAGATGCCTCTACCGCTTTTTTATGTTGCATGTATTGGTAGCCTTGCCATGCTGCATAAGCAAGCACCAACGCTAAGACCACGTTGATGGTCAACTTGCCATATTTTCCCCACCATACCTTAAACTCATCTAACTGTTCTTGATCTTCTAAATCTAACGCCATGTTTTATCCTAAATACTAAATTCCTAATTGATAACTCCAGTTTAGTGTTGCCCTGGAATTGCTTTTAATAAATCTTTTGTATAACTTTGCTGCGGTGAGCTATATATTGCTTCTACACTTCCATGTTCTACTATTTTACCCTGTTTCATCACCACAACTTCATCTGCAATATGTCTAACTACGCGTAGATCATGCGTAATGAACAAGTAACTTAACTGCATTTCTTTTTGCAATGCTTTTAACAACAAAATGATTTGTGCTTGTACTGAGACGTCTAGCGCAGAAACAGGCTCGTCACACACCACAACCTCTGGTTCTAAAATCAGTGCACGTGCAATACCAATCCGTTGTCGTTGCCCACCAGAAAATTGATGCGGGTATTTTTTTGCATCATCCGCTGATAAACCGACTCGCTCAAGCATTTCATGTACTTTTTGCTGACGTGTCTTTGCGTTTCCGATGCGATGAATTAACAAACCCTCACCAACAATCTCGCCAACACGCATCCGCGGGTTAAGCGATGCAAATGGATCTTGAAACACCATTTGCAAATTTCTCCGCATTTGTCGCAGAACATCGGGCTCTAATTGCGTCAGCGATTGCCCGTGAAACAGAACCTCGCCCTGATCAAACGGCTGCAATTGTAACAGACATCTTGCCAAGGTGGACTTACCACTGCCAGATTCCCCAACCACAGCTAGAGTAACCCCTTTTTTTAACGAAATGCTAACATCATCAAGTGCTTTAACTGTAGTTTTGCCAAAACCAAACTTTCCACTACGCTGCGTGTAATACTTAGCTAAATGATGGGCTTCAAGAATAATGCTTGATTGCGCTGTGGGATTGGTCATCAGGCAACCTTGTCTTTTTCTAACCATGAATAATCTATTGGTTTCAGTTGTTTCTTGCCTGCAGCATCAGGCACACAAGCTAATAATGCTTTTGTATAAGGATGCTGCGGATTTTCTAAAACTTGCTGTTTACTGCCGGCTTCAACAATTTCTCCTCTAAACATTACAATCACATCATCAGCTATGTCAGCGACAACGCCAAAGTCATGTGTAATAAAGAGCATTGCCATTTGCATGCGTTTTTTAAGCTCATCTAATAATGTCAAAATCTGTGCTTGCACAGTAACATCTAACGCTGTAGTCGGCTCATCCGCTATCAATAGTGCCGGTTCACAAGCAATACTCATCGCAACCATAACACGTTGCCGCTGGCCTCCTGATAGCTCATCAGGGTAGCTATCAGCCCTGTCAATCGGAATACCTACTTGTTCTAATAGGCTTTGAACCCTAAGTTTTAGTGCTGACCCCTTCAGTCCTAAGTGCGCATTGAGCGCCTCCCCAATTTGAAAGCCAATAGTTAAAACCGGATTTAATGAAGTCATAGGCTCTTGAAAAATCATGCCTATCTGAGCACCTCTAATTTTTTGCATGGATTTATTATCAAGCTCAGTTAAGTCCACCCCATTAAAGTAAACGCTACCAGATGCAACCAACTGTTCTGCAAGCAGGCCCATAATAGTGAGCGCTGTCAGACTTTTACCACTGCCAGACTCACCAACAATACATGTGGTTTTTCCAGATGACAGTTTAAATGATGAATCTCTTACCAAAAACCTCGTCGGTTCTTTTTTAAGTGAAACATTTAAATGTTCTACGCTAAGGATTTCTGTCATGACATATTTGCAGCTTATTCAATATTATAGACAATGGTTACAACCACACGCGCAATTTTATCGATAGTTGTTTTGTCATAAATTCCGCCGTAATGATTTTCAAAGTCGTCATTACCTCCAACGGGCAAAATGTAAAAAGCGCCTTGACGTGCTGACTTCATCACACCAACTTTAGCACCGTCTTGCTTGACGAACTCCGTTGCCCTTGTGCGTGCATTTTTGGTCGCATCGGCAATTAAAGACATTTTAATATCTTCTAAGTTACTTACCAGGTAATTCGGAGCATAAGCCACAACAGGTTGATTGTCCGCCCTGAGTTGCAAGAAGGCCTTGTTAGCTGCCTCAATTTTTGCCAAATCATTTGAGACAACGCGGATATTCTGATAAGCATCGTAACCTTTTTGTACTTGTCTGTAGCGATCACCAGTTAATACGTCTTCATAATGAGGGCTCAGTGTCTCGACATTCATATCCCATGTAGTTATAGCAAATCCCTGCTTTTCTAGAAAAGTTTCAACGACCTGCCTTGTACTCGCTACGTCTTTCAACGCGCCTGCCTGCGTTGGGTTAGATACTGCTATCTGTATAGTCCATTCAGCGCTATCGGCTTTAATTGGCTTTTCAGCCAGCCCTTTGACCGTAATGTTTTGCTGTCCCGTGACAGCACGCTTCGCTTGTATTCCAAGAATAAAAGCTGCACTCGCCATACCGAGAGCCAGCAGAAGACCCAATATGGTCATCGCGTTCAGAAACTGCTTATTTTCAGACATTATCATCCCTTAAATGGTATGCTACATCACTGATTTTGCAACGTATTTGCTCATTTTTCTCTAGCAGTGGTTTTAAGGATAGTTCGTCTACTGCAGCCTCATCATCTCCATATATAGCCGCAAAACGTGCCCCGCTACGGTCTGCTTTCTTCATTTGAGACTTAAAGCTACCACCACCAGCATGCAGTACAACAGACAAACCTTGATTCCTTAAAGTTTCCGCAAGTACAAAAGCCTTGGCTTCCGCAAGCTCACCAACATTAACTAAATACACATCTGGGACATTATTAGCACGAACACCATACTCTTGCATCAATAAAATAACGCGTTCTAAACCTATGGCAAATCCACAGGCTGTTGTTGGCTTCCCTCCTAGCTTTTCAACTAGTGTGTCATAACGCCCACCCCCTGCGATCGTTCCTTGTGCACCTAACTTTGTCGTGACCCACTCAAAAACCGTGCGATTATAATAATCTAACCCCCTAACCAAGCGGTGGTTGATAACGAAAGGAATGCCAGCGCGGTTCAGTAATTGACACAATTGTTTAAAGTGCTCTTTGCTAGCTTCACCTAAGCTATCCATTAATTTGGGTGCAGCCTCACATATCGATTGCATCTGCGGATTTTTTGAATCTAGAATACGTAGCGGATTGTTGTGTAACCGCCTTTTTGCGTCTTCATCCAGTATGTCAGTATGCTGCTCAAAATAAGCGATTAAATTCTGACGATAGGCTGCGCGCTCTTCAGCATCACCAATTGTATTCAATTGCAGCTCAACATCTTCGATGCCTAACGCCTGCCATAATCTTGCCAAAAGCACAATCTGTTCAGCATCCACGTCTGGACCATCAAAGTCGAAAGCTTCACAACCAATTTGATGAAACTGCCTCTGTCGTCCTTTTTGCACGTTCTCATGCCTAAACATGGGCCCTGTATACCATAAGCGTTGTGGTCCATTATAAGTAAGGTTTTGCTCTACTACTGCGCGTACACAACCAGCCGTTCCTTCTGGACGTAGAACCAACTTATCTCCATTCAACGCATCTTCCCAAGCATACATTTCTTTTTCAACAATATCAGTATGCTCGCCAACGCTGCGGACAAATAACTCTGTAGGCTCAACGATTGGCATGCGGATGTTCTTATAGCCATACTGTGCCAGCACTTTGCGTGCAATGTCTTCTAATCTAAACCACAATGGTGTTGCTTCTGGCAATATGTCGTAAAAGCCTTTGATAGACTGAAAAGATTTTTGTTTGTTGTTCTGACTCATTGATAACTTTAAACTGATTGAATTGGTATTGTTTTAGGAGCAATTTGAAGACGAAGCTTGCCGCCCTCTGCATAATTTTTCTGCACGTAATCCTCAACTATTGATTGAAACTCTTGCGCAATATGATCCCCTTTTAAGGTTACCGTTTTTTCCCCGTCGACAAAAACTGGTGCAACAGGCGTTTCACCCGTACCTGGTAGACTAATGCCTATGTTTGCCAACTTGGACTCACCAGGACCGTTCACAACACAACCCATTACAGCAACATTCATCCCCTCTACGCCAGGATATTTAGCACGCCAGACGGGCATTTGCTTTCGTAAATATGCCTGTATTTGCATCGCCAGCTCTTGAAAATATGTGGATGTAGTGCGCCCGCAACCCGGACAAGCTGTTACTAACGGCGTAAATGAGCGTATGCCCATTGTTTGCAGAATCTCTTGAGCAACAACAACTTCTTTCGTTCTGGATTCGTTAGGTTCTGGTGTCAAGCTCACGCGAATTGTGTCACCAATTCCATCTTGTAAGAGCAATGATAACGCAGCAGTGGAGGCAACTATTCCTTTTGAACCCATCCCAGCCTCTGTCAAACCCAAGTGCAGCGGGTATTCACAGCGAGAGCTTAGATCCTTGTAAACAGTAACTAAATCTTGAACATTGCTGACTTTACAAGAAATAATAATCTGGTTCGGATCAAGACCTATGGCTAAGGCCTGCTGTGCGCTTTCCAAGGCAGATTGAATGAGCGCTTCTCTCATCAGCGCATCGGATGATAATGGTGATTTAGCTTTTGCATTCTCATCCATCATTTTTGCCATTTTTGCTTGGTCAAGACTGCCCCAGTTCACACCAATACGGACTGCTTTCTGGTATTTAATTGCTGTCTCTATCATGCTGGAAAATTGCTCGTCACGTTTACTGCCTTTACCAACATTACCAGGGTTAATGCGATATTTT
>JBFIGM010000038.1:0-16035 GCA_041602315.1 Methylophilaceae bacterium | reverse complement strand
TTAAGTAAAGGCTGGTCATTGTTCCGTAAGCCTGCCCTACCTATTCACTATAGAGTTAGTTTAGGTAAGCGCTTTGATCCACCAGAAAATACTCAACAATTTATGTTAGAGCTAGAACAATATTTCAGACATGAATTAGTAAAAGGCTCAGCTTTTTATCCTCAAGGTGCTTTTGCCAAAGTCAGTGAATGATTAAGTGATGAAGTCAGCAATTTCAAACACACATTTAGTCCTTATTCCTAGTTATAACCCAGGACCTAAAGTCTACCAAACAGTGCGCGAAGCAAGGCAGTATTGGAACCCAGTTTGGGTGGTGGTAGATGGCAGTACCGATGGTAGTACAGACGAACTCCAAGAGATGGCAAAAAAAGATAATGGTCTTCGTGTGATTGTATTACCCTTTAATCAAGGCAAAGGCGCTGCCGTACTTCACGGATTAGATGAGGCTAGTAAAGCGGGATACAGTCACGTACTCACGATGGATTCTGACGGGCAACATCCAGCAGAGCGCATCCCAGCATTTATGGAAGCTTCGAAAAAACACTTAGAGGCCATGATACTTGGCCTACCAGTATTTGATGCAAGTGCGCCAAGTTTGCGTGTAAAAGGTCGGCAAGTCTCTAATTGGTGGGCAAATTTGGAAACACTCTGGGCTGGTATCGGCGATTCATTATTTGGTTTTCGTGTCTATCCAATTGACCCATTAAGGCAAGTCATGCAAAAACAATCATGGATGCGTCGTTTTGATTTTGACCCTGAAGCTGTCGTAAGGCTTTGTTGGCATGGCATTAAACCAGTGAACTTACCTGCGCCTGTGCGTTACTTTAGTGTTGACGAAGGTGGCGTTTCACACTTTAACTACTTGCGAGATAATCTATTGTTGACTTGGATGCATACGCGTTTATTTATTGGTTTTATCTTGCGCCTACCAGTGCTGTTGATTAAAAGTATTCGCTAAGCTCAACCGATATATTAAATTTTTAGCTGAAATATTGACCTAGCTAACAGAATGGCGAATCCAGCAAGTATTAGCCCACCGAAAACATCGAGTACTACATGCTGCCTAGTGGCAACAGTAGAGTAAACAATGCTTATTCCCCATACGAGATTTAGAAGTCTGATCCAAGTGGGTGCTTTTATTCGGCGGAAAATAAAGTCTGTCCATGCACCAGAAAAGACAGCAGTTGCAACATGCAAGGATGGACAGGCATTGCCAGCAGCATCCACACTTTTTAAAAAGACGAAACTTGGGTATTGTGCCCAGTCAATCTCGCTTACAGCAATAGTAGTAGGCCAAATATAAAAGATAATTAAGCCCACCATACTCATCAGCGCAATCATGAGCGTAAACGCATACAGCTCTTTAAGCTTAATTATTATTATGGGTGGTATAACAACGTATACCCATAACGATAAGTAGATGGGCAATGCCATTGGTTGAAAGCTGATAAGATTATCAAGATTGATTATTGGTATGGCTGTTGCTTCAGTAGGAGGATGATTTAGCACATAAAAATAAGCAACAAAAAAAAGGCTAATAAAGATAGAAATACTGATACATTTAAGTAATACATGGCTGCTTAAACCAGTTTTTATGTCATTTAGCCACATCGATTGCATATATGTTCTATCAATTCTTTTATATATCAGACAGACATAGCCTGTTTCAACGTTACAAAACGAAGACCCTGCGTTTTTGCACTATTAATTAAGTCGGGTAGCACTTCCAAGATGATTGGTGTTCCTTGTGTGCTGATAGCGGCATTACCATCATGTAGCAACAATATCGCACCAGCCTTAAGACTGCCAACGAGCTTAGACTTGATTTTTTCTGCATTGGTAATTTGGGTATCAAAGGCACGTGCAGACCAGCTGACTAGGGTTAGGTTAAGTTTTTTGAGTACAGCATCTAAAAAAGGATTGCGCAAACCTGCTGGCGCACGGAAAAAGAGAGGCTTTTGGCCAGTTATTAAGCTTAGTGTATTCTGAGCCGTTTGAATTTCCTTGGTAAAACCTTTAGGCCCTAATAGTGAAAAGTAATGCCGGTGTTGCTGCGAATGATTTTCGATGGCATGACCACGGCGAACGATTTCTTGACATAGTTCAGAATGCTTCAGCGCTTTATCTCCTATACAAAAAAAAGTTGCTTTTACTTGATGCTGATCCAATATTGCCAGTACTTTTGGTGTGACTTCAGGATCAGGTCCATCATCAATTGTTAATGCAATTTCATTTCTTGCAGTAGCTGGCGCTGGCAATGATATCCAATTTGTACCTAAACATTGACTGCGAGGCCATAGACTTATACCAGTAATAACAAGATGATTTAGCAAGACGAGGAGTAGCAGCCAAGGCCATATATTAGGATTAATAAAAAATACTATGCCTGCTAATACATGCAACACAAAACTAACTTTAAGGATTGAAGCTGATTGTTGCCATAATGTAGTTAGTGATCTATACATCGTGTTTCTTTGCAAAAATAATCGAAAATAGCAGTGCCAAGATTACACCAGGTGCAACAGTCATCCCTAACGCCTGCAAGATAGACACATCAGAAAATGCTAACACACCGAAGCCAATTACAGTTGTGAGGTTAGCAAACAACATTGATGCCAAGATACGGGGAGAAGTATTAGATTGATTGAAAAGCAAGGCGTAATTTGATCCTACAGCAACAACGAGTAATAAGCCGACCAAATGCAAAATAATTAATTGGTGACCTAAAATAAGTAAACCGGCAGTAACGCAAAGTACGGCAGCGGCAAGCGGTGCAATAACGCGCAGTAATTGCGAAATTGATTTAAATACAATTAACAGCAGAGCAATAATCATTGCTAATCCAATTAACGAGTAGTTAATGGCTTCTTGCATATAACCTGCGTAAAGCTTATTAGACTCTGTTTTCATATCAACAAGGACAACGTTATTTAATTGAACAGATGCAAAAGATTGGCGAATCTGACTAGCATTAATTTCTTTGTCTTTGCGCGCAGTGAGTGGCAATAATGCGTTCCATTTTAAGCCTTGGTTGATTAGTAGCCCTTCTATTGCAATCGACATCGACGTGTTATTGAGGTCATTTGTGTCAAGCAAGGATTGCTCCTTTGCGCGTAAGGCATCCTGGATAAACGGCGCAAGCTTATTTGCTTGTATAGGTAAATCTATCAGTGCTTCGGACAGGTTTTTTGATAGTGAAGTGATGCTCGGGATGCTATCCCGCCTAGCTTGTTGCGTCTGTTTGCTGGGTAAATATCGACTTGGGCTTTCGTAGCTAGCAATATTACCTTGTTCAACTTGTAATTGCAGCAGTGCTGAAATTTGCTCAGACGCTTGCAAAACGGATTCCTTAGTGTCTGCAGTTACTACCACCATATAGCGTACGTCTGGAGCGCCCACATCTGTGCGCAACTGTGTATCAAGAGCAATATCTGCTTGTGAAACTGGACTTAAAGAAGCGATATTTTTACTCCATATCTCATTGCGTTGACTAAAAACAGTGAGACATGCAAATATAAGTACGATAACAGCTGGCCAATGAAGCAAATGGGCTTGATTAACCTTTTTTGAAAGATAATTACCGACTGCGCTAATGTCATGTATGCGAAAAGTATTCGGGAGCAAGTAAGGTAATACAAAGCGTGTCACAATTGCAGCAGTTAATAGCCCAGAGATGGCATATAGACCTAGCTGTGCGAGGCCAGGAAAACCTGAAAATAGTAAAGATGCAAATCCACAAATCGAAGTCATTACACCTAAGCGAATCGTGGGCCAGAATCGCTTTATCCAGACTTGCTGATTTGCCTGGTCAGACTCTGATTGTACAAATAAATAAATAGAATAGTCGATGGCCTCGCCGATCAGTGCTGTACCAAAGCCAAGTGTGATACCGTGAATCATGCCAAAACTGATACTTACAGTTGCAATGCCAGCTAATGCCCCAGTTAATACTGGTAATAGCCCTAGTAATAGTGCTGTGAAAGAGCGATAAACTAGCAACAATAACGTAGAGATGAGTAAGATGCCGGTGATAGACAATAGAAATACTTGGTTTTTGATTGTTTCACGCGCATTGACAGTAAATACACTCGGACCCGTCATAATCATTTCAGCATTGAGCTGTTGAGCGGTAGCCTTGAGTAATTCATCTTTAGCAGAGTTAAATGCTTGCTGGATCTTCAATATTGCATGTTGCTGTGCGTCTGTGTCAGAGCCGAGTGCTTTAGTTTGAATGAGCATGAGTGCACGCTCACCATTTTTAGATACCCAAACACCATTGTTTAGGTTAGGTTGCTGCTCTTGATTTAGTTGTGTTAAAAGTTGCAACATTTCACCTGTTGGGTCTTGCGGCAACATGGCTTTAATCATTAAGCCAGCGGGAGAAGCAAGTAATGAAATGCTTTCACTAATTGCATCTCGTAACCCTTGTTTAGTGAAACGATCTTTGGTTACAGAGGGGCTTAACAAATAACGGTTCTTAAATAAAAATGTTTGGTCATTTTCTGTGTAAATAGACTCGCCATTATTAACGGCAATAAATGCAGGGTCTGGCCGTAAACGTTTTGCAGTTAACTTAGATAGTTGTGATCGTGTGTTTGCATCGCTGCCTTCAATACCAACTAAAATGAGACGTGAAGCCAGCCCATCTTTAATTTGATCCATTAATAATTGCTGTTCTGCGGTAGGCGTTTTCGGTAGAAATGCAGATAAATCAGTAGTGAATTGCGTCCGTATAACAACTAAGACACACGCTAGCAAAAATAACAACCATGCACTGATGGCAAAATGACCAGACTGCAACAATTTATTCATGTGATTTTTTCACAGGTTGAATAAGCATAAGTGAGTGGTCACCATCTACTTGAGCCATTTCAATGCTATGAATTTGATTATTGTTACCTGTAATGTGAATGTGCTTTAGTATCTTTTGCATTTTTTCATTCGTTGGAATAAGTTGTAATCTCCAGTCTGTAACCTTGCCTTCTAAACTTAAGTCAAAGCTACGCTCGAGAGCATTTCGATTTCCTGCTAATGTACCTCTTATACTATTAATCAATGTGCCTAATTCAGGCAGATTTTGGGTGGTGAAATAGTAAGTTTTGCTACCGCGTTCAATCAAGATTTTATTGCCCTCTACAATTAACGACTCAACTTGAGGAAGCAACGTACGTTTTTCTAGGTAATCTGGTGCGGAAAAAAACAGCTCGCCAGATGATTCAACAGGTGCATCAAGCAAGGCTATAAACTTTTTCTCCTTAAATGTCGCATGGTCTGGCTTAGCCTTTGCTAAGTCCTGCATTAATTGTTCAATAGTGAAAGAGTCGGCATGACAAGTCGAAGCGAAAGCAACTGAAATGGCAAATGAGGTTGTAATGAATATATGTTTTAAACTGTTAATTATTGTGCACATGGTCTTAATTATTTTCTGTTGTAGATTTTTGCCAAAAATCAAAAAAATTAAACCAATTATATGGGGCGGCGTGACAGTAATAGTCAATCAAGTTTGCATATTCCACCAATGCAGTTTTAACGGCAGTATCACGTTGGCTCTTTTCCAGATTGCTAAAATCAGCTAACTGATGGAAATGGATTGAATAGTGATTGCCGCCTAGGTATAGGCCCGTCATAAACATAACTTTTTGTTTTAATAAAGCTGCTAGACGAAACGGTCCAAGTGGTAAGTTTACTTCATCTCCTAAAATAGTAACGGGATAGACAGCATCGTCTGTAAAAAGACGATCAGCTAATATTCCAATGGCATAACCTTCTTCTAGTTTTTGGTTAACCTGTAACATAGACTCAACGTTTCCAAGACCGATAATATCCCTACTGGCATCTGGATTAATAGCGGTTAGCATGGCATTAATCTTTTTGGCATTCTCTTCGTGCATAAACATGGCAACACGCAAGTCTTTATCTTTACCTAAGCTACGAATTACCTCAAAACTACCTAAATGCGCACCAGCTAGAAATAAACCTTTACCTTCTGCTAGTTGCGAATGGATTAAATCGGCACCAGCGACATCAATATTAAACAATTCAAAGCGCTTATTAATAAGATAAATGCGATCATGAATGGTTGCAGCAAAAGTAAAAAAATGTCGGTATTGGTCGCGGAGTCTTACTGGGCGACCTAAGGAACGCTGCAAATATTCTCTGGATGCACGGCGACTACTTGGTGCAAATATTAGGAAATAAGATGCAATGAGATGCAGAATTAGTCTGCTAGCTTTCCGACCGAGTGTCAGTGATATCCACGTCATTATGCGTAGCATCAGCATGTTGCTGCGCTCTTTTTTCTGTGTCCATTCCGCATGTTGAGAATTGCTAGTTGATTTCATATTTGAGTCGTGGAGTGAATGCTGCCGGTTGCAATCTTTCGATCACTTGTCAAAATATTGAAGTTGAGCATTCCTTTTTCGGATACTGCATATTCAATTGTTAGTTCATCACCTGGTCTGGCTGGACTTAAAAATTTAATCGAATTAATTTGATAGTGCGCCAAATCTAATTGATTAGCCTCAGCCATAATTTGGGTAACCTTATCAATGAGGACTACGCCTGGTAAGATAGGCATACCTTCAAAGTGGCCAGCAAAAGCAGGATGATGATGCGGAATAGTCCACTTTGTTGTGTGATTCAAGCGGATTTCCTCACATTCGTTTTGTCGTATAGTAAAGCTGATAATAACGGTCTCGGTAGTTTGCCTGTACTATTCCGCGGCAATTTATCCACAAAAATAAGAGGTCGCGGTATAAATACAGGGTCAATGTATTTGCGTAACGTTGATAATATATACTTAGCCTCAACCGCTGGATTACAAACCACAAAAGCAACCAACCGTGTGACGTGGTTGTCATCCTCATCTGGCATAAAAAAAGTGCCATCAACGACTTCAGGAATACTTGTCAGCACATGATTTAGGCTGGCAAGAGAATGCCTTTTACCAGCAATGTTAATCATGTCAGTTAGACGGCCATGCATTAAAAAACTTGTCGCTGATAACAACTCTATTGCATCATTTAATTTAGTAGGCGTATTGATATAACCACCTTCTGCTGTAACACCGTGTTCAGATAGCTTCAATGAAACATCGTCAAACAGTAACCACTCTGATGTTTGTGTCGTACGGCGACTCGCAATTTGACCTGTTTCCGTACTGCCATAAATTTCAATCAAAGGTGCTTTGCAAACTTTCTCGACCTTTTCTGCTAATTTATTTGAAAGTGGAGCAGTGGCAGATAATATAGTTACAGTTTCTGGGATTGGTAGCTCTGTATCCAACAGTGCCTGCAAATGCACGGGTGTAGAAATCAACACCCTTGGCTGTGGTACAGCGGCTAGCGCTTCGCAAATATCTATTGGGTAGAACGGATGGCAATTGGCGATAGCGTGACCACTCTGCCACGCCATTAGTACAGATGATTCGAAACCATACATATGTTGAGGTGGTACTGTGGCAATCAGTGTCGTCGATGCGCTTACATTGCTCAATCCGACTCGTTTTGCTTCTGTTTTCACACAACTGACCAGCGAACCCCAAGTTTTATTATGTGGTAAAGGGATGCCAGTTGAGCCTGAGGTAAACACAGTAGCAACCAATTGATTAACAGGGATATTTGGGACTTCAATATCTTGATTAACAGGTGTTACTTGTTCTGGATACTGTAACTGTGGCAAGGCTAGCGTGCAGGCTTCATTGTCAGTTAAGCAAAACACATCTGGTGCGTAGGCTTTTAATTGGTTTGCCATATCGGGGGTGTGTGTGGCTGGCAACAGGCTGACTTTGCCCGTGATAATGGCGGCCGCTAACCCCACGCTAAAATGATAGCGGTCATTACACACGTTAAGAATATGTTGACCAGGTAGCAGTTGAGATGCTAGTTGCGAAACATCATGTAGAAATTGTTGTAATGTGATGGGTGTGGATTTGCACCAAGCAATAATGCTGTCGGATGCGCTGTGCGTCACTAGTGGCAGTGGTTTAGCTATCTTAGACGCCATGACTAAATGATGCCTCCATTAATCGAGATAATTTGCCCTGTGATGTATGCTGCACGAGGCGAAGCTAAAAAACTAATTAAATCAGCGACTTCATCTGCTTTACCAGCCCTTTTCATGGGTACCATTTGTTTTATTGTATCGGTGTCAAAAGTGCCCTCAATCATAGCCGTGTCTATGATCCCAGGCGCTACAGCATTAACAGTGATACCTCGACTAGCGACCTCTAGTGATAGCGCTTTGGTTGCTGCATTAAGAGCACCTTTTGCGGCAGCATAATTAACCTGACCACGATTTCCCATTAAGGCGGCAATAGAAGAAACATTGATAATGCGACCCCATCGACTGCGAATCATTGGCATCATCAATGTATGGGTAACATGATAAAAGCCGTTTACCGATACATTGATGACACTCTGCCATTGTTGAAGGCTCATACCTGGAAAGATAGCATCGTCATGAATGCCAGCATTGTTTACTAATACTTGGATTGCTGTATCTTCTATGAGCGGGTTAAGTGTATCCATCACTGCTTGATAATCAGTAACATCAAAGCAGATTGCGCTGGCACTTCCGCCATTATTAATAATTTCTTGGGCAAGCTTTTGCGCATTCTGATGATTTTGATTAGCATGAACAAACACGTGATAGCCATCATGAGCAAGGGTGCGACAAATAGCGGCCCCTATTCCACCACTGCCACCAGTGACAAGTGCGTGTTTCATCATAAACTTCCTAAAAGTGAATCTGAATTTGTCATTACAGCTGCTCGTCCTTCAAGTAATACGGTGCGCTCGGCTTGTACGGTAAATGTATATAGTAGATTATCCATACTTTTATTAATACAGTCAGCATTGATAGTAAGTGCTAACTTAAAATCATCCAGATATTTACAATGTATCTTGCAGCCTCGAACACTCACTAAAAATCCAGCACGAGGGCGCGATTGCCCAGCTGGTGTCAGCAAAGCGCCATGTACAGCCATTGCTTGAGCAGCATACTCAATGCCACATGCGGCATTCAACCTTGCATTAATACGCAAAGGGTTAGACACTAACTGGTGAGTTGTGGACGAGCAAGTAATGCTCTGTTCGCTCCAACATGTAACACCGTCAAGCAAACACATACTACCTTGATGCGGTATGTGCGCTTCTATCCATTTTTTGTCTATTTGCTTATCAATCATTTGCAAGGTGTGATTGCCACAGCAATACGTTGATGGTCTAAATAATCTAAAGTAATCGTTTCGGTCTGGCCCTGTGCTATTGCAGCCAGCAATGGTAGGCCACGCGCAGAAGGAATTGTTTTACGCAAAGTTTCCAATTTGTCGTTGGATAATTTACTGGCACTGCCATTACAAAGACTGATCTCTACTTGGACGTTTGAATATTGCGTCTTCACAGGTGATAGGACCATCCCAATTCCAAAAGCAGCTGGAATCGGGCGTACATGGTTTAGTGGTTCAGGATAGCCAGTATCGACCGTGATTAACAGTGTTGCGATATTATCTGCAACCACTTGTGTTATCGCTTCGAGTAAGCCAGCACCAAAACTAGCATCATATGCGCACAACACTGAAATGGGTGTTTTGGCGCCAGTTGCAATACTCCAATAGCCGGCCGCGGCATTATGAACTGAATTATGGAAGCGCGTGGGAGATAGTTGTCTATCCTCTGAAGCCAACGTTTTGCAAATTTCATGACAATTCTTACCATCGCCACTAGAAGAGCTATAAACACAAGCTAGCGATGCCGGATCTTGTCCTGCTGCTTCGGCTGCTTCTAAGCCTACAGCAAGTGTTAATTTCACCAGCTCGCCACTGCGACGTCTTTCTGTTGCAGGCAAAATCTGGGGCGTTGGTATTGTTGTGATTTGTGGCTGGTAAGCTGTTTTATTCGTAAGTACGCTGACACTATCGGGCCAATTTATTAAGCCTGGGCCAATTAGGCTTATACCATTTATATATGCGCTGAGTATGGGAGAAACATTGCTCGTCATCATCAGCTTGCTTTTCCAAAAATCAGACTGCAGTTAGTGCCGCCAAAACCGAAAGAATTGCTCATCACATGTGAAACTTTATTTTCACGGCTTTTTAATAGGTAATCGATATGAATGTTGGGGTCTAATTGTTGTGTATTTAAACTAGCTGGCATAAAGTTATTTTGTAATGTAATTGCGCAGATGGCAGCCTCAAGTGCACCAGCTGCGCCCAAGGCATGGCCTGTAGCGCCCTTTGTCGAGCTACAAGGTACTTTTCGACCAAAAATCCTTTCGACAGCCAATCCCTCAGCGGCATCATTGCTTTGTGTGGCCGTGCCATGTAAATTAATGTAGTCAATATCTTCAGCCTTCAGTCCAGCTGAGTCTAATGCGGCTTGCATAGCCAAACTTGCACCTAAACCTTCTGGGTGTGGTGACGACATATGATAAGCATCACTGGATTCACCACCACCAAGAAATAAAATGTCGTTGCTATTTAAGTTATCAGGCGCGTGTTCTAATAATGCGAAAGCACCTGCCTCACTGATTGAAATGCCATCACGATCTGCATCATATGGGCGACAGGCATTGCTGGCAGTCAGCTCAAGCGAGTGAAATCCGTATAAAGTGGTCAGGCATAAAGAGTCTACTCCTCCCACAATAGCCGCATCAATCAAACCAACTTTCATCATACGCTGGGCTGAACAAAATACTTTGGCGCTTGAAGAGCAGGCTGAGGAGACAGCCACCGCCGGACCTGTTAAGTCAAAATATTGTCGTGTAAAGTCGGCGACACTAAATGTATTGTGCGTACCACTATAGTGGAAGTCATCTGGTAGAAAGCCCGTATTGGGGTCCAACTTTCGATAAGCCAGTTCGGTCTGTAAAATACCAGATGTGCTTGTTCCGACAAATACCCCAATGCGGTCAGTACCATACTTGTCTATCGCTATACGTACCGCATCTGAGAAATGATCTTGCTCAAGGGCTAGCTGAGCCAGCCGATTATTACGGCAATCGAAGTTCTTAAGATGTTTTGGCATAAGAACGGAGTCGACCCCCGCTACTTCTCCAATATAGGTATCCAAATCAACTGTTTCAAAATTACATTTCGCTAGTCCTGAGTAGTTTTGTTGTAACGATGTTGTCGTTTGATTTAAACCCAAACCAATGCAGCTGGTAGCAGTAAAATGAGAGAGTAACAGTGGGTTCAATGGTATATTCCGTTAAAATATGACCATAGTGGGTCATTTATCGTTTTATAAGTATTGTGCAATTCTAACAAATATCCATTAAGTTTAACTCATAATACAGTTATTATATTCGTGTATAACTTTTTGAAAATACCACATACGTTTGAAGCAGAAATCAGATGATTGGCTTTATAAGTATTAGGGAAAGCTTTTATTCAATATGCAAGGCATCATATTAATCATTGGTACTTTGTTTTTAAGTATAGTTTCACGTCAATCAATACGGCAGCCAGGCACACATGGCTATTACCGGTTTTTTGCGTGGGAATTCATGTTGTTGTTATATGTGCTGAACTTGCCTACTTGGTATGATGACATTGAGGCATTTCATCAGATTGTTGCAACAATCTTTTTCATGGTCTCATTTTTTATGATTTTAACGGGTGCGTTACAGTTGCGAATGTTTGGTAAGCCAGATAGTAAACGTGATGATGTGCCGATGCTGCATTTTGAAAAAACAACAATTTTGGTGACTACAGGAATTTATCAATATATACGTCACCCAATATATGGATCATTGTTTTTTTTATGTTGGGGTTTTTTCTTTAAAAACCCCGCTTTGCTAGGTGCTGTAATTGCAAGTTTAGCAAGTATATTTTTAATGCTTACTATTTGTGTGGAAGAAAAAGAGAACGTTAAATTTTTTGGCAATCAATATCTCGACTATATGAATCATACCAAGAGATTGATTCCGTTTATTTGGTAGTACTGTTAATGTCTTGCTTTATCCATATATGCATGAATAGCATCCATGATATTGGTGCGATCCTGTTTTGGTAATGCCCACAAACGCACTATATATTCAAGAATAAACATTAATGCAACCAAGGGTAGATAGATAAAGTTAGAAAAAATTGACCAAACATTAATCGGATAATAGAAAAACAACCAGCTTGATACAAGGGATACCATGACAAAGAATAGCGCCCAAGCAATGGTAACTTTTCGTGTGTAGCTTATCAGTACTGGAGAAAGTGATCCGTGTACCATCTCTGCAAATTGAGTACAAAGTGGTTGCTGATTATTTCTCAACGTGCGAGCAAAAGTAATGAATAAAACAAACTGCAGGCTTTCATGAACAAGCCAATAAATCCAATCATAGTGTTCTTTCAAATAACGCCATACCAACCAGAATAGTGGGGTTGCAATTAACAATACACTTAATATCAAGTATCTCTGCTTAGTCTTGTATACCAGTATTAATAGCGTCAGCATAATCGGTATCATCGCAATTAGTGCCCCAAGGGACGCATATGTTCTGGTTTGAAGTGTGTAATTGGCTACTATGGAATAACAGAGGACAACTGCCAAAAAACCCACTAAACGCAGATTGTGGGACTTTTTTGACATTATTTTGTGCGATTGGAATGAATGTAATCAGCGAAACATCTCATCGAGCTGAAAATGGCATGATTATCTTTGCTGTCCGCACGTAATTGAAGACCGTACTTTTTGGAAACTACAAGTGCTATTTCTAAAATGTCTATGGAATCTAATCCAAGTCCATCACTATATAGCGGATCATCCAAATTGATTTCTTCGGCAGTTTCTTCAAGATTTAACGTTTCTATTACTAAATGCGTGACTTCGTTGTAAAAGTCTGCTGGTGTTGCATTGACCATATGATTCATTATTTTAAGAGGTTGTGTCATACATTATATGGTGAATTGATAAATCAGTATAGTAGCCAGCACTGGCTGTAACAATACGAATAAACGACTACAGAGGCTCCGCCTTAAAGCATGTTCCCTGGTTAATTACGCCAAGCATTGCGCGTATAACTGTCAATCATGCATGCTTACACAAAATAAAGTAAAATATTATTTTATTGCAGTAGTTGGCAATGACACTGAAGTTTTGTTAAAACCTACCAATCAATATTTCATTTGATATGCTGGTTCTTGTGAGAAGCTAATGATAACAACCCCCCCCTGTGTGATGACTTTTTCGGCAACAGATCCCAGTAGTGGTGCAGGGTTGCAAGCCGATGTCCTTACTTTGGCAAGTATTGGCTGTCATCCCGTTTCTGTATTAACAGGTTATACAGTTCAAGATACAACAGGCGTAGAAAACTTAACAGCACTCGATGCAGAGTGGGTAAACGATCAAGCGCGGACAATTTTGGAAGATGTAAAGGTTTCTGCCTTTAAGCTAGGCGTACTAGGCAGTGTAGAAAATATTGCAGTGGTGGCGGAAATAATGGCAGACTATCCTGAGGTGCCCTTACTGATAGATCCGATTTTAACATCGGGTCGTGGAGATGAATTTAGTAATGATGAAATGCAAGCAGCAATGTGTGAATTGTTATTTCCGCAAGCTACTTTAATAACCCCAAACAGTATTGAAGCACGTCGATTGGCATTTTATGATGAGGCTGAGGAAGTAAAATACAGCTCGCTTGAGGAATCAGCTCAGCGTTTGCTGGCAATGGGTTCAGAATATGTGCTGATTACAGGAACCCATGAGAGGACAACGGATGTTGTCAATACGCTTTACGGAGCTGAAGGCTTGATTAGGGAGTACCATTGGGAGCGCCTAAAGGCAAGCTATCATGGATCTGGTTGTACCCTGACAAGTGCGATAGCGGCCTGTCTGGCACATGGTTTAACCATACAAGAAGCTTTGCAAGAAGCACAAGAGTATACTTGGCAAACACTTAAAAACGCTTTTAGACCAGGAATGGGCTTATATATTCCTGATCGATTTTTTTGGGCAAGGGACGAGGCAGAATCTTTTGACGGTGACTCCGATAAACCATCATCAATCCAACATTAGTGGCTTGTATGCAGTAACACCAAATGAATTAGACACTAAATTGTTGGTGGCAAAAGTTGAGGCTGCGCTTAAAGGCGGAGTTCGACTCATTCAATACCGCAACAAAGCAGCGGGTAAATCGTTGTTGCTTAGACAGGCTACCGCATTATTAGCAGCATGTCGTGCTTATGGTGCATTATTAATAATTAATGATCATTTGGATTTGTGTGCAAGAATTGATGCTGATGGCATACATTTGGGTGCTACAGACTGTAAGCCTGGCCCAGTCAGGCGTCTATTAGGCGCGGATAAAATCATCGGTGTTTCTTGCTATAACCAACTCAATTTAGCGCAGGAAGCAGAAGCAGAAGGCGCAAATTATGTTACATTTGGTGCATACTTTAATTCAGATTCAGCATCTAATTTAATTAGTGCGCCACTGGAGCTTTTTCAGCAAGCTAAGCAAACAATCAAAATACCTGTTGTTGGCTTTGGTGAAATAACAATTGATCATGCGGACCGTGTTAAAGCAGCGGGTGCTGATGCAATAGCCGTGATTGATGCGTTGTTTGAGGCAAAGAACATCACGATGCTTAGCCAACAGTTTAATAGGGTTTATCATTAACTAACTATTTTCAATCCAATAATATTAAACAAGATGACTTCACAAAATCAGATTTTATTCGAGAAATCACAAAAACTCATTCCAGGTGGCGTTAATTCACCTGTACGTGCATTTCGCAGCGTAGGCGGCACGCCCGTTTTCTTCAAAAAAGGCTTAGGGTCAAAACTCTGGGATGTAGATGGTAAGGAATATATTGATTACATCAATTCATGGGGGCCAATGATATTAGGCCATGCGCATCCAGAGGTGATAGAGGCAGTACAGGCTGTTGCTGCAAATAGCCTATCGTTTGGGGCTCCAACAGGTTTAGAACTAGAGATGGCTGAGATGATTAACAAACTAGTGCCAAGCATGGAGCAAGTTAGATTAGTCAGCTCTGGCACTGAGGCAACCATGAGTGCGATTCGTGTTGCAAGAGGTTTCACTGGCCGTAGCAAACTAGTCAAATTTGAGGGCTGCTACCATGGGCATGCTGATGCACTGTTAGTGAAAGCTGGCTCAGGCTTACTCACATTTGGTGAACCTGACTCCGCTGGTGTACCAGCAGAAGTCGCGGCTAATACCCTCACCTTAAGCTATAACAATGTTGAGCAATTGGAGACATTGTTTAAACAATCAGGGGACGAAATTGCTTGCGTCATTCTTGAACCAGTCGTTGGTAATATGAATTTGGTTAAGCCAACAGAAGCATTTCTTAAAACGTTACGTGCTTTATGTACGCAATACGGCGCCATTTTGATTTTTGACGAAGTCATGACTGGTTTCCGCGTGCATTTAGGCGGTGCACAAGCCTTATTTAATATCAAACCAGACATGACTACTTTGGGTAAAGTGATTGGAGGTGGTTTACCCGTTGGCGCTTTCGGTGGGCGTAAAGACATCATGTCAGGATTAGCACCATTAGGTAAGGTATATCAAGCTGGTACGCTGTCAGGTAATCCAGTTGCGGTAACAGCAGGTCTTAAAACATTAGAGTTGATTCAGGCACCAGATTTCTACAAAAAGTTATCGCTACAAACAACTAAACTCGTTAATGGATTGATGGATACAGCCAAGAAACTAAATGTTAAATTTAGTGCCCAAAGTGTAGGTGGAATGTTTGGTCTATACTTTAGTGAAACGTGTCCAAGCTCTTTTGAAGATGTCATGGCTTCTGATAAAATTGCATTTAATTCCTTTTTTCATAGCATGTTGGACAATGGTATCTATCTAGGACCTTCCGCTTTTGAGGCTGGATTTGTCTCCGCTGCCCATACGGACGCAGATATCACGGCAACAATTGTAGCCGCAGAGAAGGCTTTTCAGAAAACGTTGGAAGTAAAATAGCACCAAAATATTGCCTTGCCTGATTGATAGCAGGTGTTTTTAACGGTATTATTTAAGGTTCCGCTAAATGTTTAGTAATGCTTAAGAGTATGGTCA
>JBFIGM010000037.1:0-16142 GCA_041602315.1 Methylophilaceae bacterium | reverse complement strand
GTTATTGATAGCTTTAGTCAAGAAGAGCAATTGATTATGCTTCGTACAGCGTTGAAACTGACGCAAGAGCAAAAAGAGCGCGACTTTGAAAAGCTAATCAACACCTATTTAGCTGGCGATACGGATGCACTGTTACGGCTTGATGCGCAAATGACAGGAGCTCATTTGCCCAAAGCATTATGGGACAAAATGCGTACTAAATTACTAGACGAACGAAACGCACTCATGGCCAGTAGAGCGATGCGCTTACTAGATCAACAGTCTGCCTTTATTGCAGTTGGTGCCGCGCATTTGGCGGGCGAAAATGGGTTGATAGCTGTTTTTAAAAAAGCAGGTTTTCTGTTATCACGTATGCCTGAATAGGATGTTTTCTATTCTGTTTTTTTCTTAATGACGTGTTGGCCTGCCTCGTAATTCGGAATGTCAGGGTTTTGGTTGACGTGAATAAGGCTATCCGTATCAAATCCCAGTTCTTTGGCTTGGCTCATTAAATGTTGTTTAATCGGATAAGTGAGTTCTGGTGTGCGTGAGAGTATCCACAAATACTTTTTATTAGGCCCACAAATCATCGCATAGTTATAGTATTGCTTATCTAACGCCATGATATTGTAGGCACCATAAAAAGGGCCAAAAAAAGATACTTTTAATTTCCCTAAGTAGGTTCCGTCTTCATTTGGTTTTTCAATAAAATAAGCTTTGCCAATGGCTGTATCCCATTTTCCTTCCTGCCGGTTATAACCTTTATTTGTCACCTTAATACTGCCATCGTCATTCATTTCGTAGTGTGCAGTGACATTATCTAAACCACGTTCAAAAGAATGATCGAGTCGTGCAATCTCATACCATGTGCCCAGATATTGCTCTGCATTGACACCATCAACAACGGTTACATTTTCAGGCACGCCCATACAGCTGGTGAGCAATATAAATAAAGGCCATAATAGTTTTCTCATGTGCTATATCCTTATAATCAGCCACGCTTTGATTGTTTCGCTATAAATTTATCTAGTTGCGCTGCAAACGCTTTCCTGTCGGAAGAACTAAAAGCACTTGGTCCAGTCGTTTCTACACCGCTAGCTCTTAACTCTTCCATAAAGTTACGCATCGCCAAACGTTCTTGAATATTCTCTTTTGAATAAAACTCTCCACGCGGATTCAGTGCATGTCCATGATTTTCAATAACTTCAGATGCAAGTGGTATATCCGCAGTAATCACCAAGTCACCTGCTGCCAATTCTTCAACAATTCTATTGTCTGCAACATCAAAGCCTGATGCAACTTGTATGGCACTTAAAAAAGGAGAGGGTGGTACCCGAAGTAACTTATTGGCGACGAAAATAGTTTGAATTTGAGCACGCATTGCAGCGCGATATAAAATTTCCTTAATCACGACAGGGCAGGCATCAGCGTCGACCCAAATCTTCAACTTTTATCAGCCCCTATTAGCATTGCTATTAAATCTGGCACCGTTATTTCTTTTGCCTTTTGCATTGCCTATGCTCTTACCAGATTTAGGATTTTTTCTAACATCATGGCGTCGACCGATGTTTAAATCAGCCGCGTAAATAGGCGTTTGTGGCATTGCTTGGTGTCTAGCTGCTTCTGATAAGTGTTCAGTCGATGGATTGTTTTCTTTATTGTAAGATTTTTTATTGCTGTTTCTTCTTTTTGGTGATTTTGGCTCATCACCAAATGCACGCTGCTCATTATTAGCTATATTTTTATCATTACTTTGCTTATGAGCATGGCGTTTTTGTTTATTTTGTCTTGTCTTTTCTATCTGACCAGAATTTGGTTGTTGGCCAAGGGGCAGTCTCTGAGAGTCAGGTTCGATGACAGCGGGCGCATCAAATCCTTCTGTTTCTATTATCGGTATTTCGCGGTTAATAAGCTTTTCAATATCTTTTAGATACTTGAGCTCTTCTCGATCCACTAGTGAGATTGCTGCACCAGCTGCACCAGCACGACCTGTACGGCCAATGCGGTGAACATAATCTTCGGCAATATTAGGCAATTCAAAATTAATGACTTGCGGCAACTGGTCAATATCCAAACCTCTTGCTGCAATATCTGTAGCAACCAGTGCACGTACTGTACCTGCTTTAAATTCAGCTAAAGCTCGGGTACGTGCACCTTGACTTTTATTGCCATGTATCGCTAGCGCTGAAATATCATTTTTAACTAATTTTTCTGTTAATCTATTAGCGCCATGTTTGGTTCGGGTAAAGATAAGTACTTGTTGCCAGTTGTTTTCTTTCATTAAGTGAACCAGCAGATCACGCTTGTGCGATTGTGGCACCATGTGTGCTGCTTGTGTGACCATCTCGGATGCTGTATTGCGCTTGGCGACTTCAACAGATATTGGGTTGTTTAATAGACCATCAGCCAGCTTCCTGATGTCATCAGAAAATGTTGCTGAAAATAGTAAGTTCTGTCTTGTTTTAGGTAGTTTTGCCAGAATTTTTTTGATGTCATGAATAAAGCCCATGTCTAACATGCGATCTGCTTCATCCAGCACAAGAATTTCTATACCAGATAGATCTACTTTTTTCTGATTAACCAAGTCCAATAAACGACCTGGCGTTGCAACAAGTAGGTCTATTATGCGTTCTAAGCGATTAATTTGTGGATTAATGCTAACACCACCAAAAACCACCATTGATTTAATAGGCAAATATTTACCATAGGTTTTGACTGACTCTCCGACTTGTGCAGCAAGTTCTCTAGTCGGTGTCAGTATTAGACAGCGAGGCCTCCCTTTAACTTTATCAAAAACCGTATTTTTGTTTAGTAAGTGCAGGATGGGTAAGGTAAAGCCTGCTGTTTTACCTGTCCCTGTTTGTGCCCCAGCAAGCAAATCATCACCATTTAGAACTAATGGGATGGCATTAGCTTGTATAGGAGTGGGTTTAGTATATCCAGCATCCTGAATTGCTTTGATAAGCGCTTCATCTAAACCCAGATCATTAAAATTACCTACTTGTGTGCCAGTATTGACTACTTCTTCATTCATTATTCTATTTTTCCTGAGACAGCGAACACTACTCTGCTAACAAGATATATGTTTAGTCAAGAAAGGTAGTGTGTGTAGAGCATATTTGCTCAAAGTGAGATGCTCAATTAGACCGTCTATCTTTTAGTGGCTTATGTGCGCTACCATGTGGTGTTGGCCACGTGCTAGCCATCATTATACAACGTTATTGCGTTAATAATAGCAATGTAGTAACGACTTCCAGACTGTCTTGAAATGACTCTCTTCTTAAGTTAATGTTTTTCGAAGGTGTTTGATGCCTGACTGTGCAATAAGTTCGTCGAAAGTGCTTAACTCTGTAATATCAGGTGTGTAAATATCTCAAGAGTGTATTTTTCTTACATGCATGTTACTTCTTGATGGGAGTTGAGGTTTATATGTTATGCGCTCAGCGTATAATCAGTTAAGTGACCTAAATGTGACATTTTAAAAAGATGTAACATGACTGTCATGATAGCTAGCTAATATGGACGGTTTTATTATCAACAAGATAATGCATTAGTCGCATACAGTTGGCATGAGGAAAAATGCAAAGCCATTTATTGATAACGACTATTCATGATTAAACTGCCCAAAGAAATACAAGACAACTTGCAATTTTTGTGTTTTGAAGTTGACTCACAATTAGCTAATATGCAACAGTATTTTAAGCTGGCGAAACCTAGCTTGGGTAACCGAATACTGGATCGCGTTGATTATGCTTATAACCTTAAGACCAGAATTCAGAATAGCGTATTCAATCAATTATCAAAACAAGACTTAGCTAATCAAGCGGTTCTGAGTTTACGAAGTATTGAGTTTATTGCCAATGATTTGAGCAGAATCATTGATATTTGCCGGAGCTGTGTTGTGGAAACAGAGGCGTTAACCTCTCTAGATGGACTCTTGCCAAAGACAACCGTTAAGATACTCCGGCAGATACGCAAATCAGTTCAGTTAGTGATACCAGCGATTGAGCATACAGACTCAACCGTTGCGATTCAAATTGGACAAATGATGGACGCGTTGGCTGATGAGCATCAAAAGTTATATCAAAAAAATATTGCTGCGTTAAAAAGTCACAAAAATCCAGCTATTTTGACGGCGGCTGTTTATATTGCTCATGAGTTGAAGCAAATGAGTGCCGCGTTGATGCACGTGTGCGAGTCTATCATTTCGGCTAATTTAGGGCAGCGAGTTAGTTTCGATCGCTATTTTTCTTTGCAGTCTGTTGTCTCTGCATTAGATAAAGATAAGCAGACAGTGCAATTGCAAACAGTAGCGGAAACTAGGTCTGGTAGTAATATTTCAGGCGTTACAATCCCAGAAAAAGGCGCGCTAGGTATTTATAAAAGTGGTCAAAAGCAAAAGCTTAAAGAAGAGAAAGAAGGCGTCAAAAATTGGCATGAGATTTACCCTGGGGTTGCTCCTAAAATACTATCCTATAAAAAAAGGGGAGGGTCAGCAGCTTTATTGATTGAGCATTTACCTGGATTAACATTCGAGCAAATTGTATTAAATGAACCCATTACTTCAATTGAGCTGGCGCAGCTGAAGTTACATAAAATATTGCGTTCAATCTGGAATGCAACAAAATTAGAAAAACGAAGCCAAGCGCACTTTATGCATCAGCTGCAAGATAGATTGCCTGATGTCTATAAAATTCACCCAGAATTTAGTCAAGCGCAAGTTAACATATGTGGTCATCAGTTTCTTGCATTTGATGCATTAGTCGAAAAGGCCGCAGAAAGGGAGGAGCAGTGGTCCTCGGCTTTTACTGTTTATATTCATGGTGATTTTAATATTGATAATATTATCTTCGACCCCACTACACAGCGCGTTAATTTCATTGATCTACATCGTTCATGCTACATGGATTATGTGCAAGACATTTCTGTCTTTATGGTATCAAACTACCGTTTACAAATATTAGATTCACAAAGAAGAGAATACATTATGTCGGTTGCCGTTAATATGTATACGATGGCGAGGCGGTATGCGATAAAAAATCGTGACACAACGTTTGAGTTACGTTTAGCATTGGGCTTAGCGCGCTCTTTCGCGACTTCCACGCGGTTCATTCTAGACAAAACACTTGCCTTGAATATGTTCCTGCGTGCGCGATATTTAATCGAATTGGTATTGGCAGTTGAGCCTGAAAGAGTGGCCAGATTCCGGATTCCTTTGAAGGAGATTTTTGTTGACTAAAATGAAAAAAATAGCAGTCGTTGGCGTTCCTGATAAATGGTCAACAGAAATATTGGCAGATGCGATTGAAGCAAAAACAGGGTTTAGACTAATCATCGATATGGCTAAAGTAACGCGAGACTTGAAAAGCAATACTTTACGCTACATAAATCATGACTTATCCGATTTGGATGCCATAGTTGTCAAAAAGATATCAACCCAATACAGCTCCAATACTGAAGACCGGCTAGAGCTTCTGCGCCTCGCTGAGTCTGATGGTATCAAGGTGTTTAGTAATCCTGAGACTATGTTGAGGCTGGTTAATCGTTTAAGTTGCACTGTGAGTATGCGTAATGGCAATATCCCGATGCCCGACACAGTGATAACAGAAGATGTCGATATAGCAACTGAGACTGTTGAGCGCTATGGTCAAGCCGTGTTTAAGCCGCTATTTTCGACAAAAGCCAGAGGCATGTGCTTAATAAATGCAAACCAATCCACCAAAAAAATAAGAAAAGAGGTCGAAGACTTTAAGGCAGACAATCCTATGATGTATATACAGCGAAGATTGGAGCTACCAGGTCAAGATATTGGGCTAGTTTTTCTGGGAGGTAAATATCAAGGTGCTTATGCGCGTATCGCCAATAATGCTGACACATGGAATACCACTATTCATAGTGGAGGGCGTTATGCGCCCTATACGCCTTCGGATGAGGTGATTGCTATTGCACAAAAGGCACAAGATTTATTTCATCTCGATTTTACAACTGTCGATATTGCAGAAACTGCAGATGGACCTGTTGTATTTGAGGTGTCTGCCTTTGGTGGCTTTAGGGGTGCCAAAGAAGGGGCAGGTATCGATGCCGCAAATCTATATGCGGATTATGTTTTAGGTCAATTGGTTTAATGCAAATAGTAAATGCTGAACAAGCTGCAAATATCCTACTAGAGAATAGTCTGCTTCAGGCGAGAGTGCTTGACTTAAATTTAGGTCGATGTGTTGTTAGGGTGCGCAGCAACGCTCATTCAATACTGAATGATTTGGAAGATTATTTCTCGCACTACGTCATTCAATCGACAGACAGCCATTGTGAAATGACTGTACAGATTATTGAAAGTGATAATGTTGACTTGCCACTGAATTTTTATGATTGGAAACGTGAAGTTGGAAAAACTGGTCGTAAGGACAGTGTGTGTGATATTCAGGATGCGCGACTAATTAAAAAAGTACGTACTGGCATGCTCTTTTTACAAAGTGAAGATTATCGTATTGCAAAAGGCGCATGCTCAGAAAACCTGAACCAGGTTATCAACTTCATTAACAATCAATACATGACCTGGCTACAGCAGCGTGATTGGCTTAACTGCCATGCCGCGGCATTAGTTAAAGATGGGTATGCTTACGCTATTGCTGGTTTTTCAGGCGGGGGGAAATCGACATTGATGTTACATATGCTCGACAATGACGAAACTAACTTCCTGAGCAATGATCGTTTGTTTATCCATCTAGAAGAAAAGCAGGCAAAAGCAGCTGGTATAGCCAAAATGCCAAGGATTAATCCAGGTACTATTATTCACAACCCAAGATTAAATCATATGCTTCCTAAAGCTGAACAAGAACGATTGCTGGCCATGCCAACTGAGATGCTGTGGAACTTAGAGCAGAAATATGATGTTGATATAGACCGTATTTATGGACAAAGCCGAATAGTGACAGAGGCTCCGCTCAAATCATTTCTAGTACTAAACTGGCAACGCAATACTTCTGAACCACTACAACTTAAAAAGGTCAATTTACGTGAGCGAACAGACCTTCTTAACGCGATTGTGAAGTCTCCTGGGCCTTTTTATCAGTATCAAAATGGCCACTTTTCATCTACTACCTATTCTTTTAATCAAGAAGCTTACCTAAAGGCGCTTGATATGGTTGAGGTATTTGAAGCAACTGGGAAAGTGGATTTTGCAAAGTTATCAGAACACTATTTGATTCAAAGGGAAACATAAAATAATGGCCCGCCGAATTATTGCCCTTGTCAGACATGCCGAATACCATCAGCTAATTGATGCTCCAAGTGCCTTGCAGCCATTTGCATTGACTGATACTGGTATCAAACAAGCAAAACAGTCAGCACTAGAGATGAAAGCATTTCTACAGAAAAATAAATGGGTTCTTGATGCTAATGTACATACTTCTTCTTTATTACGTGCATGGCAAACAGCTAAAATATTTATCGAATTACTGCAACCTACGGTAGAACAACAATTGTCTATCAAATCTGTAGATGATTTAGTTGAACGCAGCGTTGGCGCAGTTGCCAATCTTACGATACAACAAATTGAAGACCTGATTAAGCAGGATCCAAGGTATGAGCCACTTCCAAGTAATTGGAAGTCAAACAGCCAGTTTAAGCTGCCTTTTATTGGCGCAGAGTCATTATCAGAAGCGGGTGAACGTGTTGCAAAATACATAATGCAGTTGGCAGCTGATATGCAAGAGGATTTCGATTGCGTCAAGCTTCTTGTCGGTCATGGTGCTGCTTTTAGGCATGCTGCATATGCGCTTAATGTCATTGATTTACAGCAAGTTGCTGATTTAAGTATGCATCATGCACAGCCTGTCTATTTGGAATGTCTTGAAGATGGTTCTTGGCAGCATATTGCGGGAGAATGGAAACTCAGGTCTAGATATGGTGCATATCAAGATTAATGTGTGGAAACACAGATGAAAAAAACGGCCACAGACAATAGCCAGTTAATTCAGGAGCTCAATAAGCTACCAACGGTTCTTTACCAGCAACTGCCAAAGCAGTTAGAGGATTGGAATGTTGTTGCAGGTCATTCTGGACATAAAAATAATTACAGCGTAAAGCACTTTACCAAAATGATTCGCAGTATTAATGGGGGTGAAGCCTGGAAATGGCCTAAACGGCGCTTATACGTCATCACCGATCCACATGCAGATGCCGAGGCTTTTGTTAACTCTCTTGTAGTGGGTGGAGGCGTTAGAATAACAGGCAAAAGTCATACTGATTTTAAGTTAACCAATATTGGTAAAAAGAGTACATTCATTATTGGCGGGGATTGTCTGGATAAAGGCCCAAGTAATCTTTCATTACTGAAAAGTGTTCGCCGACTAATAGATATAGGTGCTAACGTTAAGTTGCTGGCTGGCAATCACGATATGCGCCTGTTTATGGGTATTCAGGCGCTAGGTTTAAAACGTACAGCTGCAACAGCGCACTTGTTTGTGAGAATGGGCGAGAAAGCGGTTCCTTTATTATCAGAGGTGCATGCTACTTATTTGGCAGGTAAGAAGATTAGCAAAAAAATTCCTGATGATGCTGAATGTAAAAAACGTATATTCCCAGATGCGGATTGGTTTGAGCAATTTCCAATCATTGCAAATGGCTTTATGTCTAAAGCTGCCATTACACGTGAACTGCAGCGCATGCGTAAAAAAATTGATGTCTTTGAGTCTGATTGTAAAAAAGCAGGTTTGAGTATGCGTGATGTCTATGCGACAGCGCATAAATGCAGACAACTTTTTTTACAACCTAAAGGGGAGTTTGCATGGTTTTATCGTGAAATGCAGTTGGCATATCGAAAAGGATCATTCCTGTTTATACATGCGGGTTTGGATGATAGCATTATTGATACCATTTCCATGAAAAGTGTGCGTTTTATTAATCGCCAGTTCCGTCGGCATCTAGAAAAAGACCTATTTCATTTTTACTATGGTAGCTTGGCAAATACCATGCGAACAAAATATCGGCCAGCAGATTTACCACTGACCGAGGATGGTGTGAAACGTATTCATCGTGAAGGCATCTACGCTGTGGTGCACGGCCATTTGAACCGTACACAAGGTCAGCGTATTGTATTAAAACAGGGCCTTATTCATATTGAATGTGATGTAACGCTTGATAGAGGATCTAGAAAAAAAGAAGGGCTGCAGGGAAATGGGCTTGGGGTGACTATTATTGAACCACACCAACAGGTCATTGGCATTAGTAATGACTATCCTTTTGTTAAAGTGTTCGAACCAGAGCGCTATTTATAAATGAACGAGGTAAAGCGATGGAGCAACAACAGTTTAAACACGAGTCACTACAAGATAAAAAAAGTATACAAAATATGCTGAAATCTATTTCTAAAGCAATTGCGAAAGGTGAGCTTAAATTTAGCGATCAGGAAGGTGAAATCGTCATGGAGCCTAAAGGTTTGCTTAATCTAAAAATTACCGCCAGAAAGCAAGATGGCGAACAACGTTTAGATGTACGCGTTAGCTGGAAAACGCAAGAAAAAGTCATCAAAAAAGCACCGCTATCAATTGAGTGATGTTTTAGTGTTAGATAGCAGCATGTAAAATCAAATAAGAAATGACTACATAACGTATTAGCTTTCCAGCCGTTACCAGGATCAGAAACCATGCCAGATGGATACGTAAAACGCCTGCAACCACTGTAATTGGGTCGCCAATAATAGGCAGCCATGCAAATAGTAAAGAAAAAATACCATACTTTTTAAATCGCTGTTCAGCGCGCAAGAATTCAGATTCGGAATATTTGAGCCATTTTTTAACTATGCCCAAGCTGGCCCAGTAACCCAACATATAGTTAAGTAATGATCCTAAGACATTTCCTAAGGTTGCAATTAACACCAACGTAGTTGGTGATAAACCACTGACTAATAAAGCACTTAATACTAGTTCAGAGCTTAACGGCAAGATAGTTGCCGCTAGAAATGCAGCGATAAAAAGGCCAGCATAACCTAGCTCAGACAAGAATGTCATGTTACTAGCTAGGTGTTTTGCTCTTTAGAATTGCTCATCCAGGCAAATAATGAGTTTCGCATGACTTCCTCGGCCGTCATTTCAATCGGACGTATCCACTCTCTCGGCACAAATACAGTATAGCCACCCACGTTATAGCCCATGGGTAGAAAGACCGCAACGCGATCATCTTCGCCAAACCCATTCGGCAATGACTGCGTGTTTTGCTGGGTAATCAAACCGACCATTTCTAAATCAAAATGAGGTGATTTCAATATAACAGCTTGCTGGTCAGTATTTTCTTCCGTCGGGTTAAAGTAATCAGCAAAATTCTTCAACGACAAGTAAATGCTTTTAACCACAGGAAGGTTGGTGAATGGAAACTCAATCATTGAAATTAATCGTAAAATCAACCGATGAGAAATCAGATAGCCTAATACTAATATAGACAGTAAGGTAATGAGTAAACCCATGCCAGGAATATAGGCCTCACCAACCCATGGTCTTATCCATGATTCTGAAAACTGTTCGGACCATGACCAAAATACATAAAGTACATATATCGTTAGTCCGATAGGGAGTGCCGTGAGCAAACCACGAAAGAAATATTGGTAAAGTTGTTTCATATTTAATTATGTGTCGTATACACAGGTTGAGATGGTGCTGCCATTATACATTTTGAAATGTGCATTGAAAGGACGCAATAATTTCTCTCTAGAGTTAGCCGGAATATCTCACTTTGGCTCTGGCAGTAGTGGCGGTGTATCATCCATATAAGTGAGATAGTCTTGCCAAATTTGATGCGTGCGTTGATTGGTTAGCTTCAGCATACATTCTCCAAACATTGTGCCTCTGATAGTACCATCAGACCATATTTCATACAGCGAGCTACAATGTGATTGGCGGTATACCAACCAATCTTGTTGAGATTGATCAATTGAGGCTACAACCGTGGCTTGATCAGAATAGCGCTCTTTAGCTTTTGCAAGGTAATGTATTAATGAATGATTTGCGTTTTCTATTTCTTGGCTGATGCAGTGATTAATATCAATGGTTGTTAAGGCGTTTTTGCAGTCAACCTCAAGAGCCAATGCTAGCATTGGGAAAAGCAACAAAACCACTATTAAGAAGGCTTTTTTCATCATAGAGAACTATACAGTATTAGATATTTTATCTAAGTGAATTTCTGTGAAGTCTGAGAGACGTCTAAGTTTGATATCTGCAATTCCATATTTTTTGTTAGTAAAATCTGATAGTGGTGGAACAATAACAGTTTTTAGTTTCGCTTTGCTTGCAGAAATAACCCCAGATAATGAGTCTTCGAATGCAATACATTTTAAAGGGTCAACGTCTAGTTTTCTAATTGTGGATAAATAGACTGCTGGATGCGGTTTTCCTTGTGTCTCATTTTGTGAGGAGCAAGCGCTGAGAAAATATGTTGAGATTTTAAGCTTGTTCAGAACTACAGGAATGAGCCTAGCAGGTGCATTGGTTGCTAAACCAATTTTAAATTTTTTCTTTTCAAAAAAACTTAAAATTTCTTTCACACCTTCCATTGGCTCGCCTTTGTTAGTAATCAGTGCTGCTACACAGTCAATTACTTCATTTTCAACTTGCTCCAAACTTTTACCTGACCAAGGAAAATGGTTATACCAAAACTTAGTTACCTCTCGCGTAGTCATTGAGGCAGTATGTGTAGATAAGTTGTCAGTAACTTGGACGCCGACAGATGAAAAAACTTGCTTTTCTGCTTCTTTCCACATGGGTTCTGAATCAATCAAAGTCCCATCCATATCAAAAATTACAGCTTCCATCAGGTTAACATCATAGTCCGTAAAATTTTATTGACGAGTAGTTAGCTCTTACTTGTTAGCGCTAGCATATCATGCTCAGATAGCCATCGCCATTCACCCACTTTTAAATCATTGGGCAATTTTAAATCGCCTATTTGAATTCGTTTTAAAGCTTCCACTCGATTGCTAATGGCAGCAATCATTCGTTTTACTTGATGGTATTTACCCTCAGCCAAAGTCATATGAATAATATGGTCTGAGATACGATTACATGCCAGCGCAGCAATAGACGCATCCTCATCAATGAGTTGTACTCCACTAAGAATTTGCGCAATTTGTTCATCATTAACAGGATGTTTACAGGTTACTTCGTAAACCTTGGGGACTTTGTGCTTGGGTGAACTCATTTTGTGAATAAACTGGCCGTCATCAGAAATGAGTATTAGACCTGTCGTATCTTCATCCAGACGGCCTATACATTGCACACCGCGCGCAACCAATGGGTATGGTAAGAGACTGTAAATAGTAGGGTGGTGTTGTGTTTTGTGAGAGCACTCATAGTTGCTGGGCTTATGCATCATGAGATAAGACTTTTCTTTATACTCCCAAGGCTCACCCTTAACTGTATATTGCAAACCTTCTAAGTCAAAGCTAGCGCTTGGATCATCACAGGTCTCTCCATTGACAGTGATTTCCTCATTGATGATCATAATGCGGCAAAGCTTGCGTGAACCATGTCCTTGCTGGTGCAATATGCGTTCTAGGGTGTTTTTTGCTGCTTTCGCCATTATTGGTGCAGCCAGGTATAGATAAAAGGTAAAACAATAGCACTTAAGACCCCATTAAGTCCCATGGCCATGCTGGCAAAAATGCCTGCTTGTTCATTGACACTAAACGCGCGCGTAATACCTAAACCATGCGCACCCACACCAATAGCAGTACCACGTATCCACCAAGGTCGGATTTTAAAAATGTCTAAAATATAAGGCGCCAGAATAGCCCCTAAAATACCAGTAATCACCGTGAAGACTGCTGTTAGAGTGGGGGAGACTTGAATGCGTTCTGCGATACCCATCGCTATAGGCGCTGTAACGGACTTTGTGTACATGCTACCGACAATACTTTCACCAGCATTCATATATTTTGCGATTAATACAGCACTAGCTATCGATGCAACGCTTCCGCTAATGAGTGCAATAAAAATTGGTATGATCTTGCCTTTCATTTGAGCAAAACCACGGTAGATTGGCACTGCAAGCGCAACTGTCGCTGTACCTAACAGGAAATGCACAAATTTCGCGCCCTCAAAATACTTTTGATAGGCTTCTTGGCTAGAATTGCCAAAGCCAAACTGCGAGATAATCACTGCAATCAGGATAATCGATATAGCCGCTGGGTTTAATATAGGGTTGCGGTTTGATTTGACATACAAGGTGTAGCCTAATTGATATGTAGCCAGTGTTAATATTAATGCAAACAATGGGTCGCCAGATAGGTACACCCATATTTCTGTGATGGGAAGCCTATCTGTCATTTTTAGTACCTACTTTTTCCGCCGCACGCCTGGCCTGCTTTCTCGCTGTTATTTGTTGCTTTCTGTCTTCATCTAGTAACTTCATTTCAAGGCGGTAAGCTTTGCTGTTTTCGTAAGCGGGCTCCTTATTACTAAGTAGTTTTAGTACCAGCGCGGTAACAGCAATGGCTAGTATCACACTCACAATCAATGCTGTTGCTACTGCGAATGCATGTGTTTTTAGCTCTGGTAAGAATAAAATAACACCAACAGACGCTGGTACAAATAATAGTGCCAAGTGCTGGCGGAAAGCATCTGCAACCATACCTAGATTTGGGTTGACCTCACCTTTATAGGATAAATACATCACAAGCAAAATAAGCCCGATGACTGGACCAGGAATGCTGGGTATTAAAAACTTGGAGATCATCTCGCCGATGCCTTGCCAGATGAATATTTGTACTAAACCTTCAATCATAAAAATTCTGTTTTCTTATTAAATGTAGACTATGTTTTTACATCAAATTAATAGTATTGTAAGTTGCCTATGCCTTTTTCGCTAAAATTTTTGTGATTTGTTAGAAGTTAACCTAGATGCATCAGTTAAAATACAATGCATGACTTTCAAGCACATTATCTCTCGCGACAACGCGATATTTAAACAAATAAAAAAACTCGCAGATAATAAACGTGAGCGCAGTAAAACTGGACAAACGCTATTAGATGGCGTGCATTTAATTCAAAGTTACCTCCTGACTTTTGGTGAGCCGGAGTTGTTAATTATCCCAGAAGGTAAAAGTTCGCAGGAGGCCGTTGATTTAATGCAGCAGCTTGGGGATGTGAATACGGTTATGTTTCCAACGTTGATGTTTTCAGAACTAACACCTGTGGCAAGTAGCACAGGCATTTTAGCTTTAGTAAAACAACCAAAAGTAGAATTACCGCATGCGGTTAACTTTGCATTGATGCTAGAAGATATTCAAGACCCAGGTAATTTGGGTAGTATGTTAAGAACGGCCTTAGGTGCTAGTGTCGATACTGTCTATTTATCAAAAGGTTGCACTGATGTATGGTCACCAAAGTGTTTACGTGGTGGACAAGGCGCACAGTTTTATTTGCCAATAGTGGAGGGTGTAGATATTGTTGAAGCGCTCAATGATTTTAAGGGAAGTTCTTATGCAACCACGTTAGTGGGAGACTCGCTATATAAGCATAACTTAACTCAGCCTACTGCATTTGTTATTGGCAATGAAGGAGCGGGGTTAAGCAAAAGAGTGATTGATGCTGCTGATTATCAAGTAAGTATTCCTATGCATCACAAACTAGAGTCACTTAATGCTGCGGCGGCCGCTGCGATTTGTTTATTTGAGCGTAAAAGGCAGGCTGGATAACTGGAGGGGGCGTTGCACAAGCCGAGGATTGCATTGATTACTTAATGGATAGCTTTGCTTGCTTTAATCACTTCACTATCAGTAAACAATGTTGCAGCATCCACTGCATCAAACAGATACTCTTTATTGCAATAGTCACAATTTATTTTTACTTGATTTTGCTCTGCAATAATTGATTCAACTTCATCTTTTCCTAACATTTGTAGCATGCTCGCTACGCCAGTTCGTGTGCATTTGCAATAAAAGCGTAATAGGCGGCTATCAAACACTCTGACGTCTTCTTCATGAAATAAGTCGGTGATAATGCGCTCTGCGCTATTGCTGATCAATTCAGCATTGGTAATAGTATCTGCCAGTGTTACAACTCGGTTCCAGGCATCAGCATCTGCTAACTCATCTTCAGGTAATTTTTGCAACATCAACCCGCCTGCATATTGTCCGTCACAACTTAACCATAGCTTTGTGTCAATTTGTTGCGAACGCAACATATAACTTTCTAGCATGGTAGCTATATTCTCACCTTCAATAGGCACAATTCCTTGGTAAGGCTTTTGTCCTTTTGGGTCTAAAGTAATGACACATTGACCGTCACTTATCAGCGATAAAAAATCTGTGTTGTCAGCAATGTCGCCATCCCATTTTGCAGTCGCGCGCATTTCTAGGTTTGAGCTGCACTCCACAACTAGTAGCTTAAGCTGGCCCCTCGTTTGTATTTGTATGACCATCGCACCTTCCATTTTCAAGGTGGCGGTGAGTAAAGCACTAGCGGCCATGAGTTCACCTAACGCCTTTTTAATTACGTGCGGTAATGTTTGATGGGCAAGCGCCATTGTGTAGGTGCTATTGAGCTGAGCAACGTTACCTTTAATTGGTGTATCGTTGAATAAGAAAGGTTGTAAGAAATCACTGTTTTGCATAGCAATATTTTAACATTGAATAAAGTGTTTAACTTTTATTCAGCACAAAAAAAGCCCGCATAAAGCGGGCTTTTTTTTAGCTACGTTTAGAAGCTATAGTTGAGTGTTGCTCTGCCAGAGATAGGTGCACCCGGCACGATATTATTGTTATTGTGCGCACTGATTGCGTAAGCTTTATTGGTTAAGTTTTCAATATTAAACTGTAACGTTGCCTTATCACTAAGCTTAGCAAAGATGGCCGCATCGTAACGTGTGTAGCCAGGCAAGATGGTACTACTGCCAACTTCTGGGATAGCTGCATACATCTCCGAGCGACCAATTACACCCAGTGCAACAGCCCATGTCTCATTAATTTGATATTTATTCCATAGTGAAAAGGTATGGTCAGGTGTTTCTGCTAACTCTGTACCTTTAGTTACCTCAATATTCCCAGGATCACCTTGATCTTTGGTGATTTCGCCATCTTGATAGGTATAGGCGCCGATTACACTCCATTTGTCCGTTATATCACCTGAAAGACTTAACTCTAAGCCTTTTGTTTCTTGACCATCAATCAGTAC
>JBFIGM010000036.1:0-16318 GCA_041602315.1 Methylophilaceae bacterium | reverse complement strand
CTTTTGCAGTGTATAGGGGTGCTGCATGCGGTATACACCGGACAAAAGCTGACTCTACTTTAGGCGCAGGTTTAAACGCTTCTGGAGGAACGGTAATCAAGTATTCCATTTGCAAATAATATTGTAGCATTACGCTTAACCTGCCGTAAGCGGGCGTCGATGGCGTTGCAACCATGCGTTCTACGACTTCTTTCTGTAGCATGAAGTGCATATCTTTAATGCAAGCTAAATTATCCAGCAGGTGAAACAGAATAGGTGTCGAAATGTTATAAGGTAAGTTTCCAGTGATGCGTAGATCTTTGCCTACAGAAGAAAAATCAAACTTTAGTGCATCAATATTATGAATAATGATTTTGTTGTTGGCATACGCTGGCATTGCATATTCGGTTTGCATCCAGTTGATAATATCGCGGTCTATTTCAACAACATGTAATTTTGCAACTTCTTTGAGCAAAGGTTTTGTGAGCGCACCGAGTCCAGGTCCAATTTCAATGATAGTTTCATCGTTGTGCGGGTCTATTGCATTAATCAAGCTGGCAATAATGGATTGGTCCATTAAAAAGTTTTGACCGAATCTTTTTTTTGCTTGGTGTTTCATGCTGTAGACTTTTGATTGGCTGCAAGTTCGATTGCTAACTTAATGGCTGCGAGCATGCTTCCCGTATTGATTTTACCAGTACCCGCTAATTCAAGTGCTGTGCCGTGATCAACAGATGTACGAATAATAGGCAGCCCTAAGGTGACATTCACACCTTGCCCAAAACTGGCATATTTTAAAACAGACAAACCCTGATCGTGATACATCGCTAGGACTGCATCTGCATGTTTTAAATGTTGCTGTGTAAATAATGTATCAGCTGGCAGCGCACCTTTTAGCAGCATTCCTTCGTGTCTTAGCTTTTCTAGAACGGGATTAATCGTCGTTATCTCTTCATCACCTAAGTATCCGCTCTCACCTGCATGTGGATTAAGCCCGGCAACTAAAATGCGCGGGTTGGGAATATTAAATTTATTGATAAGATCCGTATGCAGGATACGAATTGTCTCTTCTAAGCTTGCTTGATTAATATTGGTCGCGACCTGTGAGATAGGCAAATGTGTTGTTGCAAGAGCGACTCGCAAACCTCCACCGACTAACATCATCACAACTTGTTTGGTATTTGTGAGCTCAGCTAGAAACTCGGTATGACCAGTGAATGGGATGTTTGCTTGATTAATAATCCCTTTATGTACAGGCGCAGTGACCACTGCATCAAATAACCCATCTTGGCAAGCTTGTGTAGCTGTCGTTAAGGTTTTTAGTACATATGCACTATTATCCTGATTGAGCTGCCCAGCGATAACAGATTTATTCACTGGGACATGTAGAACGGTGAGCGTGTTTTTCTCGGGTGTAGAGTTAGCCTTAAAAGCAGTTAACGCAATATTGATGTTAAGCTGCTTGGCTCTAGATGCAAGCATTTCAATGTCACCAATAATGGTGATATTAGCATTAAGTTGCTGACCCGCTGATAGTAAACACAAGTCAGGCCCAATTCCAGCAGGCTCGCCTGCTGTGATAGCGATACTAGGAATGGCGTTTTTCAAAGTAAATGTTTAACGCATTTGTTTGCTTAAAAGTTATCGTCAAGTCGAAGTTCAACAAATGCACGATCACGCATTTCATGTATCCAATCGTCATATGCTTCTTCTGCTTTTCTAGCATGAATCTCTCTGCGCGCTTTGATACGCGCAGCTTGTTCCGTCATATCTTGTTTGCGTCGTTCAAGCACTTGAATGATATGCCAGCCAAAAGGTGAGCGTATTGGTTCGCTAATTTCGCCAATAGCCAGTGCATTCATTGCTTCTTCAAACTGTGGCACAGTATCGCCAGGGTTGACCCAACCAAGGTCGCCGCCACTGTTTGCAGATCCGTCTTCTGAATATTGACGAGCCAAATCTTCAAATTGATCGCCATTGTCTAATCGTTCTTTCAAACTATCCATTTTTTGTTTCGCTTCTTGTTCTGAAACAACTTCATTGAGTTTGATTAAAATATGACGGACTTTGGTTTGTTCAACAATAAGCGTTGAATCTGTATTACGTTTATTTGTAATTTTGACTAAATGAAAGCCATTTGGACTGCGGATTGGTTTTGAGACTTCACCAATCTGCATGCTTTGTAACAAATTAAGAAAAGCAGGAGGAATTTGGCCGCTGTTACGCCAGCCCATATTGCCACCTTCAAGTGCATTTGGCGCATCGGAATAGCTAGCAGAGACTTGTTCAAAAGACTCTCCATTTGCCAAAGCCTTCATGACTTCTTCAATTTTAATTCTTGCTTTTTCTAAGTCTTCAGGGGTGCTTTCTTCTGGTGTACGTACAAGAATATGCGATAGTTCATACTCAATTTGCTGATTGTCTTTGCTGTTTTCTTGCGTGGTTAAATAGTTATCTATTTCACCATCACTCACTTCAATCCGCTTATCAATTTCAGTGTCTTTTAACCTTGCTATCGTGATTTCGTCACGCATATCCTCACGAAATTGATAAAAATTAATACCATCATTTTCTAAAGCAGCTTTAAACTCTTCTAAGTTCATTTTATTTTGCTCGGCTATCCGCTCGATTGTTTTATCTAGCTGCGAGTCGTTGACACTGATGCCTCTCTGTTGCGCCAGTTGAAGTTGTAAATTATCAACAATCAAGCGCTCTAGAATTTGCTTTCTCAATACTTGCTCTGATGGGAGTTGTTTTCCTTGTTTTTCTAATTGATTGGAAACGGTGCGGACTTTGTTTGTAAGTTCTTGTTCTGTGATGACGTCTTTATCCACAATGGCAATAATTCTGTCCATTTTGACAATATCATCAGCGACTGCATACGTATGAAAAAAAGCGTTTAGCAGAAAGCAAGCTGCAATGAGCAGCATTCTTGGAAATAGATTAATCTTAGAAATTAGTTTCATTGATAATAGTTTTGTTGCCTATAAATATCTGGTAGTTCACTGGAGCTTAAATATCCAGGAATATCTCGTCTTAATAAGTTAAGTGGATTCGATCCAATTGAAGCCAAACCACCCAGTTCAAGTTGAATAAAGAAACCATAGTTGGCGTTTGCAGTTGCAGTTTCAACGCGCTGAACGACTGCTCTTGCTTGCCAACAACCCGCATCATATTCTAGACCAGCTAAGCTTTCAATCAATGTTTTTTCTCTTATTGAGTAATTAAATCGCCCAACGCCATACCAGCCTTGACTGAGCGGCCATTGACCAGAAACATTGATTTGCTCCAGAAATTGTTGCGTGTATCGGTATCCTGCGTTAATCAATTTGCCTGGTTCTGGGTTGTATCGCGCCAATATATTGGTACGTACCATGCCTGCTTCATCTGTATTGTATTGCCAGAAAGCATTCAGTTTCCAATCATTAGAGAGATGTGCAGTCATTGCGGCAATGATGTCAGAGGAATTACTATCGGCTGTTGATCCACCTTGAGATGAAACAGTAGTTTCAGGTAAAAACACTTTTTGGTCTGTAAAGTAATAGCGTTGACCGATGGTCGCGGCAAAACGTTCAACTCCGGTGTTGCTATCAATCATGCGTGAAGTGACAGCAAGGCTGAGTTGGTTTGCATTATTGATTCGGTCATCTCCATTAAACTGGTTTTCAGTGAATAGAGTCGTCATATTTAAGTTTGCTACAGAAGAGTCAAATACTGGTAACAAGTCCTGATCTTTGTAAGGAATATAAACATAAAACAAACGGGGTTCTATAGTCTGCGTATAGTTATTCTTAACTACACTCATATCGCGTTCAAAGTATAAACCACTATCCAAGCTGAAGATTGGCAATGTTCTTGTATCAGAGTTGTTACTGATGTTTTGACCGTTGATATTAAAGTTGTTGTCATTTAGCCTGTAGTTGGTCGAGTGTACGCCGAATTTTGGCGTAATAAAACCATACGATTTTTTGATGGGTACGCTCAAGCTGGGGTAGAGCGTGAGACGGCTACCCGTAGCAGCAGGAATAGCATCTTTGTTTTGATCAAAATAAGTCCATTGGCTGTAAAGGTTGGTCGTTAAATAGTTCCATTCTTTATCAGCGGTAAGGGTAAGTTGCGGTAATCTTTCATATGGATAATTGGTTTCATCAAGTGTTTGGTACTTTTGAACGAGCCCATTAAAGCGCCAAACATCGCCCGTATAGTCAACACGACCAGATTGTGGCAAGTTCACGCGACTGGTGCTGATAATCCGCGTAGACATATCAGAAAAGTATTCATCGTCGGATACTTTTTCAATGTTGTAACCTGCTGACCAACCATTCTTAAAGTTTTGGCGATGATTTACATTGATAAAGTACCTTTGTTCACCAGTAATATCGTCATTATTCAAGTATTCAACACTATCTGTTCCCGAGTACGTTTCTCCTAGGTATCGAAAGGTGCCTTGCAACTGTGCACCACGGCGGCTCAAATAACGTACACCTAATGTTGCATCTTTATCAGGTGCAATGTTCCAGTAATAAGGTAGGTAAGTTTCAAAGCCGCTTCGACTTGTTGAACCAACAGTAGGCGCGAGAAGGCCAGATTTACGTTCATTGTTAAACGAAAAGCTCATCCAAGGTGCGTAAAGCAGTGGTACACCTTTAAACTCAACACGTGCATGTTTGGCTGTGCCTGATTGTGTATAGGTATCTAGTTCTATATCACTTGCTTTAATATACCAGTCATCTACGCCAGCTTCACAGGTTGTATAACGGGCATTTTTTAAGCGTTTTTTTGACTGTCCTTCAAATAACACTTCATCTGCATCACCACGTGAAGAATTGAATTTAGGATCAATTGAAGCTTGCCCGATTGGTTTTGCTGGTTCGCGATAACTATCTTGGTATAACTTGGGGTCGTCCGTCAATGTGGTTTGTGTGTTGAGCAGCTTGGATTGAGTATAAACAGATGGGTTATTATAGGTTCTAACTTTATCTTGATTCAGTGTGATCGGTTTTTTCAGGGTCACACTAGCATCTTTCATCTCGCCGATGCTTTCTGTGAGACGCATTTTCAGGGCTGGACCCTTGATTTCACTGTCACCAAGATCTATACGCGCATTACCATTGACTTGTAGTTCATCATTTAAAATATCGTATTCAATAGTGTCGCCGTATATTTTCTGATCGCCTCTGATGATAACAGCGTTACCAGTTGCGCGCATTTTTCGGTCTAGTTGTAAATCTAGCGTGTCACCTTCAATTTCAATAGCACCCTCTTTTGCTTCTGGTAAAACTGTTTCTGGTACTTCAAACAGCTCAAGCGTCATCGTTTCAGCGTGAGCAAATAAAGCATAACCCAGACAATAGGCAAGCACAGCACTCGCAATATTTTTTTTTGCAAATGTATACCTGATGCTTCTAGTTTTTGGTCGGTAGATGGTCAAATGATTGTTAGGTGTTTATTGTATTCTGATCTCACTGAAATACAGTATTGATTCTGCCAGTGATAAAATCCCTTAATTAACTTAAGTCATGGTTGATTATTGTAACCATACATGACAACGACACATTATAATGCGTAACATCAAATTAAAGAAGGTACTTTGTGGATAGGAAGCATCAACTAGAGCATTGGCTTCAGTCAGTGCTAGGAGAGGAAAATTTTACATTGAGTGTCGCATCTGCCGATGCTAGTTTTAGGCGTTATTTTCGCGTTCATTTGCCACAGGAGTCTTATATTGCAATGGATGCGCCACCCGAAAAAGAAAGCTGCCAGACTTTTATAGAAACTGCCAAGCTGTTTTTGGACTGTGAGCTCAATGTGCCACGTATTATTCATGAAAATACTCAGCAAGGATTTTTGTTATTAAGTGATCTTGGAGACGACACTTACTTATCAAAGCTGAATCAAGAAAATGCACAAGTGCTTTATTTTGATGCAACTCAATCTCTAATCAAGTTGCAGCAAGCTAGCCAACCAGATCGATTGCCACGTTATGATGGCAATTTGCTGCAGCGGGAAATGCAACTATTCCCTGAATGGTATGTGGACAAACATTTGAATATTAAGCTTGATGACGATCAAAAAAAAGTACTTGAAAAAACGTTTACAACTTTGATGGAAAACGTATTGGGTCAAGGTCAAGTCTATGTGCATCGTGATTATCATTCACGCAACTTAATGGTCTGTGATAACAATCCAGGTATTTTAGATTTTCAGGATGCAGTCTATGGAGCGATTACCTATGATTTAGTATCGTTACTAAAAGATGCATATATCGCCTGGGAGGAAGAGCAAGTGATTGATTGGGCAGTGCGATATTGGGAGCCAGCAAAAAAAGCAGGCCTGCCAGTACCTGAGGATTTTAGTGATTTTTATCGTGATTTTGAATGGATGGGAGTGCAAAGACATATAAAAGTATTGGGTATTTTTGCCAGACTCTCTCACCGCGATGGAAAGCATGGATATTTGAATGATATGCCTCTGGTGATGGATTATTTGCGACGCGCTTGCTATCGTTATGCGGAACTCCGACCTATGTTTAAGCTTTTGAATACGTTGGAAGGTCATGAAATTCAAGCTGGGTACACCTTTTAATGAGAGCAATGATACTTGCGGCGGGACGTGGTCAACGCATGATGCCATTAACCGCAAATACCCCAAAGCCACTACTGAAAATTGCCAATAAGCCGCTTATTGTATGGCATGTTGAACGCCTAGCCAGAGCTGGTTTTAAAGAAGTAGTCATAAACCATGCTTATTTGGGATCACAAATTGAAGAAGTATTAGGAAATGGCAGTAAATGGGGTGTAAGCATTCAATATAGTCCCGAAAAAGAGGCGTTAGAAACAGCAGGCGGTATTGCTAATGCCCTGCCTTTGTTGGGAGATTATCCTTTTTTGGTCGTTAATGGCGATGTGTATACCGAAATAGATTTCTCACTAGAATTGGAATCACCCTATTTAGCGCATTTGGTCATGGTGGATAATCCTCCTCAACACCCACAGGGCGACTTTGTATTAGATTCAGGTGTGCTAAAGCCAGACGGCCTTGCAAAGTTAACTTATTCAGGTGTCGGCGTTTATTCGCCGCAGTTATTTAAGCACATAGTCAAAGGCAATTCAGCAAAGTTGGCACCATTATTACTATCGGCGATGGCAAGTAATCTGATTTCAGGTGAGTATTATCAGGGTGTTTGGCATGATATAGGCACCCCAGATCGCCTTAAGCTGCTTGATGCTAGTCTAAGTAAGCGAGATGTACATTCATAAAATTGAACCTACGCAACAATATCTAACCAAATAAGCTAAAATGCATCATCAATAACAGAGAGCCAAGGATGGTTTTGAGTTTCCTTAAAAAAGAGTTTAGCGCTAGACGTGAACAGCTTATTGCAGCGATGGGTGATGGTATTGCAGTTATCCCGACATCACCTGAAGTCACTAGAAATCGTGATAGTCATTATCCCTATCGCTTTGATAGTTATTTTTATTATTTGACAGGCTTCAAAGAGCCTGAGTCATTATTGGTAGTGATTGCAGGGGAAGAGGCTAAGAGCATTCTGTTTTGTCGGGATAAAAATCTGGAGCGAGAAATTTGGGATGGCTTCCGTTACGGGCCAGAAGCGGCAAAAGTAGAGTTTGGCTTTGATGAAGCATATAGCATCGATGAGCTCGGTGATGTCATGCTCAAGCTGTTAAGTAATCAGGAAAAATTGTTTTATAGCTTGGGGTCCGATTGTCATTGGGATGCAAAGGTGATGCGCTGGCTAGGCGAATTACGTGAGCAAGCTAGAACGGGTATACACTCGCCTGATCAATTATTGGATGTACGTAGACTACTTGATGAGCTCAGATTGTGTAAAACACCATACGAGCTAGACTTAATGCGCCGTTCAGCAAAAATCGCAGCAGGAGCACATTTGCGTGCAATGCAAAAAACCAAAGTAGGTAAGTTCGAGAACGAAATAGAAGCAGAATTTCTACACGAGTTTTACCGCAAAGGCGCACAAGCGCCAGCCTATACTAGCATTGTTGCTGGAGGAGTGAATGCATGTACGCTTCATTACAATGCCAATAACTGTGAGTTGAAAAATGGCGACTTATTGTTAATTGATGCGGGATGTGAGTTAGATGGCTATGCTTCGGATATCACAAGAACATTTCCGGTAAATGGTAAATTTTCAGCAGCACAAAAAGATATCTATGAGCTAGTCTTGGCAGCGCAAGCCGCCGCAATAGAAAAAGTCACCACGCAAAACCACTGGAATGCGCCACATGAGGCAGCTCTAGATGTACTCATACAAGGCTTCCTCGATTTTGGTTTATGTCAGGGATCTAAAGATGAAGTGTTGGAAACTGGTAGTTACCGGCAATTTTTTATGCATCGAACTGGCCACTGGTTAGGTTTGGATGTACATGATGCTGGCGAGTATAAAGATAAGGCAGGTCATTGGCGACAGCTACAAGAGGGTAATGTGTTAACTGTAGAGCCTGGATGCTATATTCGTCCTGCAGATAATGTGCCTAAACACTTTCATCATATTGGGGTGCGGATTGAAGATGATGTTGTTGTGACAAGTGGTGCATGTGAAATTCTTACAATAGATGCACCCAAAACAGTTGCTGAAATTGAAGCTTGTATGGCGGTACGTCAGTGAATCAACGACACGAAAAAGAATCGCTTGTTATTGTTGGTGGTGGCCCCGTTGGCCTTGTGCTGGCGTTAATGATGCGACAATATGAATTGCCTTTCACCATTTTAGAAGCACGTAAAAAAGGAGATGCTTATCGCGATAAGCGCGCGCTCGCTTTGTCATATGGTTCAAAAGTGATTTTGGAGGGTTTGGGCGTATGGCACGTTGTTGCTGCAAATGCTACTCCGATTAATGCAATCCATGTTTCTCAAGTTGGTGGCTTAGGAAGAACCAAGTTGCAAGCCACAGAGCATGATTTGCCAGCATTGGGTTACGTCGTGTCTTATGGCACGCTAATGGAAGCGCTAGACGAAAAAATAGGCGATGAAAATGTTTTATACGAGGCCTCAGCTAGCGCAATTAGGCAAGATGAAACTGCTGCTGAGGTTGATTTTTTATATCAGGGTGAAAAACAGAGTTTGAAGACTACCTTGGTGGCGATTGCTGAAGGTGGTCGTAGCCTAGGCGATGTGTCTGGTATTGAGCGGCATGCTAAAGCTTATGGGCACGATGCATTGGTTAGTATGGTCTCATGCGAATTGCCACATGATTATATTGCCTATGAGCGATTTACACCTACTGGACCAATGGCATTGCTTCCAAATGGAGAAAGGGACTTTTCGTTGGTGTGGACTGGTGAGAAGGCTTCTATTGACCGTTTGCTTGGCCTAGAAGAAACATTATTTTTAGAAGAGTTGCATTCGGCTTTTGGTGATAGAGTCGGTCGTTTTCTCACCGTTGGTAAACGTTTGAGCTTTCCATTATTGAAATCAGAGTTAAAAACAAAAGTAACGCCGCATGTAGTTGTAATTGGCAATGCAGCGCAAACTATGCACCCTGTAGCTGGTCAGGGTTTTAATGTAGGTTTGCGAGATGCAACATCACTAGCTAAGATACTATCTGTTACTTTGCCATCAGAATGGGGAGGTGAGACCATGCTAAAAAATTACGTCGGCACTCGAGTAAGAGACACAAAAGGTGGTTTATTGTTTACTGATTTTCTAGTCAACTTGTTTTCTAATGATTTATTAGGGGTGACATCTTTACGTGGGATTGGGCTAGGACTGTTAGATATTTTGCCGCCAGTCAAGCGAATGCTAGTCAGTAAAATGAGTTATGGCAAGTAAAGTGAATACAAACAATAAGCACTATGATGTTATTGTCGTTGGTGCTGGTTTGATAGGTTTGGCAGCTGTTATTGCATTAGCTGGTCAAGGAAAGCATGTGGCACTAGTTGATGCAAAATCCAAACCCAAGTGTTACAAACTAGACAAAATTTGGGATAGCCGTATCTATGCATTGACGCCATCGACAGAAAGCTGGCTGATTCAAAAAGGCGTTTGGCAACACATTGATTTAACACGCATACAATATGTAGAAAGCATGGCCTTGTGGTCATCAGAAAATGTGTCACCGTTACAATTGCATGCCAGTGACGCTAACTTAACCAAGTTAGCTTGCATTATCGAAAATCAAAATCTGATGCAAGCCTTATGGGGACAAATTGAGGTATTAAATATCCCGATGTTTATGGGTAGTGAACTCCAGAGCATTGTGCAAGATGATGATAAGGTGGTTCTCAGATTAGGAAAGAATAGCGAGTTAACCGCTCAGCTCCTTGTAGCAGCCGATGGTGCGAACTCTTCTGTAAGGAATACGTTAGGAATAACGACCAATACAAAAGATTATAACCAGACAGCTTTAGTTGCTAACTATAGCGTCAATAAAAGTCATCGTTCCGTTGCAATGCAGTGGTTTAGGCCGCATGAAACATTGGCTTTGCTACCGATGCCAGATAAATACATGTCTATGGTATGGGCGATGTCAACGGATAAGGCGGTAAAGTTGTTAACATTAACTAAGGATGCGCTGGCAGAAAAGGTACGGCAAGCCTCGCATGGAATGGTAGGTGATCTTGAACCTATTAGTGATACATTATCGTTTATATTGCGACAAGTGACTGTCAGTCAGCAAACAGAACAAAGAGTTGTTTTTGTAGGTGACGCTGCGCATCAAGTTCATCCAATGGCTGGGCAGGGTGCAAATTTAGGGTTCAGGGATATTATAGGGTTAGAGAAAATAATCCAAAGTAGTCATCCCTTACAGGATATTGGCGATGCGTTTTTCTTGCGACAGTATGCACGTGGGAGAAAAGCCGATATTATGCGCATGAATACGCTTACATCTGGTTTGGATACAGTGTTTGCGCTTGAATCAAAAGTATTAATGAGGCTGTTATCTTTAGGTATGCAGCAATTAGACAAATACGGCTCTATTAAGCGTGTTTTAATTAAACAGGCGGTTGCTTAGGCAATTGACAAAGGAAAAAGCAAAAAATGAAAATAAAACAGTTTGTAATGATAGCTATCCTAGCTTTAGTACAGTTGGTTCAGGCAAACGAAGCTGATCTTAAGAAAAAAATTGAAGCAGCTTACCCTAAATTTAAAGTAGAGAGCATAGTCAAAACCCCCTATGCTGGCTTATATGAAGTGTTTATGGGTGGCCAAATTATTTATACCGATGAGAAACTCACTTTTTTGATCGCTGAAGGGCACTTGGTCGACCCAAAAACAAGGAAAGATATAACCGGGGAGCGTTTGGAGGAGTTAACTAGAATTGACTTTAATAGCTTGCCTTTGGATAAGGCGATTAAAGTCGTTAAAGGTAATGGTAGTCGTAAGATTGCAGTTTTTTCAGATGTCGACTGCCCATATTGCAAACGATTAGAACGAAATGAATTAAGTAATATTACTGATGTAACCATCTATACGTTTTTATATCCCTTGGAGCAACTACACCCCAATGCCGCAGAAAAATCAAAGTTAATTTGGTGCGCTACTAATCGTGAACAAGCTTGGAAAGATTGGATATTAAACGACAAGCTACCAAAATCTGCTGGCAATTGTGAAGTGCCACTCGAGGAGATCGGTCAATTAGCTCGCAACGTTGGTGTATCTAGCACACCTACATTGATTTTTTCTGATGGTAGACGCATGATGGGCGCACAGCCATATAAGGCGATTGAGGATGCGATGAGTGCTGCAAATTCCAGGGCAAAGAAATAGCTTGCATTCAAAGATATGTTGCTGTTGCTAACCGACCACCTCGCCTAGTTTAAATATTGGTAGATACATCGCAACTACTAAACCACCTATCAGTACGCCTAATACCACCATAATGATTGGTTCCATTAGGCTGGACAGCCCTTCCACTGCATCATCTACTTCGCTTTCATAGAAGTCGGCAACTTTTCCTAACATGCTATCCAGTGCGCCAGATTCTTCACCAATCGCAGTCATTTGCAACATCATATTCGGGAATACCTCAGAGTTTTGCATAGCGACAGTCAGACTAGTCCCTGTGCTGATTTCGCTTTGAATTTTTTTAGTTGCATCAAAATAAACGCGGTTGCCAGAAGCGCCAGCGACAGAGTCTAATGCCTCTACAAGTGGCACACCAGCGGCAAACATGGTGGCTAATGTTCTGGCAAAGCGTGCTAGTGTCGCTTTGCGGATGACCTCGCCAAAAATGGGTAGCTTTAACATCAGACGATCCATAGTGGATTGCATTTTCTCTGAGCGCTTCCACGTGTAAAAGAAAAACCATAAGCCAAAACCAATGGCACCAAAAATGGCCCACCAGTAAGAAACGAAGAAATCGGACAGTGCCATTACCATCAATGTTGGTGCTGGCAAGTCAGCGCCAAAGCTTGAAAATAATTCCTTAAATGCGGGCACTACAAAAATCATAATCACAGCTGTAATGATAAAAGCAACCACAATAATAGAGATTGGGTACATCAGTGCAGACTTGATTTTACTCTTGATGGCCAGAATTTTTTCTTTATAGGTCGCTAGGCGATCTAATAACGTATCAAGAATACCTGCTTGCTCACCGGCGCCAACCAAGTTACAAAAAAGATTGTCAAAATAAAGTGGGTATTTACGAAAAGCTGCACTCAGGCTGCTCCCTGTTTCTACTTCCGATTTGATGTCGCCCAAAAGTTTAGCAACGGCTGGGTTGTTGTGTCCTTTACCAACAATGTCGAAGGCTTGTAGTAAAGGCACACCAGATTTCATCATCGTCGCTAGTTGACGGGTAAATAGGGTGATATCTTTGTCACTAACTTTACCTTTTTTAGAAAAGCTGCTTTGTTTCTTAACTTTTGTAACATTAATACCTTGGCGCCTAAGTGTCGCTTTGACAAATGAGTCACCATTTGCACGCATTTCACCTTTGACAACTTTACCTTTTTTGTCTTTACCTTCCCAAAGATAAGTAATTTGTTTGCTAGCGCTTGCGGCCATATTGCATCCTTAGTCGAATTTTTATTGTCAAATGAGTTAAGTTATTCATTAGTGCAGGCTTCCACTTCTGCTATGGAGGTCAGGCCCTGAATGACTTTGAGAATGCCTGATCTTCTTAAGTCGTTAACCCCTTCTTTTTTGGCTTGGTCGGCAATGTCAATTGCATTGCCATTTTCCATGATAATTCTTGCGATGGCATCAGACACAGGCATCACTTGGTAGATACCAACGCGACCTTTGTAACCACCATTGCACTGGTCACAACCACCTTCTTTAGGGCCATAGAGTTTCAGTTCTTGTTTAAAGTCATCTTCGATAAACCCAACTTTAAGTAGTGCTTCTTTAGGCGCTTCGATTGGCACTTTACAGTTTTTGCATAAGCGCCTTGCAAGTCGTTGGGCTGTAATCAGTGATACTGCTGATGCGATATTGAACGGTGCTACGCCCATATTCATCAACCGGGTGAGCGTGGATGGTGCATCATTCGTGTGCAGGGTAGAAAGCACCATATGTCCCGTAGAAGCTGCTTTGATAGCCATGTCTGCAGTTTCTAAATCCCGAATCTCACCAATCATAATGATATCTGGATCTTGTCGTAAAAAAGATTTTAGTGCGGCAGCAAATGTCAGCCCTTGCTTATCATTCACATTGACTTGATTGATGCCGGCTAGCGGAATCTCTGCAGGATCTTCTGCTGTAGAGATATTCACACCTGGGTTATTCAGAATATTTAAGCAGGTATAGAGTGAAACTGTTTTACCTGAGCCTGTAGGGCCTGTTACTAAAACCAATCCATACGGACGCTTGACTGCATCGAGGAGTAGCTTTTGCTGCATAGGTTCATAACCCAAAGCTTCGATACCAAGGGTTGCACTAGTTGGATCTAGAATCCGCATCACTATTTTTTCGCCATGAATCAAGGGCAGTGTGCTAACACGAAAATCGATAGTTCGTGTTTTAGATAGCACTAGTTTCATTCTACCGTCTTGCGGTATTCTTTTTTCCGAAATATCCAGGTTAGAAATAACTTTAATACGCGAAGCTAGTTTATCTTTAATCGCCAAGGGCGGCTGTGCAATATCTCTCAGTTCACCATCAACACGGAAGCGGATGCGATAAAACTTCTCATAGGGTTCAAAATGCAAGTCGGAAGCACCAATGTTGATTGCATCGAGCAACATCTTTTGTAAAAACTTAACAACAGGCGCATCATCAACTTCTTGCGTGTTGTCATCTGCAGCAGCTTCTTCTTCTGCGCCACCCATTTCCAGATCAAAATCATCACCTACGTCTAATGAGGACATGCTGGTGTCTTTAGACTCTACAATGCTTTGTATCCATTTTTCCAGCTTGTCATCTTCAACAATGACGGGGGAAAGTTTCATACCCATCTGGAATTGCACACTATCAAGTGAATGTAATGCGGTGGGGTCGGAGATGCCAACAAAGAGAATGTTGTTACGGCTTTGCAAACCAATCACACGGTTAGTTTGCATCAGCTTTATATCAATTGTCTTTTCGGGTAGATAATCAGGATTAAGGGCATCAAGATTAAAATAAGGAAAACCAAATGCCTTTGAGGACACTTCCGCAATTCTCTCTGCTGAGAGTTTTTTGCTGGAGATAACCTGAGAAATAAATGGAACGTTCGCAATATCTGCTTGCGATTGCATAGCAGCGGCCTCCTCTTCAGTGAGCAGTGCCTCTTTAATTAGCATTCGCGCAAGTCCGCTTAGTTTAGTCTTTGATGCAGCAATAGCCATCTTTATTCGTTGCTTTTAATCCAGTTAATTATATATTTTGTTTAAGCTACTGTAGTTAAACAATTTTATACCTCATTTATAATGCACGTTAAGCTCAGCTTTGTAAAGATTAAGTGTAGCGATTTACACATGTTTACAGTGAATCAGCTGGTGTTTGGTGAGATAAGTACAACAAAGCTGTATAACTTGTTGTAAAGTGGTTGTTTTTTGTTCTCAGACTTTGCTTGGATGTGTGGACAAAATAAAAAAAGCCCCAGTGGGGTGGGGCTTATATACTATATGATGGTTACATATGACTAATAATTTCTTCACCAAACTCTGCAGTACCTACTTGTGTTGCACCTTGCATTTGGCTTGAAAAGTCGCCAGTGACGCGTTTGGACTGAATTGCTTTGGCTACGCCAGATAGCACCAAATCAGCTGCTTCTGCCCAGCCCATGTGTCGTAGCATCATTTCTGCGGACAATATCAAAGAGCTTGGATTCGCAATATTTTTACCAGCAATATTAGGGGCTGTACCATGCGTCGCTTCAAACATTGCGATGGTATTGCTCAAATTAGCGCCTGGTGCGATACCAATGCCACCCACTTGTGCTGCTAAAGCATCGCTGATGTAGTCACCATTTAAGTTCAGTGCTGCGACAACATCATATTCTGAAGGGTGGAGTAAGATTTCTTGTAGAAAAGCATCTGCAATACAGTCTTTAATCACTATTCCATTAGGAAGTCGACACCATGGTCCGCCATTAATCTCAACAGCACCAAACTCTTCTTTTGCAAGAGCATAGCCCCAGTCCCTAAAACCACCTTCAGTAAATTTCATGATATTACCTTTGTGGGTAATGGTGACGGATTTTCTATTATTGTCGATTGCATATTGAATCGCTTTTCGAATCAATCGTTTACTACCATCAATAGATACTGGTTTAATACCAATAGCAGATGCGTCAGGAAAGCGAATTTTTTTGCGCATACCCATATCACTTAAAAACTGAATGACTTTATTTACTTCATCTGTGCCAGCAGCCCATTCAATACCAGCATAGATGTCCTCTGTATTTTCTCGGAAAATAACCATATCGGTTTTTTCTGGGTGTTTTACAGGACTTGGCACGCCTTTGAAATATTGTATGGGGCGCAGACAAACGAATAAATCCAACTCTTGGCGTAGAGTGACATTTAGTGAGCGAATGCCGCCGCCAACTGGTGTAGTCAACGGGCCTTTAATTGAAATAACATACTCTTTGAGCGCAGCCATTGTTTCACTCGAGAGCCAGGTGTCTTTGTCATAGATAGTGGTAGATTTTTCGCCAGCATAGACTTCCATCCAAGCAATCTTGCGCTTACCATTATAAGCTTTATCTACAGCAGTATTGACTACTTTTATCATTGGCGGAGTAATGTCCACACCGATGCCATCACCTTCAATAAATGCGATAATGGGGTTGTCGGGGACGATTAGATTATTATTTTCGTCAACCGTGATTTTAGCGCCTTCGCTTGGAACCTTTATTTTTGATGCCATTGCTCGTTTCCTAATAGATGATAATTTTATTTAATAAGCCATTCAATGTTGTCTGTCAATT
>JBFIGM010000035.1:0-16396 GCA_041602315.1 Methylophilaceae bacterium | reverse complement strand
GGGTGCGAGCACCGCGTATTTTAATAAATTCCATCATTGCTTTAACTAAAAATTGGGGCAACCTGATAATATACGCAATTATTTTGAATTCAGCTAAGGTTTCATGCAAATTTCTGAAAAGATGTCGCCAAAAGAACGGCGCGCCACCATTAGTTTAGCCTCGATTTATGGTTTACGGATGCTTGGGATGTTTCTTATTCTGCCAATATTTGCCATTTATGCGCAAACGTTGAAAGGTGGAGAGAATCATACAATGGTAGGTCTCGCACTGGGTGCTTATGGTTTAACGCAGGTCTTGTTACAGCTTCCCTTTGGTATTGCCAGTGATAAATATGGACGAAAAAAAGTCATCTATATTGGCATGCTTATTTTTGTCGTCGGTAGCGTAGTTGCAGCTATTGGCACGGATATTATTACAGTCATTATCGGGCGCGCCATACAAGGTGCGGGAGCGGTTTCAGCAGTTGTGATGGCACTGGTGGCTGACTCTACAAGGGAAGAGCATCGCACCAAGGCGATGGCCACCATTGGCGGAACCATTGGCGTCACATTTGCCGCATCACTGGTGTTAGGGCCATTATTGAATCAAGCAATAGGCGTAGCGGGCATCTTTTGGATGACGGCAATTTTGTCTATTTTTGCGATTGGCGTTGTGAAGTTCTTAGTCCCAGACCCTATCAATAGTCATTTCCATTCAGATACCGAAACAGCGCCTGATAAAATCAAAGACGTGCTTGGTAATACGCAGTTGCTGCGATTAAATTTTGGCGTTTTTAGTTTGCACGCCGCACAAATGGCTATGTTTGTCGTTGTACCGTTTGCATTGAAAGAAACCAGCGGGCTAAATGAGAATCAGCATTGGATTGTCTACTTGCCTGTGTTAACCATTTCGTTTGCACTGATGTTGCCTGCCATTATCTACGGCGAGAAACGCGCCAAGCTTAAGCCTGTTTTTATTGGTGCAGTTTTGACCATGTTGCTGGCACAACTCTTGTTTGCCATGAATATTCATCACTTTTGGGGTGTGGTCACAGCATTGTTTTTTTATTTTCTGGCCTTTAATTTATTAGAAGCTACCTTGCCTTCTCTGATTTCAAAAATGGCGCCAGCAGCATCTAAAGGTACGGCCATAGGCGTACACAATACAGCACAATCTTTCGGTATCTTTATTGGGGCATTAGCAGGTGGCTTTTTGTCAGATCAATACGGTTTCCCTAGTGTCTTTATTTTCTGCGCAGCATTAATCGGCATTTGGTTAATCGCTGCATTTGGTATGAAAACACCACCTTCGGTTAAAACAAAGATGTATCATGTGGAAGTGCTTGAAAATGGAAAGGCAGAATTCCTTAAAAATGCCGTAGAAGAAATGCCTGGTGTAGAAGAAGCAGCACTGCTTCCACAAGAACAAACATTGATTGTCAAAATAAATAACCAGCAAAGTGTTGAAGAGCAAGCGGCATTAGAGCAAAATATAATGAAATTGATAGGGAGTAGATAATGGCATCAGTCAATAAAGTGATATTAGTTGGTAATCTTGGGCGTGATCCAGAAGTACGTTATATGCCTAATGGTGAAGCTGTTTGTAATTTCAGTATCGCGACTACAGAAAACTGGAAAGATAAAAGTGGCGTTAAGCAAGAGAAAACCGAGTGGCACAATATTGTGATGTATCGACGTTTGGCAGAAATTGCTGGTGAATACCTTAAAAAAGGCCGTTCTGTTTATGTAGAGGGGCGCTTGCAGACCCGCAAGTGGGAAAAAGATGGTGTAACACGCTATTCAACAGAGATTATCGCTGACCAAATGCAAATGCTTGGCACTAAAGGCGATAGTGGAGGCGCTAGTTACGATGCTGGACAGGATAGCCCGCCAGATGACTTTAATCAGGTGCCTTCACGACAATCAGCGCCAGCAGCGAAAGAACAAGCGCCAGCCACGAGTGGCGGGTCATCATTTGATAATTTTGATGATGACATTCCATTTTAGTCGGGATTTATATGAGTGAAGGCCTTGTTCGCAAGGCCTTTTTTATTATGTGAATATTTATTGTTGTAAATCGTTGAATAGATTAACCAATTGCGATACATCAGTTATAATCTCGCTTTTGATTTTAATTAACCTAACAAGTATTTACCTATCATGCCAATTTATGATTTTAAATGTACAGCTTGCGGACATCAGGATGAGGTGATGCGTAAAGCAAGTGCAGAAAATACCACTGAGTGCCCAGTTTGTCACAAGATGTCATTTTCTAAAATGTTGTCCGCGCCAAGCTTTCAGTTAAATGGCACAGGCTGGTATGCAACCGACTTCAAAGACAAACCAAAAACACAAACAACACCAGCAGCCGATAATAAAACAGACGATAGCGCTTCAGCAACCAGCTGTGCGCCTGGTTGCGGCTGTCATTAAGGAATTATGAGAAATTATTTTATTACAGGCTTGCTTGTACTTGTGCCATTGGTTGTGACTTTCTGGCTGCTGAGTACGCTGATTCAAACAATGGATCAGAGCTTGTTATTATTACCTGAAGCATGGCGCCCAGAGAAAATGCTCGGCTTTAGTATTGTTGGGCTAGGAGCTGTTCTAACGATTGCCATTATTTTTGTGACAGGTGTTATCGCCACGAATATTTTTGGGCAGCAATTGATTTTACTGTGGGAAAACTTACTCTCGCGTGTGCCAGTTGTAAAGTCAATTTATTCAAGCGTCAAACAGGTTTCCGATACAATTTTTTCTGACTCAGGTAATGCTTTCCGTAAAGCGTTGTTGGTTGAGTTCCCGCGCAAAGGATCATGGACCATTGCTTTTTTAACTGGAGAGCCTGGAGGTGATGTAAGCAATCACTTACATGGCGACTATGTCAGTGTCTATGTGCCGACAACACCTAACCCGACGGGCGGTTATTTTCTAATGATGGAAAAAAAAGACGTGGTAGAGCTTGATATGAGTGTTGATCAAGCGCTCAAATATATCATCAGTATGGGCACTGTTGCGCCTGAATTGAAATCAGAAAAGTTAGCAACATCTACGAAACACAGTAAAACAAAATAAATCTTTAACGAAAACAATAGACTAAAACATTATGATGCGTACACATTACTGCGGTGAGTTAAACCGTGAACATATAGGCCAAACTGTGACTCTTTGCGGTTGGGCTCACCGTCGTCGTGACCATGGCGGCGTGATATTTATCGATTTGCGTGACCGTGAGGGTATGGCGCAAATAGTGATTGACCCTGACACCAAAGAAGCATTTGCCATTGCGGAATCCGTACGAAATGAGTTTGTACTCAAGGTGACTTGTAAAGTGCGCGCTCGTCCAGAAGGCACAGTGAATCCAAACATTCCAACAGGTGAAGTGGAAATGTTAGCAAGCGACATTGAGATTCTAAATCCTTCACTCACGCCTCCATTTATGTTGGATGATGATAATCTGAGCGAGTTAGTGCGCTTGGAGCATCGTTATATAGATTTGCGCCGCCCTGCAATGCAAGAAAACATGAAGTTGCGTTATCGTGTTTCAAAGGTCATTCGTGATTATTTGGACGATAACGGTTTTATTGAGATAGAGACACCTATGTTGAATCGTAGCACACCAGAAGGTGCGCGTGATTACTTGGTTCCTTCTCGCATCCATCATGGTGAATTTTTTGCGTTGCCGCAATCACCGCAGCTTTTCAAACAGCTGTTGATGGTGTCTGGTTTTGATCGCTATTTTCAAATTACCAAATGCTTCCGTGATGAAGACTTGCGTGCGGATCGCCAACCCGAATTTACGCAGATTGATTTAGAGACTTCATTTTTAGAAGAAAACGACATTATGGACATCGTCGAAGAGATGATTCGTCAGATGTTGAAAAAAGTCCAAAATGTAGAATTACCAGCGCAGTTTCCACGCATGCCTTATGCGGAAGCCATGAGTCGATATGGATCAGACAAACCAGATATGCGGGTGACGCTAGAAATCACCGAGCTTTCTGATGTCATGAAAGATGTCGATTTTAAAGTGTTCTCAGGTCCGGCAAATAGTGAAAATGGCCGTGTTGCAGCGATTCGTGTACCGAATGGTGCTGAAATCAGCCGTAAGGAAATTGATGTCTACACCGAGTTCGTGAAAATCTACGGTGCCAAAGGCTTGGCTTACATCAAAGTAAACGATGCCAGCAAGTTAAATGAAGAAGGTTTGCAAAGCCCAATCGTGAAAAATATTCACGAGACTGCGCTCAAAGCAATTATCGAGCGCACAGGCGCACAGAATGGCGATATTGTTTTCTTTGGTGCTGATACCACAAAAATTGTGAATGAAGCGCTGGGTGCATTGCGTCAGAAAATAGGCCATGATAAAGGCCATGTGGATGGACGTGCATGGGCACCATTGTGGGTGGTCGATTTCCCGATGTTTGAGCGTGATGAAGAAGGTGGTCGTTGGAACGCTTTGCATCACCCCTTTACCTCACCGAAAGATGGTCACGAAGAGTTGCTGGAGAGCAACCCAGGCTCGTGTCTATCAAAAGCGTATGATATGGTGTTAAATGGCTGGGAAGTAGGCGGTGGTTCAGTGCGTATTCACAAGCAAGAGGTACAAGCTAAAGTATTTAAAGCTTTGAATATCTCTGACGAAGAGGCGCAAGAAAAATTTGGCTTTCTACTCGAAGCCTTGCAATATGGTGCACCACCACATGGTGGTTTGGCCTTTGGTTTAGACCGTTTAGTAACATTGATGGCTGGCGCAGAGTCCATTCGTGATGTCATTGCCTTCCCAAAAACGCAGAAAGCGCAATGTTTAATGACGCATGCACCGAGTGCGGTGGATGAGAAGCAGTTGAGGGAGCTTCACATTCGCATCCGTCAACAAAATCCTGCTGGGTAAAATGCAATGCGCTTGCTCGGATATTGTTGCAAGCGCCAGTTGTACTTATTGTACTGCCTTCGCGCTTGCGCCTATTCCGCGCGGCGCGATTTCCATTTCTTTTGAAATAGGACGTCTCAAGGTTTAGCATAATTTATGAGCATAAAGTCCCTTATCCGTACCATCCCTAATTACCCAAAACCTGGAATCCAATTCCGTGATATCACCACATTGCTTGCGGATGCTGAAGGCTTTCAGCAGGTCATTAATGGTTTCTATGAACGCTATAAAGATCAGCAAATAAATAAAATTGTTGCCATTGAAGCGCGAGGGTTTATTTTGGGAGCCGCATTGGCTTATAAGCTTGGTGTTGGCTTTGTTCCAGTACGTAAAGCAGGCAAGTTGCCAGCAGAAACCATGGGGCACGATTATGTTTTGGAATACGGTTCTGATAGAGTTGAGATTCATGCTGACGCAATTCGTACTGGTGAAGAAATACTATTAATCGATGATCTAATTGCCACAGGTGGGACCGCAGAAGCTGCTGCTGCATTAATTCAGAAACTAGGCGGTAATGTTGTAGAGTGTGCTTTTGTAATTGATCTACCTGATTTAGGTGGAATCAATCGTCTGAAAAAATTAGGCTTAACATGTTATGCATTGTGTGCATTTGAAGGAGAATAGGCCATGGGCTACAATGTACTTTTAAGAACGATAGAAAAGTAAATACGATGCCATTGACTGAAATTAATCATGTGAACTTCAGAACAGACCGTGACACCATGCACATGTTACGCGATTTTTACTGCGATGTGCTGGGCCTGACAGTTGGCAAGCGGGTCGCAAGCACCACCTACGGTTATTGGCTTTACATTGGTGATAATGATGTCGTCCATTTGGCTGAATATAAAACGCCTGAGCCACCAGCACTACATGTGCATGGGCCATTTGATCATGTTTCTTTTACCTGTACTGATATGGCGGCGATGGAAGCAAATCTCAAAGCGCACGATATTGCTTACACCACCAGAACTTTAGCAAATGGGATAAAGCAGATTAATTTAAAAGACCCTGCTGGTAATGGCGTGGAGCTTAATTTTGAAGAATACGCTAACCCAAATTATGAAATGCGCCCGTCTGGTGACCCGAGCAAACTAACGTAATTTTTTGTAAGCGGCAATAACTTTGCTCGACTAAACGGTAGTGTGATGCTGGTCACAGATTTTTCTAGCAATAAAACTAAAATAAGCGTTAGTAGTCCAAAAGTTAACGTGAATCGTTAATTGATTAATACATAATAAAGAGACGATTGTTATTAGAGGGGTGAGTGATGAAGGTAAGTAACAAACTAACTATTTTTTGGATATTGTCGGCAATGCTGCTGACTATCAGTGTATCTGCGTTTGCCGAGGCTGATCCCAAATTGTGGCCTGTCATGAAAGAGGCTTTTTTTGAACAAAGGCCGATGCAAGAAGTTGATTTCATCAAAATTGAGGCACCAAAACGTGCTGAAAGTGGCGCGCAGGTTCCAGTGACTTATTCAATTGATTCTGATGCTGCAAAAGCCGCAGGCGTAAAAATTGTCAAGCTTTACTCTTTTGTTGATGCTAACCCTATTCCATTGACAGCAACATATCACCTAACCGATGCACTTGGTGACTTTAATTTATCTACCCGTATTCGCTTTGAAACAGATGCTTTTGTTCGATTAGTTGGTGAGGATGCAAATGGTAAATTGTATTTAGCCTCCCGTCCAATTCGAGCGGCTGGTGGTTGTGGCGGTATTGTTTCTAATGATGAAGCAGCAGTTAGAGCAGCAGCAGGTAAGATTAGGATGAAGGTATCCACACCTGAAAAGTTCGGAACACCGACAACAGCCAAAGTGAATATCAAGCATGTGATGCGAACTGGCTTGCAACGCGACTTGGAGTCACAGGGATTTTTGCCAGCGTTTTATATTAATAAGGCGAGCTTTACTTATAATGGTAAGCCAGTGATGACAGTAGATGTGAATGTAGGGACAGCAGAAGACCCTTATTTTAAATTTGATTTCGTACCTGATGCACCAGGTCAGTTTGAGTTGGTGGCAACCGATAATGAAGGTAAAACATTCACTCAATCGGTTGAAGTAAAAGGATAGCAAAGTAGATAGCTATAAAGGCCTCTTCTGAGGCCTTTTTTATTGCAGAATATACTTTTGACAATGTTAAAATGCATGCGAATTAAAGCCATGCATATATCCGCTAGCTTGGCTATTTTGAATTGATGAATATTTGAAAGACAAAGAAGTGATGAACTCTCCTGAATTATTATCGCCAGCTGGTGATTTAGATCGTATGCGTACTGCATTTGACTACGGAGCGGATGCGGTTTACGCAGGACAACCGCGCTATAGTTTGCGTGTGCGCGAAAATGATTTTTCTATGGCCAATTTAGAAATCGGGATCAAAGAGGCGCATGCGCGAGGCAAGAAGTTTTTTGTCGCGAGTAACATATCACCGCATAATGCCAAGGTAAAAACCTATATGCGTGATATGGCACCAGTGATTGCCATGCAACCTGATGCGCTGATTATGTCAGATCCTGGTTTGATTATGATGGTGCGCGAAAAGTGGCCTGAAATGCCAATCCATTTATCTGTTCAAGCCAATGCAGTCAATTATGCATCAGTAAAGTTCTGGCAAAAAATGGGTCTCACGCGCGTGATTCTGTCTCGAGAGCTCTCAATTGATGAGATTAGGGAAATTCGCCAGGAATGTCCAGAAATGGAGCTGGAAGTGTTTATCCATGGCGCACTTTGTATTGCCTATTCCGGCAGGTGTCTACTATCTGGTTATTTTAACTCTCGTGATCCGAACCAAGGTACTTGCACAAATAGTTGTCGTTGGGATTATAAAGTGCACGATGCAAAAGAGGATGAGGCGGGTGTGATTCGTCTTAAGGATTTTGACTTTGAAGCGGAGGTGGAGCGGTCTAATTTATCCGCTTGCGGAAGCTTGCCTCGACATCCACAAGCAGACAACGTTTTCCTGATTGAAGAAAAAGGACGACCTGGCGAGCTACTCCCTATCATGGAAGATGAGCATGGCACCTATATTATGAATAGTAAGGATTTACGTGCAATTGAGCATGTAGAAAAGCTGATTGAAGCTGGCGTTGATTCGTTGAAAATCGAAGGCCGTACAAAGTCACGTTACTATGTTGCACGTACTGCACAAAACTATCGAAAAGCGATTGATGATGCGGTTGCTGGGCGACCATTTGACATGCGGTTGCTGGGCGAACTGGAGAATCTGGCAAATAGAGGCTATACCGATGGGTTTTATCAGCGGCATCACACGGCTGAACATCAAAACTATATACAAGGTTACTCTAAATCTAACCGCAGCTTGTATGTAGGTGATGTTGTTGCATATGATCCAGAAAATGGCTGGGCAGATATTGAAGCAAGAAACAAGTTTGCGGTGGGAGATAGGTTGCAAATTATTCACCCAACAGGAAATCAAGACATTGTTATTGAGACAATGTTAGATAAAAAAGGGCAGCACATTACAGAAGCAGCTGGTAGCGGCTACTACGTAAGAGTGCCACTGAGAGCAAATAATCTGCAAAATGCTATGGTCGCTAAATATCTATAAATAACTGATTGCAAAATCAAAAGGGCGCTATAGGCGCCCTTAATGAACATAAGCTAATGCTTATTTGTTCATTACGTACATGGTTACTTCAAAACCAAAACGCATTTCAGTTGCTGCTGGTGTTGTCCACATAATATTTCTCCTTGATTTTAAATTAATAAATACACGGTAGATGTTACATGACCGTAGAAATATTATGCAAAATGTAGAGAAGGCATAACAGATAACATTCATGATAAACCCTTCATTTAAATCATGAAGAAAGTATCATGGTTTTTTGTTTAATAGCTAATGCTCGCTATCAGTTCTTAGCTGCGTATATAGCTTTCTAATTGGTTAATAAGTTCTTCTTGATACTCTATCGTCGCTTTAACCAAATCGCCAATAGATAACATGCCAATCATGTCGTTGCCATCCATCACAGGTAGGTGTCGTATACGTTTATTGGACATAGTATTCATTGCGCTATCCGCTAAGTCGTTCGCCTGTCCATAGATCAGTTTAGAGGTCATCACTTCGCTAACAGGAGTCGTTTTTGATTTCTTCTCTTTTAATGCGACCTCCCGTGCATAGTCACGTTCAGAGAAAATACCAACTAGCTTGCCATTATCAATGACAGCTAATGCACCTATATGCTTTTCTGCCATGATAACAAGTGCCTCGAATACCATTTTTTCTGGTGAGATGCTAATAATTTCTTGTATTTGTTTTTCTTCTAATATTTGTTTTAGTGATTTCATGATTTTTCTCCCCTAGCATGAAGTAAAAATATACACCTTTATAGCATGTCTGCAAATATGTTGAAGGGTAATAGAGTTGTCTGACTTGGGTATTTTTCATTTACCATACAAGCGTAATAGCAAGTTGTTCTAAGCAACATGATAGAATTCTGTTTTTTCTAAAAGATTGTTTAAGGTAAAGGATCATGGCAGGACATAGTAAATGGGCAAATATACAACACCGCAAGGGAAGGCAAGATGCCAAGCGCGGCAAGATTTTTACCAAATTGATTAAAGAGATTACTGTGGCGGCACGGTTGGGTGGAGGTGATCCGGCTATGAACCCAAGATTGCGCGCGGCAATAGCAGCGGCAAAAGAAGAAAATATGCCCGCTGACAACATTACGCGCGCTATTAAAAAAGGGACAGGCGAACTTGAAGGCGTTAGTTACGAAGAGATTCGTTATGAGGGTTATGGAATAAATGGTGCTGCTATTATTATTGATTGTATGACAGATAATAAACAGCGTGCAGTGGCTGACGTAAGACATGCGCTCAGTAAAAATGGTGGCAATCTAGGAACGGATGGCTCAGTTGCTTTCATGTTTGATCATTGCGGACAACTTATATTTGAACCTGGTGCAGATGAGGATGCAATCATGGAAGTTGCGTTAGAGGCCGGTGCAGAAGATATTCTGACAAACGATGATGGTAGTGTGGAGGTGATTACTTCACCAGCTGATTTTATGACCATAAAAGAGGCTCTTGAAATTGCTGGACATCATGCTGCGGTTGCCGAGGTAACGATGAAGGCGCAGAATGAGGTTGTACTATCAGGTGATGATGGTGTGAAGATGCAGAAAATTTTAGATGCACTTGAAGATCTTGACGACGTTCAGGATGTATACACATCTGCGGTAATTGAAGAAGATTAAGCACTTGTGTTATTCAATTACATCCTTACGTTGGTGTTCAGGTCATGAGCAAACTTAGGGTGTTAGGCATAGACCCTGGCCTGAGACTAACTGGTTTTGGCGTAATTGAAAAGTCAGGTGAAAAAATTGAATATATTGCAAGTGGGATAATTAAAACGGCAAGTGGTAAGCAAACGGATAGAGAAGCATTACCTGCAAGATTAAAGATTATATTGGATGGATTATTTGAGGTCATCGATACTTATCAGCCAACGCAAGTCGCTGTAGAGAAGGTGTTTGTAAATGTGAACCCACAGTCAACTCTTTTGCTGGGTCAAGCGCGTGGAGCAGCAATAAGCGCAGCTGTGATGCGCAATTTAGAGGTGGCAGAATACACGGCATTGCAGGTAAAGCAATCGGTAGTAGGCAATGGACATGCTAAAAAAGAGCAGGTGCAAGAAATGGTCAAGCGTTTACTATTGCTGCCAGCAACACCTAGTCCAGACTCTGCTGATGCATTAGCCTGTGCAATCTGTCACATCCATGGCGGGCAGGGTCTAGGCAAGCTCGCTACAAAAGGATTTCGTGTTAAAAATGGCCGTCTGATTGGCTAGCATATAAACTGAGGATAATATGATTGCTCGATTAAATGGACTCTTGATAGAAAAGGCTCCGCCACTTATTGTGCTTGATTGCGCAGGTGTTGGCTATGAGGTCGAAGTGCCCATGAGTACTTTTTATCATTTGCCAGAGCTTGGTGCTAAAGTGACATTGCTGACTCACATGGTTGTCCGAGAGGATGCACAACTTCTTTATGGTTTTGGCACACAGCAAGAAAAAGACACGTTTCGTCAATTATTGAAAGTCAATGGGATAGGTGCCAAGTCAGCGCTTTCCATTTTAAGTGGTGTATCAATAGATGACTTGACTGCAGCAATCAGTAGCCAGGATGTGACATTGCTTACCCGCATTCCTGGTGTAGGTAAGAAAACAGCAGAGCGTTTGTTGTTAGAGTTAAAAGATAAGTTTGATGTAGTAGCTGGTTTGCAAGCTACGTCTGGTGTTGCAAAATCTGTTGCCCAAGATATATTGAATGCATTAATTGCATTGGGTTACAACGAGCGTGAAGCACTGGCATCGGTTAAAGGGCTAGAAGCTGACCTTTCAGTTTCAGAGGGTATAAAAAAGGCTTTAAAAGCATTGTCAAAATGATCATCCTATTATGATATGAAGCTATTTCGACTATTACTACCTGCATTAATGATAGCCAGCCCGCAATGGGCCGGCGCATATGAGTTAGCAGAAGTGGATATTGCTGAAGAAGACTATATCGGTGAAGTGCCAACAGTACTATCTGTTTCACGTCTTTCTCAACCCAAATCAGATGCACCTTCAGCGGTGACCGTAATCGATCGTGAGATGATACGTGCAGCAGGTATAGTGGATTTGCCCGAGATATTTCGTCTAGTACCTGGTTTTTATGTTGGTGAAAATGCTGGTTATGTTCATAACACTAACCATGTTGTTAGCTACCATGGCATGACGACGGCATATGCCGGGAGTATGCAAGTGCTCATTGACGGACGTTCAGTGTATAGCCCACTTTATGGAGGTGTGCAATGGAGTGAGTTGCCACTGGCGATTGCTGATATCGAACGAATTGAAGTTACACGTGGACCAAATGCTGCTAGCTACGGAGCAAATTCGTACTTTGGGGTGATTAATATCATTACCCAACACCCTTCACAAGCGGCAGGTAATACCATCATCGCTACGCATGGCAATGGCCGAAACGAAGCATTTTATCGGCATGGCGGTCGCATGGGTGATTTAACTTACCGCATTACGACAGGCTATCGTCAAGATGATGGATTTGATAACCGAAATGACTTTAAACGTACTCGACTACTGAATTTACGTACAGATTATCAAGTCAATAACAATAATAATATTGAATTTGAGTTTGGCTTGGCTGATGGCGCTAGGGGTGAAGGCAATATCAATGAAGATCCTTTGATATTTTTGCCAAGGACCAAACAAATATTTAATCATTATGAGTTGGTTCGTTGGCGGCATAATATTTCTGAGGGCAGTGACTTCTCATTACAAGCCTATCATTCATTTGATCGCTCTGATGATAAAACAACTTCTGTAAATTTAAGGCCTATAGTTGATGCGCTATTAGGGCCAGGCTCGGGAGCACTATTATTAAACGATAGTATTTCGGTTAATAATCTTACTGAAATTGAACGATATGATATTGAGGCGCAGCATAACTTTTCTTTAGGTAATGATTTAAGATTTGTTTGGGGGGGTAATGTTCGGCAAGATAGTCTGCGCGCGCCCTTCTACTTAGGGACGAATAAAACCGACTATTTTCATTTGCAACGATTATTTGGTCATACAGAGTGGACGCCTCATAAGAAATGGTTATTTAATGCGGGAGCAATGATTGAGCATAATGATTTTACTGGTACTGATATTTCACCGCGAGTGAGTGTTAACTATAAGGTTTTGCCTAATCATACGCTAAGGGTAGGTGCGTCATCTGCACTACGAACACCAAATTATCTGGAAGAGAAATTCAACCGATTATTGCAAGTTCCTACATTGCTGCCAGGCGTGACGTTATTGCAGCAATATGACGCAAATTTAGGCAATGTTGATCCAGAGCGCATTATCTCTAAAGAAATTGGCTACTTAGCAAAAGTTGGTAAGCTTGATATTGATGCCCGACTTTTCTATGACATTATTTCCGATCACATTGACAGGCGAGATACAGCTTTCGTAGCACCGGCAGGATTTTTACTTGTCACTGATCCTGACGACATAGAGGGCGCCGTTAATACAGGAACGGCAGAAGTAAATGGTTTCGAAACTCAAGTGAAATGGCAGTTAGCAAGAAAAACAAGTTTGCTATTTAACTATGCGCATGTTCGTATACGTGAAACAAAAGAAAAACTGGCTAGAAATTACGAGAATTCAATGCCCAGTAACACAGTGAGTGCATTGCTAACACATCAATTCAATACTAATTGGGATGGCAGTATTGCCTATTATCAAACTAGTAAAGCTACCCTTTTGGGGGATGGTGATCCAGTTGATTTAATAAGAAAATGTAACGTTAGAATAGCGCGTCGTTTTAACACTGGAAAGTGGAATGGTGAAGTTTCTGCAGTAGTAGAAAATTTATTTAATAATCATTACCAAGAGTTTGCCGACTACAACACAGCAAAACGTCGCGCTCGTTTAAACGTTACGCTTAATTTTTAATGGGACGCACCCAGAGTTTGCTCTTAAAAGTCGATTGCTTTGTTGAAGTTTAAAAATTTATTGATCAAGTACATGCTTAGGCTGTTGATGCCATTGGTATTCTTGTTGTCATTGCCTGCACAGGCTTATACTGGTATTACAATCGTTATGAGTCATGCTTCAACTACCAATAATGAGTTTGTTGAAGAATTTAAGGATGCGCTGAGTAATGACCAATCGCATACAATGCAAGTTAAAGTAATTAACTTGACTGAAGTCGACAGACTGACTGTAGCAGAGAATAGTGAGCTTGTTGTTGCATTGGGCGTAAGGGCTTTACAAGCATCTAGTAAACTTAAGCATACAACACCTGTGTTAGGTGTTTTTGTTCCCTTACCAACCTTTAATCAATTGATGTACAAAAGCGGTCGCAAGCTTGGCATTTTTAGTGCTATCGTGCTTGATCAACCATTTAAGCGTCAAATTGGGTTGGCAAAAATTGCCATGCCAGAGGCTAAAAATATGGCTATTTTGTTGGGTACAACTTCCAATCGGTATGAAGATTTTTTACGTGAGGCGGCTGAACAAAATGGTTTTAATGTTGATGTGAGAGAGCTGGAGTCGAGTTCTGACTTAATTCCAACGCTCGAGTCAATTTTTGATACAAATGATGTGCTATTGGCTATTCCAGATCCTATTGTATACAATCGAGAAACGGCACAACCGATTTTATTAACCAGTTATCGACATCAGGTACCTGTTATTGGCTATTCAAAATCATATGTTAAAGCTGGGGCATTGGCATCTGTTTTTAGTAATGCTAAGCAATTGGCAACGCAGGCGGCAGAAATTGCAATAAGCGCACAAAAGCACACAAGTCGCTTACCACCGCCTGTAGTGCCAAAATATTTTTCTGTGATTATAAATCGACAAGTGCAGCGTTCTCTAAACCTAAAGCTGGCTGACGAAAATGAAATTTACCAGCAGTTGTTGGCATTAGAGGCAAGTGAGCCAATGGAGGCAGCGCAATGATGCAGAACTTAGGGATTAAATCTAGAGTTATTCTACTTGGAACACTACCAGCTATTTTATTTGCCATTATTTTGGCAGGGTATGCAATCACAAAGGTATTTGGTAATTTAAATTATTCACTGTACGACCGAGGTCGGATTATTGCCACTCAGCTAGCACCCGCAGCAGAGTATGGCGTTATTTCAGGAAATTTAGATCGGTTACAAAAGTTAGTTCAACAAATTTTAACCAACGAGCAAGAGTTGCGCTCAGTAGTCATTACAGATGCTACAGGCCGAGTACTGGCATTTAGTGGCCGCCCGATTACAAAAAAACTATTACAGCAAATGATTGCAAATAAGAGTCAGGAGCTTGCATGGAAAAACGGTGTAATCTTTTTGTCGCCTATTGAGAGAAGCTTGGAGGAGGTTGAGGATTTTCCTATTGAAACGTTGGGGGATGTTTCGCTTAATAAGCCGCCATCAGATCTGGTGATAGGTTATGTGTATGTTGAGTTAAGCAACTTAGCGCTTCAAACTCTCAAGCAAGACCTGATACTTAAAATGGTATTAATTGGTCTTTTTGGTTTGTTATCCAGTACCTTGATTGCATGGTTTATTGGACGAAACATCACTAAACCAATACAGGAAATTGCTTTTGCTGTAGATAAGTTAGGGGAAGGTGTTTTTTCCCATACGATTAAAGAAGATTCTAGTGGCGAGTTGAAGGTGTTACAAACAGGTTTCAATTTAATGTCACAAAGTCTAAAAAATGCATACGATCATATGCAGGAAAAAATTCATGATGCTACTGCGTTATTGAGACATCAGGCACAGCACGATGACTTGACTGGACTTATTAACCGACGCGAGTTTGAAGTGCGATTGAGTGAGGCATTAGATAACGCTATTAAATATGACACACAGCATATATTTTGTTATCTCGACTTAGATCAGTTCAAGTTGGTTAATGATACTTGTGGGCATAGTGCTGGAGATGAATTGCTCAAGCAAATCAGTGCATTATTTGCTAATAAAATAAATGAGAGAGATACGCTGGCAAGACTGGGTGGAGATGAATTTGGTTTGCTGCTGATGGGTTCGAGTTTAGCCAATGCCAATATGGTGATCGATAGATTGCTAAAATTAGTACGTGATTACCGTTTTGTGCATCAAGACAAAGTATTCAACATAGGTGTTAGTGTTGGTATTGTGGTGGTTGACTCAGCATTTACCAGTCCAAGTGACATCATGCACGCAGCCGATGCAGCTTGTTATTCAGCAAAAAATGCTGGACGTAATCAAAGTTTTTTATACAACCATGGTGATATGGAGAATCAGCAGCGACACAAGGCGGTTAGTGCAATATCAGACATCACAGATGAAATTGATGATGACAGTTTTGTGTTGTATTGTCAGCCAATCGTGCCGTTGTCTTACCAGGCTCCGCAGCATCATCATTTTGAAGTGCTTATCCGTAAGCTGGGCGATGAAGGGGAAATCACGTTGCCGACGTCTTTTATTCCTTCAGCTGAACGTTATCACTTAATGCCTAATATCGATCGCTGGGTAATTAAAAATACGTTTTCAGCTTACCGAAAATTACTTGACCTTAGCCGGGAGAGGTGTGATTACATTTTTTCCATTAACCTATCAGGTACATCACTGGGTGATAAAAGCTTTTTAGGTTACATAAGAGAGCAACTGGCTATCTATGCAATCCCACCAACTGCTATTTGTTTTGAGATTACAGAAACAGCTGCAATTGTGAATTTAAAAAATACGATTAACTTATTAACCGCACTCAAAAAATTAGGCTGCAAATTTGCATTGGATGATTTTGGCAGCGGCATGTCTTCATTTATGTATTTGAAGAATTTTGAGGTCGATTACTTAAAAATTGATGGCTCTTTCGTGAAAGAAATGCATATCAATAAAATTGATCATGCGATGGTTCGTTCTATTCATTCAGTTGCGGAAGCGCTTAATATCAAGACAGTGGCAGAGTTTG
>JBFIGM010000034.1:0-16597 GCA_041602315.1 Methylophilaceae bacterium | reverse complement strand
TGACCCCGCAATCGTTGGGGGCATAGCACGACTAGATGACATGCCTGTGATGGTTATCGGCCATCAAAAAGGCCGAGACATTAAAGCACGTCAGCATCGTAATTTTGGAATGCCTAGGCCTGAAGGATATCGTAAAGCGTTGCGTTTATTCAAACTGGCAGAAAAATTCAAACTACCGATTATCACATTAATTGACACGCCAGGTGCTTACCCGGGTATTGGTGCAGAAGAACGAGGGCAATCAGAAGCAATCGCAAGAAATCTTTATGTGATGACAGAGCTAAAAACACCAATTATTGGTGTAGTGATTGGCGAGGGTGGCTCAGGCGGTGCGCTAGCTTTGGGCGTAGTCGATCATTTGCTTATGCTACAACATGCCACGTATTCAGTTATATCACCAGAAGGCTGTGCATCTATTTTATGGAAAAGTGCAAGCAAGGCACCAGAAGCTGCTGAAACATTAGGAATTACGGCTGAAAGGCTAAAGACATTAGGTTTGGTGGATCAAATCATTCCTGAACCTATAGGCGGAGCACATCGTGATCCTCAAAGTATGATGGAAACCCTTAAAAAGGCGATCAAAAGCAATTTAAATGCCCTTAAAAAGAAACCATTGGATAACTTGCTTGAAACACGGTATGCGCGTTTAATGAGCTATGGCAAGTTCAAAGAAACAGTCAAAAAATAGTGTGTCAAAACAAGGCAATGCTTCAGTTGATAAACAGTTAAAGCTATTTTTACAGACATTATTTCAAGACCAAAAGCTCAATAATCCTACACTTCTTGTTGCATACAGCGGTGGACTTGATTCAACTGTATTGTTACATTTGCTGTATCGAATGCAGCAAGAAATGCCCTTCGATTTAAAGGCTATGCATATCAACCATGGTTTGAGTCACCATGCTGATAGCTGGGCTGTCTTTTGTCAAAAAGTGTGCGGTCAACTGGCAGTGCCTATAGATGTAATTCGTGTGAATGTTGATAAAGATAGTGGTTTAGGAATTGAAGCTGCTGCTCGCCATGCGCGTTACGCAGCCTTAAATCATGCAATCGCAGATTATATTTGTCTTGGCCACCATCAAGGCGATCAGGCGGAAACATTTTTATTACAGCTTGCTAGAGGTGCAGGTGCTAAGGGGCTTGCCTCTATGGCTCAGGTCGATTCAAAGCGACGCATACTCAGACCGTTACTCAAAACAAACCGATCTGCACTAATCAACTATGCAAAAGAACATCGTCTGAAGTGGATAGAGGATGAAAGTAATGTCGATACAAAGTTTGATCGCAATTTCATGCGTCATTCTTTAATACCTGCATTTAATGAGCGGTACAAGGATATTACAGCGACACTTTCACGTTCAGCTATGCATATGGCTGACACAAGCCAGTTATTAGATGAACTGGCAGCAATAGATGCTAACTTAGTAATTGACGAAAAGCGCCAATTCGGAGCAATTCGATTGGATGCGCTGCTTGATTTAAGTGAAGCCAGACAAGGTAATTTAATCCGTTGGTGGTTAGCAAAGAATCAAATTAATATGCCTAGCACTGCATTGCTAAACCAGATTTTGCATCAATTAAAATCAAATAGATCAGATGCTGCAATAAAAATAAAGGTTTCCAAAGATTTGATGGTGATGCGTTATCAACGTCATGCATTCTTAGTGCGCGAAGTGGAAAAAGCAGCGAGTATTAACCAATTTTGGCAAGGCGAGGAGACCTTGGTTCTACCTGACCAGTCACGATTGTCTTTTACCAAACAATTAGGTAAGGGATTTGCTTATGAGCGCAAAGGGCAGGCCATTCAATTACGTATTAAAAATAGAGAAGGCGGTGAATTATTTAAGCCAGCAGTTGGTAGACCAAGAAGACAGCTGAAAACAGTGATGCAGACATGTATGATACCACCGTGGCAGCGCGCAAATTTACCACTGATCTTTATGGGTGAAAAACTAGTTATTATCCCAAATGTTGGCGTTGATGCTGAAATGATTGCAAGAGACCATGAAATGGGCTTAATAGTCTCTTGGGAGCCTTATACAGGTTAATTAATGTTTTTTGATGTCGAGCAATGGCTCTAGGCTGGGCCAAACATTTTCTAAAATCTTTGGTTGTGCAGTTGCATTCGCATGAATGCCATCTTGCTGCATAAGAGTAGGGTTGCCGCCAATTCCTTCAAGCAAGAATGGCACATACGGCGTCTGATATTGTTTGCTAAGTGCTTTAAATGTTTCACTAAAGTCCTTGGTGTATTTGATACCATAGTTAGGCGGTATTTTCATGCCAATAAGGACTGTCTTTACTTGACGCTGCTGAGCTTCTTCTATCATTTTAGTTAAATTCTGCCGCATGCTTTCTAAGTTAAGGCCTTGCAATCCGTCGTTACCACCTAATTCGATGATGATAATGTCTGGTTGATGACGTTCTAAGGTCTGTTTAATTTTACTTGCGCCACCAGAGGTTGTCTCTCCACTGATACTGGCATTGATTACTTTATAATCAAGATGTGTTTCAGCAAGTTTATTTTGCAACAAATGTACCCAGCCTGATTTTTCATCCAGGCCGTATGCAGCGGAAAGGCTATCACCAAAAACAAGTATTTTTTGCTTGGCAATCGCAGGCGAGGCAACTAAAGCCGATAAAATAACACTAATACTAAAAATACACTTAACGAAACCTTTGCCATAACTCATACCTACATCACCAATCAATAATTAACGGATTTAATAATGATAACGCAACAAACAAAGAGTTCGATGACCTCTCCAGCATTATTAGCAAGCAGCCTTTCTAAAACTTATGGTGAGGCAGATAGCAAAATTAGCATATTGCAGGATTTAGATTTGGAGGTAAGAAAAGGAGAAAGTGTTGCTATTATCGGAAGCTCTGGTAGTGGCAAATCAACGTTATTAGGCATATTGGCAGGTCTGGATATACCGACTGATGGTATGGTAGAAGTGGACGGAAAAGCCTTTAGCAAGCTGGATGAGGATGCACGTGCAGCAACGCGTGGCAGACAAATGGGTTTTATTTTTCAATCATTCCAGTTGTTACCAAATTTGACTGCTCTGGAAAATGTCATGATTCCTTTGCAACTTAATAATCAGAAAGACGCAAAATCTATTGCTTTATCAGCATTGTCAATTGTTGGTCTGAGTGAGAGAGTAACGCACTATCCTAAGCAATTGTCTGGCGGCGAACAACAGCGAGTAGGAATTGCACGTGCATTTGCAATGCAGCCAGCTATTTTATTTGCCGATGAACCAACAGGTAATCTTGACAAAAAAACAGGTAAGCAAATCATCGATTTACTTTTTAGGTTAAATACTGAGTCTTCAACAACGCTCGTTCTGGTGACGCATGATTATCAGCTTGCACAACGTTGCATGAAGGTCTATGAGCTGCGGGACGGTAAACTTGAATTGGAAGACATAGAATGATGGTAATTAGGCTGGCGTGGCAACAATTTTGGGCGCAATGGCGAGCTGGAGATGTCCGCGTATTACTATTGGCACTGATTGTAGCTGTCACTGCTATTACGGGAGTTACCTTCTTCACCAGTCGAATTGCTGCACATTTGAATACTGAAGGCGGGCTGGTATTAGGCGGTGATATGGTGCTAATCGCAGACCATGCTATTCCAGCAAGTGCAATTGATAATGCTAAAGCAAAAGGCCTTCGCTATACCTCCACAGCTGAATTTCCCAGTATGGCGATTGTGGGTGATAAAAGTCAGCTAGCTGAAATTAAAGCTTTGAATCCAGGCTTCCCGTTACGTGGAGATTTGACGGTTCAATTTCATGCGAATGAAAAGCCAAAAACAATTAAGACGATTCCTAAGCCTGGAGAGTCTTGGATTGAGCCACGGTTAGCTAGATTATTATCAATAGGTATTGGTGATTTAGTCGAAATTGGCTCTACACAACTTAAGGTGTCTGGCATTATCACACGCGAACCTTCACGAGGTGGGGATATGTTTAGTTTTGCGCCTCGCTTAATGATGAATGCGGCGGACTTAGCAAAAACAGAGCTTATTCAGTATGGTAGCCGTGTCAAATATCAATTGCTGGTAGCGGGCGATGCAGAATCTGTTAATTCATTTGGCGAGTTATTAAGAGATAATTTGCAGCCTGGAGAAAGGCTGCAAGATCTAAAGACAGCGAGGCCAGAGATAAAAAGCGCGTTAGATAAAGCGGAAACTTTTTTAGGGTTGTCAGCGATGGTGAGTATTTTGTTATCTATTGCTGCCATGCTGCTGGCAAGCGGGCCTTATATATCACGGAACGTAGAGACCGCCGCATTACTACGTTGCTTTGGGGCGAGTAGAGTTCAGATACAGAGAGTCCTGCTTTGGCAATGTATGCTGATAGCGCTAGTGGGGGCGACTATAGGCTGTTTATTTGGCTACTTATTACAAGCCTTGCTCGCCAATATAGCAGGCACACTATTTTTAGATACATTACCTCAACCTAGCTACTCGCCGATTTTCATCGGCTATGGGATAAGTTTTTCAGTTTTGCTTGCCTTGATGATGCCTAATATTCAAGCGATTAAAAATAGCCCAGTGGTAAATATTCTTAGAGCAGATGCAGATGCAAAAGTATCCATTTCTGCCTTTAGATTTATCCCCGTTGTTGTTCTGGTGGTAATCATTATTTTTGTGCTGGCAAAATCAATTAAATTAGCGATTGCTGTCACAGCTGGCATGTTAGCTGTCTGTCTATTAAGTGCCGGTATTGCTTATTTATTTGCAAATCTAATTTACCAGCTTACACAGACAGGCTGGCACTCTCAACATGGATTTTTTAATCTATTAAAGATGGGGTTTGCAAACTTGAAGCGCAATAAAATATTAACGGTTGTCCAAGCTGTCGGTTTTAGTATTGGCGCCATGGTCATTATCTTATTAACGATTGTTAAAAATGACTTGTTAGATACTTGGCAGCAAGCTTTACCTGAAGACGCTCCTAATCATTTTGCGATAAATATTCAACCATCACAAGTAACATCCATAGAAGCATTTCTCAAGAAGCTGGATGTTAACAAACCACAAGTTTTTCCTATGATAAGAGGTCGGCTAAAAGAGAAAAATGGTCAAAGCCTCTCAGCTGACATGTATGAGAATGAACGTGCAAGAAGGCTGGTATCACGTGAGTTTAATTTATCAATGGCAAAAGAAATGCAAGCTGATAATCACCTTGTTGAGGGAGATTGGTGGCAGGAAAAAGATGTTGGAAAGCCCATGTTGTCCATAGAACAGGATATAACGAGTGCGCTAAATATAAAAATAGGCGATGTGCTGACATATGATATCGCTGGTAGCAAAATAGACTTACATGTGACGAGTATACGCAAAGTAGATTGGGACAGTATGCGGGCTAATTTTTTTGCAGTGACACCGCCCAATACACTTGATGCGTACCCTAAAAGTTTTATGACAGCATTCTTCTTGAAAGGTCAGGACACGAGTCTGTTAGATCAGCTTATTAAAGCGAACCCTAATTTGACCATAATTAATGTTGCCAGCTTAATGGAGCAGGTGCGAGGTATTATGCAAAAAATGAGTCTAGCTGTTTCGTATGTATTTGTTTTATGTGTTGTAGCAGGCTTGGTAGTTTTATATGCAGCACTCATTGCTAGCCGGGATACGCGTGCAAGGGAAGCTTCGTTATTACGAGTATTTGGCGCGTCCAAGAAACAAGTCAGTCTTGTGATACTTGCCGAGTATTTTGGTATTGCTATGATTGCTGCTTCCGTTGCTTTGCTGACTGCTAATCTAATTGCATATTACGTAAGTACTCAAATGTTTGAACTTCCCTATAGTATTAACAGGATGTTGGGTTTGTATGCCTACACAATCGCTATAATACTTATTCCAACAGCTGCGTGGTTTGTCGTGCGCGATTACTTAAACCAACCCCCTAAACAAGTACTTAATAGCGTTTGATTGGTTAAATATAGCCGATATTGGTGGTTGTATTCAGCCAACACCTAGAATAGAATAGCTAGCTAACCACTCTTAATTTTTGTTTCTATATGATTTTTAATGGTATTTTTGCATTTTCAAGTGTTGGAACGCGATTTGCATATAAGCATAAATAACTAAAAACAATGTATTAACAAAATTAAAGGGAAGCTACATGCAAACACAAACAAATATCAAACCAAAACTAATCGCACTAGCTGTACTATCAGCTTATGCTATGCCAGCGATGGTAACCGCCGAAGAGACAACGCTTCAGACGGAAGAAATTGAAGTGATTAGTAACACTCCGCTTCAGGGTATTGGCTTGTCAAAAGATATTATTCCTTCCAATATCCAAACGATAAAAATGGAAGATGTTCAAGATGAAAATAATCTTTCGATCGCTGATACGCTAAAAACTGGCATCACAGGTGTGAATGTAAATGAGGTGCAAAATAATCCTTACCAACCAAATGTAAACTATCGTGGCTTTACTGCTTCACCTCTGTTGGGGACACCGCAAGGTTTGTCCGTGTTTGTTGACGGCGTTCGCGTCAACGAGCCGTTTGGCGACGTTGTCAATTGGGATTTGATTCCGTTAAATGCTATTTCTGGTATTAGTTTAATTCCAGGTTCAAACCCTGTTTTTGGCTTAAACACACTTGGCGGTGCTTTATCAGTGCAAACGAAAAGTGGCCGTACTTCACCAGGTGGTGCAGTTGAGGTTTTAGGCGGTTCATGGGGGCGTGCAGCAGCGAACGCAGAGTTTGGTGGTGTTGCAGAAAACGGCGTAGATTTCTTTATCTCAGGTAATGTCTTTCATGAGCAAGGATGGCGTGATTTTTCACCATCTGATGTTCGTCAAGTATTCAGTAAAATTGGTTGGCAAGGAGAATCTACTGATGCTAATTTAAGTCTAACATTAGCAGACAATGATCTAATTGGTAATGGTTTGGTGCAGAAAGAGTTTTTGAGCCAATTAGGCTATGAGTCCATTAATACGAAGCCAGATCAGACAGAAAACAAGATGGCATTTTTGAACTTCAACCTAAACCATTATTTTAATGACGATACTGTATTTAGTGGAAATGCTTATTATAGGAATGCACGTACTAGAACGTTAAATGGTGATGTGAATGATGATGTTGATGATGCACAATTTTTAGCTAATTGTGCTGGCGGTGCAAATCCAGAAGAGGAGTGTGGTGGTGCACTAAATCGTAGTAAGTCAAATAGAGATAGTTTTGGTTTGACAGGTCAGATGACATTTAGCCAAGATCTAATGGACATGAAAAACCAGTTGATTACTGGGGTCGGCTATGATCATGGACGTACCAAATTTAAACAAAATAGTGAGTTGGGTAATGTTACGGCTAATCGTGGTGTGCTAGGTGTAGGTGAGTTTAATGATGAAGCAGATGTTGATTTGAAAGCAAAAACAGAAACTTATAGTGTTTTTGCTACAGACACATTATCGCTAAATGATGTCTATCATTTAACCTTGTCAGGCCGCTATAACTATACAAAAGTGGATAACAAAGATGGTTTGATTGCAAAAGGCGATCCAGAGTCATTGACCGAAGACTTTACTTTTAATCGTTTTAATCCAGCTATTGGTCTAAATATTACCCCGAGTAAAAGTATGTCAATCTATGGTAGTTATAATGAGGGTAGTAGGGCTCCTACAGCAATTGAATTGGGTTGTGCTTTCCAAGATTTAAATGGTGATGGTATTGGTGATACCCCCTGTCGACTTCCAAATGCAATGGCAGGTGACCCGCCATTAGCGCAAGTCGTTTCAAAAACCTTTGAAACGGGGATACGCGGCAGATTGGCTAACAATATAGGCTATAGCGCTAGTATCTATCGCTCTCAAAATACAGATGATATTCAATTCATTTCTTCAAACCCAGGCACTGGTGCTGGGAACTTCTTGAATGTTGGTAAAACACGTCGCCAAGGTCTTGATTTGGGCTTGAATGGTCAAATAGGTCGACAATTTAATTGGAATGTGGGCTATAGCTATGTAAAAGCAACTTATCAGTCAGCATTCAAAATTGCGAGTGAGGTTAACTCCAGCGCTGTTAATGATGAAATTCAGGTCAGAAGCGGTGATGAGTTACCTGGTATCCCTAATCATCAACTAAAATTCCGTGGTGAGTGGCAAGCAACACCGAATTGGGTCATTGGTACCAATATACTTGCTTTCTCTGATCAATATTCTTTTGGTAATGAGAACAATGAACACCAGGGAGAGGGCGCTAAAGTTAGCGGTTATACGATTGTAAATTTGGATACCCGTTATAAATTTGGCAATACAGGCTGGCAACTGTTTGGTCGTGTGAATAATATTTTTGATAAAGAGTATTACACAGCGGGTATGTTAGGTGAAAACTTCTTTGATGAGACAGGTGCATTCAATGGCGGTGAAGATGAATTTTCGTTCTTAGTCTCACCTGGGGCTCCATTAGCAGGCTGGATTGGCGTGCGTTATGAATTTGGTGGAAAGAACTCATCTGCTAGCTATGATGTTGACTAATTGAGTAAAAACAATTGACTGCACAAGCAAAAAACATTGTTCAGCGTATCAATGATAATCGCAAGAATAAAATCCTCATTGTCGAAGATGAGGATTTATTCGCGCGTGCAGTTGCCAAACATTTAGCTAAGTCTGAATTTGAATGTGAATGCGCGGGTAATCTTGCTGATGCCCGCGCTTTTTTTAAACAGTTTCAACCTGACCTGGTTTTGCTGGATATGCGGTTGCCTGATGGTAATGGATTAGACCTGATTGCAGAGCTGGTGGACAAAAGTGTCAATGTTATAGTGATGACAGCATATGGCGAGTTGGCAGATGCCGTGCAAGCCATAAAACTCGGTGCTGACGATTATTTAAAAAAGCCAATTGATCTAGATGAGTTGCTTTTAGTCATTCAGAAAAACGAAAAAAAACTAGCGCTGCAAGACAGTGTTGATTATTCCAAACAGCGTAACTCACATGCCAGTGAAGGGGTGGAACTAATTGGTGATAGTCCCGCTATGCAGAGTGTACGCATGCAGATAGAGAGAGTCTCTCAATTGGGACATCTAATGGATGCTATTCCGCCGACTGTGTTAATCACTGGAGAGACAGGTACAGGTAAGGACGTGGCTGCTCGCATGCTACATCTATCCTATGCACAAAAAGATAAACCATTTATTCATGTCGATTGTGCATCTTTACCCGCTGAATTAATTGAAAGTGAACTGTTTGGGCATGATAAGGGCGCTTTTACGAACGCAGTCAGTAGCAGGCCAGGCCTGATTGAGGCGGCTGAAGACGGCACGTTGTTTCTGGATGAAATAGGTGAAATTCCGCTAGCTTTACAGGCAAAGCTGCTGAATGTGTTGGAGCGGCGACGGGTACGAAGGCTAGGCTCGACAAAAGAGCGTCAAGTCCCAGCTAGAATCATTGCTGCAACAAATCGCGATCTTCATGAAATGTCAAACGCTGGTCAGTTCCGTTCTGATTTGTATTTCAGGCTGAATGTCATCAATCTAATCATGCCTCCATTGAGGGAGCGTGAAGATGATGCTGTTCAGTTAGCTAAATATTTTATGCGAATGGCAGAAAAGCGTTATGGTTTGCATGCGCATGATCTCAGTTTGAGTGCTATTGATGCCATACGACAGTATCACTGGCCAGGTAATGTTCGTGAGTTGAGACACCAAATCAGTCGTGCTGTTTTGCTTAGTAATCAAACCATCATTTCATCGGCTGAGTTGGCATTACCTAACAATCAAGCAAAAGTGTCAAATTCGGCAATCCAAGAGAACAAGTTAGCACCCACGCTGGACGATGCAGAAAAACAAATGCTTATTGCTGCGCTAGAAGCAACACATAATAATGTCTCAAAAGCAGCAAGACATTTGGGAATTACACGCATGAAAATGCGTTATCGAATGGAAAAACACGGTATCAACGTTTAGCATCTTTTAGGCATCGTGGTATGATTTCAGTGATTAGACACTGGAGTTATTCATGAGCGCATCGGTCAGTATTGGCACCCCGTTATCAGCATCTGCAACCAAGGTTATGTTGCTAGGCAGTGGAGAGCTTGGCAAAGAGGTAATTATCGCATTGCAACGATTGGGTGTAGAGGTTATTGCGGTAGACCGTTATCAGAATGCGCCAGGACATCAAGTAGCTCACCGTGCTTACACTATTGACATGACCGATGCTGCAACATTGAAAGCGTTAGTGGACAAAGAAAAACCAAATCTTATTGTTCCAGAAATAGAGGCGCTTAATACTGATGCATTAGCAGATATTGAAAAGTCAGGTATCGCCACTGTGATACCAACAGTGAAAGCAGTACAACTCACAATGAATCGTGAGGGTATACGCCGTCTAGCAGCTGAAACACTTAAGTTACCTACTTCTACTTATGCTTTTGCCAGAAGTGAAGCCGAGCTTCAAGCCTGTATTGATAATGGCATTGGATATCCTTGTTTTATTAAACCAACCATGTCTTCTTCTGGTAAAGGTCAGTCTCGTATAACCAATGCCAGTGAAGTAAAAGCTGCATGGGATTATGCGGCATCAGGTGGGCGTGTGAATCAAGGTGTTGTCATTGTCGAAGGGCAAATTGATTTTGATTTTGAAATCACCTTGCTAACCGTCCGCGCTAAAAATGCGGAAGGCGCAATAGAAACTTACTTTTGTGAACCAATTGGACATCGCCAAGAAAAAGGGGATTATGTTGAAAGCTGGCAACCACAAAAAATGACACCTGAAGCGCTTAAAGCAGCTCAAGTTGTCGCTAAATCAATTACAGAAGCTCTGGGGGGCTTGGGGTTGTTTGGTGTAGAGTTATTCGTCAAGGGAGATCAGGTATGGTTCTCTGAGGTAAGTCCAAGGCCACATGACACTGGTATGGTGACTATGTGCAGCCAACGCCTAAGCGAATTTGAACTACACGCTCGTGCCATTTTGGGATTGCCTGTGGATGTTCGCCTTACGCAGCCAGGCGCTAGTGCTGTAATATATGGTGGTAGCGAGAGTAACGCATTACAATTTGGAAATTTAGAAGTTGCGTTACAAGTACCCAATAGCGATATTCGTTTGTTTGGTAAACCAGTTTCGTTTGTTCGCCGCCGTATGGGTGTGGCTTTAGCTGCAGCAGAGAATGTAACTGATGCCAGGAGTAACGCGCAAAAGATTGCTGAGTTGGTTCAGACTAAAGGGGATTGATGCTGGATAAAATTGAAGAGGTGGCGTCTAGCAAATCGACCTTCTATACCTTACTAGGTGGTGACACATCAGGTATTGAAACCATTCGTTTATTGGTCGAAACATTCTACGACATTATGGATAGCGACCCAAAAGTGAAAGGACTGCGTGATATTCATCAACCTGACTTGACGGAAGCGAGAGAGAAGCTGTTTATGTTTCTCACAGGATGGACAGGTGGCCCTCAGCTGTATATAGAGCGTTATGGGCATCCAATGCTCAGAGCAAGGCATATGCCGTTTGCAATAGGTGAATCAGAACGAGATCAGTGGATGTATTGTATGATTAGCGCAATGCACAAAATAGGTATTGAAGAGCCATTATTAACCAAATTAGCGACACAATTATATGGTGTAGCTGACTTTATGCGAAATAAGTAGTTATTTTCATGTACTTCCTATGAAATTTCATAGATAGTAACAGTAAAGTTGCCGCACGGATGTTTGTAGATGCTGGCGAGTAAATGAATATAAAAATCTGATAGTCATACGAAGAAAGAAATCAGTTGCTGGAGAGTGAAGCACGTTATCGAGATTTTGCAGAAGCCTCTGCAGAGTGGTTTTGGGAAACAGATAGTCAACTCAATATTCAATCTATTGAGGGTGATGCAAATAACTTTGGCTTTTCCAATTTGAAAGACTTCCCAAATAGTTGTCATAGTCATACTCCTAATGAAATACGTAAATTAATTGAAGATCATAAAAAATTAGTTGACGTCATCGTGAACGCTTCAGATGACGATACCCCCCGGTATATACGTATTTCTGCTAAAGCAATATTCAATACTGCAGGTAAATTTATTGGTTACCGAGGTGCTGGTCGAGATGTCACACAAGCTGTTTCTGCGGATAAAAGAGTCGAGTTTTTAGCAACGCATGATGAGTTGACTGGCTTACCAAATCGAAATTTATTTAGACAGCGGCTAGAAAACTCATTATCGAAAGCGGAACGCTCTGGCAAGCAGGTGCTGTTATTGTTTTTCGATCTTGACTATTTCAAAATGGTAAACGATAGACTAGGTCACGATGCTGGCGATAAGCTCCTTATTGAAGCGGTCGAGCGCATATCCGGCCGTGCAAGATCTACTGATTTACTTTGCAGGTTGGGCGGTGATGAATTTGTTATGGTGATGGAAGGTGCTTCGCCGCAAGATGGTAACCGTATCGTCAGAGAGATTATTGCAGCGTTTGAGCCGTCATTTGAAATACATCAACAACATGTTTTTTGTACAGTAAGTATTGGTGTCAGTGTTTATCCTGATGATACTAAAGATCCTGAGGATTTATTGCTGTATGCGGATTTAGCAATGTATCGAGCGAAACAAAATGGGCGCAATAATTTTGAGTTTTATACATCAGGGCTCAACTTTATTGCACACCGTTGGCTAGAGATGGAGCAAGGAATTAGACAAGCACTTAGTGATGGTTTACTTTTCCTAGCTTATCAACCGCAATATAACTATGAAACAAAGCAATTAGTTGGTCTAGAAGCATTATTGCGATGGCGACATCCAGAACATGGACTCATTCCACCATTAGAGTTTATACAAGTTGCAGAACAGTCCTCACTGATAAATAAAATTGGCGAGTTTGTTTTTGAAGAGAGTTTTTCTCAATTAAGGAGGTGGCTCGATGCAGGTTATAAAGTTCCTCGATTGTCGATAAACATTTCGTCTAGACAGTTACGCTCAAGGCAAATGAGTGAAATGTTGAGAGCAGTCACTGAAAAGTATCAAATTGCTCCCGAATTGATATGCTTAGAAATAACAGAGCATGCCTTATTGGAAGGTTCTGATGAGGTTAAACAAAACATGCAAAACATCAAAAAAGCGGGATTTAAAGTTTCTTTGGATGAGTTTGGTATGGGTCATCTATCACTATTGTATTTAATGCAGTGGGGTGTTGATGAAATAAAAATTGACCAAGCATTTGTTTCTGGTTTGGGCTATGGTGATGAAAACCAACAGCTCGTAAAAGCAATTGCTGCGCTTGGAAATGCATTGCAGCTAGGGCTAGTTGCGGAGGGTGTCGAAAGTGAAGAGCAAAGTACACTGCTGGCCAGCAGTGGTTGCCATAAAATGCAGGGTTATTTTTACTCTTTACCATTAACGCCAAAAGAGTTAGAAAAATCGTTAAAAAAATAATCCTTATTTTTTAAGACCACCCAATAGTGTAGCAACTGGTTTTTTAGAGTTTCTGGCAGCAATTTTTGACTCAAGTTCTCTTTGTCTGTTTGTGATTCTTTCTGGCACATAAGGTTTATCAAACCACGGGTCGTGACTTTTTTGTTTTGAGCTTTTTTTGTATGACCTCTGTTTATTATCAAATTTACTAGCATCTTTTTGTGCAGGATTAGTTACATCACTTTGTGTAATTTTTTCTCTAGGGATACTCTTCTTGATTAGTTTTTCAATTTCACTAAAGTATTTTTCTTCCTCGTCTGAAACCAAAGAAATAGCAATACCACTGGCACCAGCACGACCGGTTCGGCCAATTCTATGAACATAATCTTCTGGTGCAGAAGGAATCTCGTAGTTAATAACCATCGGCAAGTCGCTAATATCTAAACCTCTTGCTGCAACATCAGTTGCAACTAATGCAGTAATCTCGCCTTCTTTGAAAGCGTCAAGTGCTGCAATACGCTCTTTTTGGTTTTTATCGCCATGAATGGCATCAGCTTTGATACCTTCTTTTTCCAGTGCGCGGCTTAAGCGACTCGCTGTGAGTTTTGTTTTTGTGAAAATAATTACTTGTTGTGTTTTTTGCTCTTTAAGCAAGCCTACCAGAATACTTTGTTTCTGCTTTTGATTAGCTTCATAGGCTTTTTGTGTAACATTCTCTGAGGTAGCATTGCTACGAGCGACCTCGATTAAGGCAGGGTTCTTAAGGAAATCATCTGATAGCTTTTTGATTTCTTTCGAAAACGTTGCTGAAAACATCAGCGTTTGACGTTGCTTAGGCAGTAAGGCTAGTATTTTTTTTAAGTCAGGCATAAAACCCATGTCTAGCATCCTATCGGCCTCATCCAATACTAAGTATTGGACTTGGTTAAGTTGAACGGTTTTTTGCTCAATATGATCCAGCAAGCGACCTGGTGTAGCGACTAAAATTTCTACACCAGCTTTCAGCGATGGTGTTTGTTTTTTTATATCAACACCACCAAAAACAACTACACTGCGTAAAGATGTGTTTTTAGCATAGGTTTTTACATTCTCTTCAACTTGAATTGCCAGCTCACGAGTCGGGGCTAAAACAAGTGCTCGAACTGGGTGTTTTGCTGGTGATGTGCTTGTATTCGCCGCTGGTAATAATTGATGAAGTATGGGTAGGGTAAAGGCCGCTGTTTTACCTGTACCCGTTTGTGCCCCAGCCATTAAATCAACACCAGTCAATACAACAGGAATCGCTTTTGCTTGAATTGGTGTTGGCGTTGTATAACCTGTATCTGAAATGGCTTGTAATATTGGCGCAGCAAGCCCAAGCGTATCAAACGCAACCACTTCAGTCTCGTTAGCTAAGTTTAATTCTGTTTGTATGATTTCGTTTTTATCTGTCATATGCGAAATTAAGCAAAATTACGTGAACGTCTTGCACCATCATTATTTGCACGACGTGGTGCATGGTTGCCTGCAGCACTGACATTGCGTTTTGGCCGTGGATTACCAAATTTTTCATTTGATATTGTTGCAGAGCCCTTGTTAGCACCAGCATTGCGGCTATTTTGATGGCGACCATTGCCTGTGCCACGAGCCACTTCTTTCGCAAACTGAAGATTGGTATCTTTGGTGTAGTGCACGCTATTACCATTCACTTCTGTTGTTTGGCTATCGTTGCGTGGAGAGTGGTTTTTAGCTGGTTTGTCGTTGAAGCGTGCGTCATTGCTTTTGCCTCTTGGCGGACGACCTGCAGCAGCACGATCACCAAAGCTTCGACCTTTTTCAGTGTCATTACTGCCGCGGCCTTTGTAACCACCACTACGCACATTGCCGTTGCGACTATTGCGGCTTTTTCCACGCTTGCCTTCAGTTGCATTCATGTCAATTGGTCGCTTAGGTTCAAACCCTTCAATCACAGAAGCTTCTAGTTTTTGGCCTGTATATTGTTCAATTTTACGCAAAACATGTCTATCCATATTAGAGGCAAATGCAATAGCAATCCCTTTTTGTCCTGCACGTCCTGTACGACCTATGCGGTGCACATAATCTTCAGCAAACTTAGGCAAGTCGTAATTAATAACATGACTTATACCTTTTACATCAATGCCTCTAGCTGCTACGTCGGTAGCTACTAACACTTTTACATCGCCATGACGTAACTTTGTGAGGGTGCGATTACGAGCACCTTGTGTCATATCACCATGTAAAGCTGCTGTTTTATGGCCAGCCGCATATAAGTCTTCTGCTAATATGTCAGCATGGCGTTTTGTGCTTGTGAAGATGATGGCTTGATTAACGTCAGGTTCAATCAACAAGTGTTCTAATAGTTTATTTTTGTGATTCAAGTCATCCACATGATGCAAGCGCTGCTCGATGTTTTCATGCTTTTCTTTTTGTGCAGCAACTTGAATGGTCACTGGGTTATTTAATATATCTTGCGCGATACGACCAATGTTGCCGTCTAACGTTGCGGAGAATAAAAGTGTTTGACGCTCTTTTGGTAAGGCATCACAAATACGCTGTACGTCAGGCATGAAGCCCATGTCTAACATGCGATCTGCCTCATCAAGTATAAGCATTTGTAAGCGGCTTAAATCAATACGCCCGCGCTCCATGTGATCGATAAAGCGACCAGGTGTCGCGACTAATATGTCCAAGGGCTGTGATAACAGTTTGTTTTGTAATGGATACGGCATACCGCCTACAATGCTCACTGTGCGCGCACGTAAGTATTTACCATATTTTCTTGCTGAATCATTGACTTGTGCTGCAAGTTCACGTGTTGGAACTAAGACCAGAATACGTGGGCCACGGCTTCTGGACTCATGAGGCGTGGCGAGCAAATTAAGTGCGGGTAATGTGAATCCTGCTGTTTTACCTGTTCCTGTTTGTGCTGAGGCTAAAATATCTCTGCCATCTAGTACAGCAGGAATGGCTTGTGCTTGAATAGGCGTTGGGTTGATATAGCCTGCTTCTGCAACAGCTTTAAGGATAGATGGATGTAAATCTAATGATTCAAATGTAATTAAAGACAATGTATGTCCCTTTCTAAATAGTATAAAAGGGCGCAAGCAATGACGTAACGAGTCATTTAATTGATAGCTTAGTATCACTAAATGATAAACATAAACGCAGAAGTCAATTTAAATAGGAGCTTCTTTTACCGGCGCACTGGCATAGCCACTAACCGATAAAATGAGATGTA
>JBFIGM010000033.1:0-16638 GCA_041602315.1 Methylophilaceae bacterium | reverse complement strand
GCGGCGTATATCCAAAAGATATAGCAGAAACAAAAATGAACCAGGTATTGAAGCGTGCAGAAGAATCACAACACCCCTTACAGTGTGTGATAGAGCCAGCTTAACCGCTTAGTAAAAGAGGATATACATGATTGCACAAGAATTAGAAGTGAGTTTACATATGGCATTTATGGATGCCAGACAGAACAGGCATGAACTCATTACTGTAGAACATCTACTGCTGGCAATGATTGATAATCCAACAGCAGCTAACGTACTGCGTGCCTGTGGTGCAAAATTTGATGTGTTGCGAGCTGAACTCAATCAACATATTTCAGAACACACCCCGATTGTCGGAGGTGAAGAAGAAGTTGATACGCAACCAACACTAGGGTTCCAGCGTGTTATCCAGCGTGCCATGCTTCATGTCCAATCATCTGGAAAAAAAGAAGTAACAGGTGCAAATGTTCTGGTAGCTATTTATGGTGAAAAAGACTCACATGCGGTATTCTTCCTACATCAGCAAGGTGTAACACGCCTTGATGTAGTCAACTTTATCTCACATGGCGTTGCTAAAATGCCTGATGAAAATCCCAGCACAGAAGGTGCTGATGGTGCAACTGAGACAGAGGCAACTCCGTCAGGTGCATTAGAAAGCTACACGCTGAACTTGAACCAAGAAGTTGCTAGTGGCAGAATTGATCCACTCATTGGACGCGAAAGTGAAATTGAGCGCGTGATTCAAACGCTATGCCGTCGTCGCAAGAACAACCCATTGCTCGTCGGAGAAGCGGGTGTAGGTAAAACTGCAATCGCAGAAGGCTTAGCATGTCGCATCGTGGAAAATGATGTTCCAGAAGTCCTAGAGAATGCAACAGTTTATGCTTTAGATATGGGCGCATTATTGGCTGGGACTAAATACCGCGGCGATTTCGAGCAACGACTAAAGGCGGTAATGAAACAGCTAGAGCAAGATAAAGGGGCTATTCTATTTATCGATGAAATCCATACGCTAATTGGTGCTGGTGCTGCAAGTGGTGGCACACTGGACGCTAGCAATTTGCTAAAACCGGCGCTCTCTAGTGGTAAACTCAAATGTATTGGCGCTACCACCTATCAAGAATACCGTGGAATTTTTGAAAAAGATCATGCCTTGTCACGTCGCTTCCAAAAGGTTGATGTTGTTGAGCCTAGCATCGATGAAGCAATTGCGATTCTTAAAGGTCTTAAGTCAAAATTTGAAGAGCATCATAGTGTTAAATATAGTGCTAGCGCTCTCACTTCTGCTGTAGAGCTATCAGCTAAATATATTAATGACCGTTTCTTACCAGATAAAGCAATTGATGTCATTGATGAAGCGGGTGCAGCACAGCGCATATTGCCTAAACCTAAACGTAAAAAAATGATTAGCAATAAAGAAATTGAAGACATCGTTGCTAAAGTTGCGCGTATTCCACCTAAGAACATATCTAATGATGACAGAAGTGCATTGAAAACATTAGAGCGTGATTTGAAAGCTGTTGTGTTCGGTCAAGATAAAGCGATTGAAGCGCTTGCATCAGCTGTTAAGATGGCGCGTAGTGGCATTGGCCAAAGCGATAAGCCTGTAGGTAGCTTCCTATTCAGTGGTCCGACTGGCGTTGGTAAAACTGAAGTAGCAAGGCAGCTTGCTTATATTATGGGCATAGACCTAGTTCGCTTTGATATGAGCGAATATATGGAGCGCCATGCTGTTTCCCGATTGATTGGTGCACCTCCAGGCTATGTTGGCTTTGAGCAAGGCGGCTTATTAACCGAGGCTATTACAAAACAACCATATTGCGTTCTGATTCTTGATGAAATCGAGAAAGCACATCCTGATATTTTCAATATCTTATTACAAGTGATGGATCATGGTACGCTAACAGATAATAATGGTCGCAAAGCGGACTTTAGAAATGTCACTATCATCATGACAACGAACGCGGGTGCAGAAGCATTATCTAAAGCAAGTATTGGCTTTACCAATACGAAAGAAGTGGGTGATGAAGAAGCAGACTTAAAACGTTTATTCTCGCCTGAGTTCCGTAACCGTTTAGACGCCACGGTATCATTTGCGCCACTTTCACAAGAAATTATTATTCGAGTAGTCGATAAGTTCTTAATGCAGTTAGAAGATCAACTACATGAGAAGAAAGTCGATGCGACATTCAGCGAAGAACTAAAAGCTCACCTAGGCAAAAAAGGCTTTGACCCGCTGATGGGTGCGAGACCAATGGCACGCTTGATTCAAGATACCATTCGCAAAGCGTTGGCCGATGAATTATTATTTGGTCGCCTAGTCAATGGCGGCAGTGTCCATGTAGACATTGATGATAAAGAGGAAATTAAGCTTACTTTTCCATCTGGCAAACCAAGCAAGAAAAAAGATTTAGCTGCAGAAACAGAATAGTTAAGCGCTTTTCATCTTAGCAAACTACTACGCCCAACTTATGACTCAACGTAAGTTGGGCGTTTTTCCATGATACTGATAAATAACTTAGAATTAATCAGCGAGTTAAGCCAAGTATTGAGTTTAGGGTATGGTGACGATTCAAACCATTGGCTATCAACCCCTTTAAATTGGCGAACAAAAGGGAAAATAGCCACATCAGCCATAGTTGGTAATTGACCGAATAAACCATCGCCATGCGTTGCTAACTTACTCTCTAACTTAGACAAAAACACTTCACCATCCTGTCGGTGTTCTACTTGTGTTTTCTCTGGGTGCCGTTCTGCATATTTATATGCATCTAAAGCTTGTTTGAACGCTCCATCATTTTCTGCAATTAAAGCTTTTGCAGCCTCAAGGTTAATTTGTCGCCAGCCATCTTGATCCTGTTGATTCAATGCCCAGTCCATAATATCTAAGCTTTCGTCAATTACTTGTCCATCAGGCAGGACTAAAACCGGCACGGTCGCTTTCGGCGAAACACTAGTCAAATGCTTTGGCTTGTCGCGCAATGATATCTCACGAATTTCTACCCCAATGCCTGCATACTTAAGCGCCATACGCGCACGCATCGCATAAGGACAGCGACGATAGGAATATAGTATAGGCAACTCCACTAACCCAATGCCTCGCAGATTTTACGGACCAATGCAGGCCCCTCATAAATTAAACCACTATAGATTTGGACTAGGCTTGCCCCAGCTGCAATCTTTTCCAAGGCATCGGCGCCACTAGCGATACCACCTACCCCAATGATCGGTAATGCACCTTGAAGATTTTTTGATAATTGTTGAATGACATATGTCGACTGATCACGCACTGGTGCGCCTGACAGCCCTCCTGTTTCCTCAGCATATTGCAAACCGTTCACCTGCCCTCTAGCTAAAGTTGTATTAGTTGCAATAACCGCGTCAATTTCATGTTCTATCAATAAACCAGCAATTTCCTTAATTTGCGCATCTGTTAAATCTGGTGCAATTTTTAATGCTAACGGCACATATTTCTGATGTTGATTGGCCAATTTATTTTGTGCTTGTTTTAGCTGACTAAGTAAACTGGATAAAGCTTTTTTTTCCTGCAAATCTCGCAAATTCTTCGTGTTCGGTGAGGAGATATTCACTGTTATATAACTTGCATGAACATAGACTTTTTCCATACAAATTAAGTAATCTTGTACTGCCAGATCATTTGGCGTATCGAAATTTTTACCAATATTGATCCCTAAAATACCCTGATACTTTGCTTCTCTAACATTTTCAATTAACTGATCCACTCCCATATTATTAAAACCAAAACGATTAATAATACCTTGAGCTTCGGGTAGTCTGAATAGGCGCGGCTTTGGATTGCCTGCTTGAGGTCTGGGCGTTACTGTACCCACCTCAATAAAGCCAAACCCCAGTGCTGCCATACCATCAATCACAGCACCATTTTTATCTAGTCCTGCAGCCAATCCAACTGGATTGGGGAATGACAACCCCATAACTTCTCTCGTCTGACAGGCTGGGATCTGGGCTGATTTTAGTAAGCCCAACTTTTCTGATAGCTTTAACCCCTTAAGGGTTAAATCATGCACACATTCTGCATCTAATTGGAATAAAACGGGTTTCGCTAGCTTATATAAATTCATAACGCTATTTTACGCGAGAATTTAAATGACTGATTTTACTTTTTCTAATCTAGCATCAAAGATAGCAGATTTAATAGCTTCCGTTGAAACGAATTGCTTGGCTATCTGTCCAGCATCAATACTTGTGGCAGCGCCTAACGCTTTAAGCATAAGCTCAGCCTCAGGTAACGCTATTTTTTCCAGTCCCAGCCTACCTCTAGAATCTGCTTCACATGCTTTTAAGAATTCTTCAAAACGCTCTGGTTGCCTGATTGCATCTAAATCTATCAAAAATTTGAGTAATGTGGCAGGCTTCATCGCCATTACTTGGTGTGCTTTAATATGAAATTTAGCCACGATATAGGCTAGTTCTTTGCAGTGATTTGGTACTCGTAAGCGCTCACTAACAACTTTTACAAGGCCTGCACTACGCTCATCATGACCAATATGCCGCGGTAACATTTCCTTTGGTGTCGTCCCTTTTCCCAAATCATGCATCAATACAGCATATCTAACGGATAGACTAAAGTTCTGCTTAGCAGCATAATCTACAGCCATCATGACATGTACACCAGTATCTACCTCAGGGTGATGTTTTTCTGGTTGTGGAATACCCCACAAGCACGATAGCTCTGGCAGTATTTTTTCTAATGCTCCACAACTTTTTAACACATCAAACATGCGGCTAGGCTGGCTCTCCATCAATCCTATCGATAACTCTTGCCAAACGCGTTCTGGAACCAATGCATCGACTTCACCATTTGCAACCATTTGCTGCATTAAGGCCATCGTTTCCGATGCAATGGAAAAGTCTGTGTAGCGAGCTAAAAATCTGGCTGCTCTTAAAATACGTACAGGATCCTCTACAAACGCATCACTCACATGCCTTAAAATCTTTTGCTGAATATCTGCTTGTCCGTTATGGGGATCAATCAATAGACCATCTGCTGATTTTGCGATAGCGTTAATGGTGAAATCCCGCCTTGCCAAATCTTCCTCTAGGGTGACATTGGGCGAGGCTTGAATAATAAATCCAGTATAACCTTTACCAGATTTGCGTTCAGTTCTAGCTAAAGCATACTCGTCTTGCGTTTCTGGATGAAGAAAAACCGGGAAGTCTTTACCAACCTGCCGATATCCTAAATTTAGCATCTCATCAACCGTAGCTCCTACGACGACATAGTCGTAGTCTTTGACAGGTAAGCCTAGCAACTCGTCTCTGACGGCGCCGCCTACGCAATATACTGTCAAGCGATTATCTTCTGGCATTAATGACGCGGCCAGCTGCCGTTCTATATTGATGATATTTAGCTCTGGGGGTCTTATTGAGAATATAGCTTGGTACTATGGCTTCTAATGGTGTTAATGAATATGCAATCTCTCTAGGCATACTACCTGATGTGACACTGTCAACTTCCATTGAACGTACATTATCGCGTGTCATTAATTTAACTGGTAGCCACTCTAAAAACCAAGCTTGCAAATAAGATAATCGGTCACTCAACCCAATGATTGGTTTTTTCTTATTCAGTAAATGCATGACTTTCTCAACTAATTCCTGCAAGCTATAAACTGATGGCCCAGCTAATTCATAGGCTTTGTGATAAGTGTCGTCATTTTGCAAGCTGTTCACAAATATACTTGCCACATCTTCTACCCAGATTGGTTGGAATTTAGAATCTGGTTTTGCCAGAAAGATGATTGGCAAGTATTTAATCATCGTTGCAAATAAATTTAAAAAGCTATCATCGCGGCCAAATATAACGGAAGGTTTAAAAATCGTCACGTTGAGTGATTCTTTAAATGCGTTTAATGCAATTTCACCTCTAGCCTTACTCTGCAAGTATTGACTTGGTGCCTCAGTACTCGCTCGCAATGCACTCATATGTAAAAAACGCTTGATACCCAGTTCATGGCATATTTCGGCTACACGCTTTGGCAACTGGTGATGCAACTTATCAAAGGTCGAATTTTTACCTTCATGTAAAATCCCAACCAAATTGATGATAGCGTCACATCCAGCAATCGCAGATTTTAGTGCCGTGCTATCGCTTATGTCACACGTTTCAACTTCCACGTTAGGCAATAAAATCAAGTGCTTAGCACGCTCTCTATTTCTTGTTAACACCTTGACCTGATAGCCTTCATCATTCAATTTGCTGACTATACTAGACCCTACAAAACCCGAGCCACCAATAACCGCTACTTTATTAATCATCATGCTTTATACCTAATAAACGAACGTTTTACTAAAAAGTTATTTTGCTGGAATTGTGCCCATGCGCTGCTTAAGCGTAGTACGCAGATCACCTAATTGCTGCCCATACAAATGCGAATTTGCCATTACACGTTGCACATAGTTTCTTGTTTCATTGAAAGGGATAGTCTCCGCATAAATAGCACCTTCTAGCGGCTCTTGCGCTTGCCATTTTCTGGCACGGCTCGGACCAGCATTATAACCGGCTGTCGCCATCACTTTGTTGCCCTTCATTAAATCTAATGTATAACGTAAGTAATAGGTACCGATAGTGACATTAGTATCTAAATCATCAATCATGTTGCGCTTGTAATTCTTAACGCCTGCGCGCTTGGCTGCCCATCTTGCCGTTGTGGGCATGAGTTGCATTAAACCAGCTGCACCTGCATGAGATTTAGCATAATGCATAAATCGACTTTCCTGCCGAACAATACCATGCGCCCATGTTAAATCAATATTTTGCTTATAAGCAGCTTGTCGCATCAAACTCTGGTATGGCATTAAATATCTGAGCGAAAAATCGTGAAATTCTTTTGTATTATCTGCTGTGTTGATAGCTAAATCGTACCAGTGATGCTGATTGGCATACTCCGCAGCGGCGAGCAACTCTTTGTCACTCATTCCATTCACTGCCAAGACCCACTCATGTTTGCCTTCCCAACGCAAATCCATTGCCAACAATGCTTCTGCACGTTGAATACCTGGTATTGTACCAACGTGAGATATTTCTTTCAGTTTAGGTTTATAATACAGCAGCTTAGGTGGACGAAAACCTTTTATCTCATCTTGTGCTAACCAACCGTAATAATGCCTTTCAGTAGCAAGTTCTACCAAGATCGCATTTGCCTCATCTTGACGCTTGCGTTCTATGAGTGACCTCGCTCTCCAATATCGCCACTTAGCTTGATTTGCAAGCTCTGATGGCATTTTTTCTATCACATTGAGTAATCCCAACCAATCTTGTTGCCTAAGCGCTGCACGTGCAAACCAGGTCATTTGTTCTTCATTTAATGCATCGAAGTCCGCTTTTTGAAACCATAATTGTGCTTCTGGCTCATGTCGCTTTGCAGCATACAAGCCTAGCATGCCATAGAAATGGCTGTGCTCATCAGCATCAAAACTGTTTTGAATATTTTTAAACGCAGTCAATGCTTGCCATGTATCTTTTTTTGCAGCCTGAATAAGAGAATATAAGGTTAACTCTCTACCAAACCGAGATTTCAAAGATACCTGTTTCTTTTTTAACATACGTTCGGGAGAACGAGATGTACTAGAAAGTAACTTATCAAAGTTAGATCGATACTGTTTGCTGCGTTTAATAATGGCTTTGGCTACATTAACTCGGTTGTGTGCTAATGTCATTCTAAATCTTTGCCATATAGCCTCTTCATCAATAATGCCAATTTTTTGCAAGTGATCAAATAGTCGATTGCAATCATTGGGTTGCTCTTTATCAGTCAGCCATAATGGTTTTGCGTACATCAATGACCCTGTGTTGGGCTGCGCAGCATAGGCCTCGGCGGCGTAACAGGCAACTGAGGTATTTTCTGATTGGTCGTTCGTGTATGCTTCTGTAAACTTTTGCCAGTCGCGTTGTTTACCTAATTTTTTTAAATACTCAATCCTTAACTTTTCAGTAAATGCATAATCTGGATGTTGTGCAATGAAATCAGAAATAAGCTGATTGTCAGTCTCTTCCAGTCTTAAGCGAATAAGCCAGTATTTTGCGTAGGGCGCGAGTAAATAATTATCAGCTTCCAGCTGATTGAGGTATTGATCTAGCGCTTTGGCATCTTCTTTTTCATAGGCTTCTTTTGCTTTTAGAAAGATTTGGTCATTCGTAGCGGTATTAGCAACAGCTGAAGTAACACTACTTAGCAAGATTAACAGACACAAAAGATAACGACTAATTACTCTCATAACCTATAACCTAATCACGCGCGCTACAATGCTAAATAATACAAGTAACACAGCTGCCCAAGCTGTATAAAGAATTAACTTTTTAACTGCATCTATGTATTTTCGATTTCTAGTGACAACATATGCAGCAATTAGCACAAAAACAGCAATGATAATTAATGCAATAAGAATACGTAAAATATACAATCGTAGCCGACCTTGTTTAACTAAAGTGTGGCATTAAGTTTGGCGTAAAGTGCTGTGTTTGTGCTTGAAAGCCTGTTGGAGCTTCATTGATGTCATCAAACGTAACATATTCCCAAGCAGTAGCGTCCGCGACTAATGCGCGAATCAGTTGATTATTCAAACCATGCCCCGACTTGTATGCAATATAAGAACCGAGCAGCGGATGACCTAGCATATACAAATCACCAATCGCGTCCAAGACCTTGTGTTTTGCAAACTCGTCCTCGTAGCGTAAGCCTTCTGTATTTAGTACACGAAATTCATCGAGTACAATCGCATTATCTAAACTACCTCCACGAGCCAGTCCATTTGCCCGCAAATACTCAACCTCGTGCATAAATCCGAATGTGCGTGCACGACTAATCTCACTGATATAAGAATTATCAGCAAAATCGATTTTGACATTGTTGCCACTGCCTTCAAAAACAGGGTGCGCAAAATCGATTGTAAAATCCATTTTAAAGCCATGATAGGGTTCAAACATTACCCATTTATCTTGCTCAGTGACTTTTACTTGTTTTTTTACACGGATGAATTTTTTAGCTGCAGGCTGCTCAACAATTCCAGCAGACTGCAGTAAAAATATAAACGGGCTGGAACTCCCATCCATGATTGGAATTTCTGATGCATCAACTTCAATAATCACATTATCAACACCCAAACCAGCTAACGCTGACATCACGTGCTCAACAGTAGCAACGCGCGCACCATTTTTCTCTAGGGCAGAGCACATGCGCGTGTCACTCACTGCATCGGGCGTTGCTTGTATTTCTGGCATTCCGGGCAAATCGGTACGCCGAAATACTATCCCCGCATCAATAGGTGCAGGGCTAAGCGTTAAGGTGACTTTCCGGCCATTGTGTAGACCAACACCAGTCGCACTTATTTTTTTCTGTAATGTCCTTTGTTTTAACACTCATCATTCCTATAAATTTCAATGCGCTTCGCCGCAATAAACATATGGCAAATCTACCAAACAATTAACGTAGGTGTCTGATATATTAGCATAATGTTTGCGGAAAACAGGCTTTAGTCTGCCTGTTTACGCAAGAATGCAGGAATATCATACTCCTCAACACCACTCATTTTCATCGCATCAACTTGCGCACGACGACTGTTTGAACTAAACACTGCAGGCTCTGCATCTGCTGTATCGTCTTCTGGAAACATTGGAATATCTGTTGTTCCATTGCGCACTGTTGTCATCACACGTAATTCAGGTTTTTGCTCACGCTTAGCAATTGATCCATTAAGACCTGTTGCAACCATCGTAACACGCAACTTGTCTCCAATCGCCTCGTCCATTACAGTACCAACAATCACTGTAGCATCATCAGCTGTGAAATCTTTAATGGTGTTCATCACATCATAATACTCTTTCATTTTGAAACTTGTGCTAGCAGTGATATTCACCAAAACACCTCGAGCATTTGCCAAATTAATATCTTCTAACAATGGACTCGCTACTGCTTGTTCTGCAGCAATTTTGGCGCGATTGTCACCACTGGCTTCAGCTGACCCCATCATCGCCATACCCATTTCGCTCATGACAGTACGCACGTCAGCGAAATCCACATTAACTAAGCCTGGGCAATTAATGATTTCTGCTATACCTGAGACAGCATTATGTAGCACATCGTTCGCTGCACGAAATGCTTCCATGAATGGCACATCTTCGCCAAGCACTTCCATTAGCTTCTCATTTGGAATCACAATTAATGAATCCACATATTGTGAAAGCTCTTCTAATCCTGCTTTTGCCACCTGTGTGCGTTTACCTTCAAAAGCAAAAGGCTTGGTTACTACAGCAACAGTTAAAATACCCATTTCTTTTGCTACTTCGGCGATGATTGGAGCAGCACCTGTACCAGTACCACCACCCATACCTGCTGCAATGAATAGCATGTCAGCACCTTCTATCATCTCAGCGATATGATCACGGTCTTCAATTGCTGCTTCACGCCCAATCTCTGGCTTAGCCCCAGCACCTAATCCTTTGGTAATATCTGAACCAATTTGTAATGTGGTTGCAGCTTCACTTTTAAGTAGCGCTTGTGCGTCAGTATTCGCGCAAATAAATTCTACGCCACTCACGTTCTTGCTGATCATATGATCAACTGCATTACCGCCACATCCACCGACACCAATCACCTTAATGACTGCTTCTTGTGAATCTTTTTCCATAATTTCAAACATTATCTATCTCCTTTTTTGCCTAAATGTTTGAGCCTATTTGCATAAGCTCTGCCCTTAACTACTATTTTTTACTACTAAAAATTCCCCTGAATCCAAGCTTTCATTCTTTTGAAAACACCTACAAAAGAATTAAGCTCCATTTGCCCAGTTAGCTTTTGTTCTAACTGTTGTTTACCCATTAACACCAAGCCAACACCTGTTGCATATCTTGGGTTGCTGACGACTTCAGAGAGCCCACCAACATAACGTGGCATACCTAACCTAACAGGCATATGGAAAATTTCTTCTCCTAGCTCTATCATGCCGCGCATCATCGACGAACCACCTGTAATGACGATGCCTGAAGCAATCAACTCTTCCATACCACTCCGCCTTAACTCCTGTAAAACGAGTTCATATAGCTCTACAATTCTTGGCTCTACGACTTCTGCCAATGTTTGCAAAGATAATTCCCTTGCCTCTCGGCCATCCACGCCAGGCACCTCCACCATCTCACGTGGATCAGCTAATTGTCGCAATGCACAGCCATGTTTAACCTTGATGTCTTCAGCAGATTGGGTTGGTGTACGGAACGCAACAGCAATATCATTAGTCACCTGATCCCCTGCAATACCAATTACAGCAGTGTGCCTAATGGAACCACTCTTAAATACAGCAATATCTGTAGTGCCACCACCGATATCGACCAAGCAAACGCCAAGCTCTTTTTCATCTTCCGTTAGCACGGCAATACTTGATGCAAGTGGTTGTAAAATCAAATCGCTTACTTCTAAGCCACAGCGTTTGATACATTTCACAATGTTCTGTGCTGCTGCTACAGCGCCGGTCACAATATGTACTTTTACTTCTAACTTCATACCACTCATCCCTAGCGGCTCCCTTACATCATCCTGCCCATCAATAATGAACTCTTGGGTCAAGATATGCAGTATCTGCTGATCGGCAGGCAATGCTATTGCGCGTGCTGTTTCCACAACGCGATCAACATCCATCTGTGTCACTTCTGAGTCTTTAATTTTGACCATGCCATGCGAATTGAGGCTTTTTACATGGCTTCCGGCGATACCTGTAAATACACTTTCAATTTTGCAATCAGCCATTAATTCGGCTTCTTCTAACGAACGCTGTATTGCTTGCATTGTTGAATCAATATTAACAACCACACCTTTTTTTAGTCCTCTTGAGGAATGCTGGCCTAGCCCTATCACTTTAATAGCACCCTCTGGTAATAACTCTGCTACCAAAGTCACAATTTTAGATGTGCCGATATCCAACCCTATAATAAGGTTCTTTTCTTCACGCACTTTGCTCATTTCCACTCCCTTTTACACCCGATGTAAACGCATTTTTTTGCGCTTTTGGTAATACTTTCATTGATAACTTTTTCGGCTTACGCACTGCGAATCCATTTGGATAACGTAAATCTGCATATTTAATTTCCGCATTCAAATGACTCAATACTGCTTGATAAACTGCTGTGAATTTATTTAGTCTCGCTGCCATATCTAAACGACCTAATGAAATAATCAAATTTTCATCTGTCTTAATTTCCCATGCTCGTCTGGGAGAAAGCGTAATCTGCTTCACCTTTATATCTGCTCGACTCAAAATTTTGCTAAAGTCTGCAAATTGTTTCGTGACCTCTTTCACACCATCTCCAGGACCATAGAACATAGGTAGTTCCGCGTCGGAAGCTGCATGAAATAACTCTCCGCGCGTATTTACCAAAGCAATGTCGCCCCAGCGAGCCAATGCAACATGCTCTTCAATCTCAACATTCAGTGCATCTGGCCAGCGGCGTCTTACAGTCACTGATCGTGCCCATGGTAATTTTTCAAATGCTTCTCGAGTTTTTACTAAATCTAATGTAAAGAAATTACCTTTCAGGTGCGCATCTACAATGAGTTGTATTTGGTCACGATTCACATGCTCTGATGCACCATTAATTTTCACTTCACGTATAGGAAAAATAGGTAAATGCACGAATACAAATAACAAACCATAAATTAACAATACAACTGAAATAGCGAAGAAAAGGTTCGCTAACCAATTCAATAAAGCTGGCTTATCCCACATAAGCATGCTCCGCATTTTCAGTTTTTATTGTCATGGCCAATATCGCCATAACTAGCTCGTCAAAACTTATCCCAGCTGCTTTAGCAGCCATTGGCACCAAACTGTGGTCAGTCATACCAGGGCTGGTATTCAACTCCAAAAAGTAGTGTTTACCTGCCTCATCCATGAGAAAGTCAACTCGGCCCCATCCAGTGCAGCCAATTGCATGAAACGCTTCTAATGCTTCTTTTTGAATGTTAGCTTCGACTTCTTCACTTAAACCACATGGACACAAATACTGCGTATCGTCGCGTATGTACTTTGCTTCATAATCATAAAACTCTGTTTGAGGCACAATTTTTACAATGGGCAACGCTATGTCGCCTAGAATACCAACGGTATATTCACCACCTCCAATATATTGCTCCGCTATCACCAATGGATCTGCCGCTGCTGCCAATGCATATGCTTTAGCGAGCTCACCAGTTTTTTTCACTTTAGTAATACCGATACTTGATCCTTCGTTAGCTGGTTTTACAAATAGTGGCAAACCTAATCTTTGTTCAATAGCCGAATAATCACTTTCTGCGTTGACCAGTTCATAAGCCGGCGTCACGACCCCAGCTTCGGCCCATTTGAGTTTTGTTTGCCACTTATCCATTCCAACCGCGGAAGCTGTCACACCACTGCCTGTATATGGAATCTTCATACTATCCAGTGTACGCTGGACCGTACCATCCTCTCCAAACCTTCCATGAAGCGCAATAAATACCCGATCAAATTTAATTAATTCATCCATGTTGCGGTCGCGTGGATCAAAAGCCTCCACCATCACGCCTTGCCGCTTTAATGCATTCAGCACAGCTTGACCACTTAGCAATGAAACCTCGCGTTCACCAGACTCACCACCAAGCAATACAGCTACCTTGCCAAAGTCTTTAGCTGTCAAATTTCTGAAATCCTTGTTAGGCATATTCACCAATCACCTTCACCTCTTGCTGTAAAGCCACACCTTGTTTCTCCAAAACAACTTCTTTAATATGCCGAATCAGCAACTCAATATCGAGTGCACTGCAATTACCCACATTGACAATAAAATTTGCATGTTTGGGCGATATTTGCGCACCACCTATTTGATAACCTTTCAAGCCACTTGCCTCGATTAATCTGGCGGCAAAGTCGCCCTCAGGATTACGGAACGTTGAGCCACCACTCGGATAATTGAGCGGCTGACTTGCCAAACGCGTTGCCAATAAATCTTTAATCTTTCTTGTAGATTCTTGTTCGCTGCCAACCTCTAGCGCAAACCATGCCCCTAAGAACCACTCTTCAGGCATCGGCATGGCAACAGTCCGATAACCTGTTACAAATTCACTGGCGTTTCTTACATGTGTTTTACCGTGCCTATCAATTGTTAAAACTTGGTAAACTATATCCCAAGTCACGCCACCATAACATCCAGCATTCATGGCTAAGGCACCGCCGATTGTTCCTGGAATGCCGGCCATAAACTCTGCTCCTGTACGCTTATTGGCAGCACAGAATTTTGCCAATTTGGCACTGGTTACGCCCGCTTCTGCATATATATAATTTCCATCGACTCTTAACTCTTTTAATGCCTGATGCATAACAATGACAGTGCCTCGCACACCGCCATCACGCACTAACAAGTTGCTTCCTAACCCTATAAAATAGAGAGGTTCATGCGGGTCTATACTTTGCAAAAACTCAACCAGCTTATCTAGGCTTGTCGGTATAAATAAACGGTCAGCACTACCACCAACACGCCAACTCGTGTATCTTGCTAGCGGCTCGTTCTCAAAAAGTCTTGTAATTGATTCTGCTTGCATCATGTCATCATCGCCTTAGTTTCTTGTGCGACCTGTCCAACACTGCCAGCACCCATCACTAGCACAACATCATTTGGTTGTACCGTACTAATAATGGCTGCGGGCAAATCATCTTTTGACTCTACAAATATTGGCTCAACTTTTCCAATTACACGAATTGCATGAATCAGGGTTCTTGTATCAGCTGCCACAATGGGGGCCTCACCTGCGGAATACACCTCTGTAAGTAAAGCGACATCGACACTTGAAATTACCTGTACAAAATCTTCGAAGCAATCTCTTGTCCGCGTATAGCGATGAGGCTGGAAAGCCAATACCAGTCTTCTATTTGGAAACGCGTCTCTAGCAGCAGCAATAACAGCTTTTAGCTCTACAGGGTGATGTCCATAGTCATCAATTAATGTAAATGTACCGCCCTTACCAGTTGCCACCTCGCCATGCCGCTCAAACCTCCTGCCAACACCTTTGAACTCAGCTAATGCTTTGATAATTGCTGCATCTGGAACATTTAATTCACTTGCGATGGCAATGGCAGCCAGCGCATTTAATACATAATGATGACCTGGCAAATTAAGTGTCACGTCAAATTCAGTTGTTACGCCATTGACCCGAGTAACCTTGAAATGCATCCTTCCATTATCAGCGCGTATTTCGCTTGCTCGAATACTGGCTTCATTGCTAAAGCCATAGGTAGTCACAGGCTTGGTCACTCGCGGTAATATTTCACGCACGTTTTCATCATCGATACATAAAACTGCCATACCCCAAAAAGGTAGCTGCTGTAAAAACTCAACAAAGGCATTTTTAAGTTTATCGAAATCATGTCCATATGTTTCCATATGATCTTGATCGATATTCGTTACAACTGCGAGAATTGGACTTAAATGCAGAAATGATGCATCTGACTCGTCAGCTTCAACCACGATGTGCTCGCCAGCACCTAATCTCGCGTTGCTACTAGCTGACTCCAGCTTGCCACCTATCACGAAGGTCGGATCCATACCCGCTTCTGCTAAAATGCTGGCTATCAAACTCGTTGTAGTTGTTTTGCCATGCGTGCCAGCGACTGCTATTCCTTGTTTGAACCGCATCAACTCAGCTAACATCATCGCTCTGGGTACTATTGGGATATGACGTTCTCTAGCGACTATTACCTCAGGATTATCTTGTCTTACCGCAGTAGAAACGACTACCACATCCGCATTACCTAAATTTTCTTTGGCATGGGATTGATAAATTGTTGCCCCAAAACTTTCTAATCTTTTTGTCGTAGCATTAGAGGCAAGATCAGATCCACTGACATTAAATCCTAAGTTGATGAGAACCTCGGCTATACCACTCATACCAATCCCACCTATACCAACAAAATGTATATTTTTGACCTTATGTTTCACGCTCTTACTCCTGCTAATGAAACGCAAATATCTGCCACTGTTTTAGCTGCTTCTGGTTTAGCTAAGGCATGTGCATTAATAGCCATTTCCAGACATTGTCCTCTAGTCAGATTACTAAGTAAGTCATTAACTTTCTGTATGCTTAACTCTGTTTGCTGAATCAAAATTGCTGCCTTATTTTCACTTAAATAATGCGCATTAGATGTTTGATGATCATCTACCGCATGTGGAAATGGGACTAGTACGCTAGCAACACCTACACATGCTAACTCTGCAACGGTAAGCGCTCCCGCACGACAAAATACGATATCGGCCCATGCATAGAGTGATGCCATGTCTTCAATATAGGACTTCGTATCAGCAGCTACACCTACTTTGTTGTAATTTTGTTCCAGCGTAGCAATGTGTTTTTCACCTGACTGGTGTACCACTTCAGGCCTTTCCGCTTCTGGCATATTGGCTATTGCTTTAGGAATAACATCATTTAATACCGCAGCACCCAAGCTACCACCGACAACTAATAATCTGAGCCTTCCTTTTCTGCTAGCGTAACGTTTTTTCGGTGGGTCTAACTGGCAAATTTCATCACGCACAGGATTGCCAACTAGTGTAGCCCTATGACCAAAAGCAGCAGGGAAAGCTGCCAATACTTTGTCTGCAATATGACTCAATATTTTATTAGT
>JBFIGM010000032.1:0-17249 GCA_041602315.1 Methylophilaceae bacterium | reverse complement strand
TCACCGTATCCAGCGTGGTAGTAACAAACCCTTTTTCTAATACGCCTTCGATACTCACTTAAAGAGATCCCAATACAAATTAAAATTCAAAACCGATTAATATTTGATTTAAACGCCTAATCCCATTCAAGAGCGCCTTTTTTCCATTCATATATAAACCCAACAACGAGCACGAATAAAAAGACCATCATGGCAAGAAAGCCGAATAGCCCTATGTCTTGTAACACTACAGCCCATGGGAATAAGAATGCAATTTCCAAATCAAACAGAATAAATAAGATAGCAACAAGGTAATAGCGTACATCAAATTTCATACGCGCATCCTCAAAGGCTTCGAAGCCACACTCATACGGCGAATTCTTCTCAGCATCTGGCTTATGAGGAGAAACCAGTTTACCCAAGATTAGTGGACCGAGCCCCACAGCCAAGCCAACCATAATAAACATCAAAATAGGAAAGTAGTTATCTAGCAAAAGTCCTAACCCTTAGCTTTCATCCATTAAAATTTTTTACAACATAAAACTGCTTTTTTATTAAATGCCATCTTGGATTCTCTGTCCAATTGACCTTAAACAGCAACACTAATGGTGCCGACGGAGAGACTCGAACTCTCACGACTTTCGTCACTACCCCCTCAAGATAGCGTGTCTACCAATTCCACCACGACGGCATGTTTTATTCAGGATTGCCCCTGAATATTAGTTAGGAACATCCTCCGCAGTGCCAACTGCTGGAACTGAATCAGGTATTGCTGGCGTCGTTTCTTGCGATGTCGCTTCTGTCTGTGTTTGTGTTTCAAGTGTAGCTGGAACTTTGACCACGCTTCCAGAACTAGAGCGATGACTGGCAATGTATGCCAAAGCCAAGCTAGTTGCAAAAAAAACTGTTACGCTGAATGCTGTTGCTCTGCTTAAAAAATTAGATGACCCACTAACCCCAAACAAGCTGCCAGAAGCACCACTGCCGAACGCCGCACCCATGTCAGCGCCCTTACCATGTTGCAATAAAATCAATCCAATTAAACTTGCCGCTGCCAGCACGTGCACTACTGTTATTATATTTTCCATTTTCTACCTATTAAAACAAACTCGGTTACGTTCACCTTAACGAATGCAGGACTCTGCCGCTTCACAAATTCCTTCGAATGATGACGCGCTAAGAGAGCACTTGCCAACAAGCCCGCCATCTACGTTTTCAATTTGGAATAATTGTACCGCATTTTGGGGATTAACGCTCCCTCCATAAAGAATTTTAAAGCTATTTTTTTCACTATTCTTGGCTCGTTGCAGTTTTTCTGAAATAAATTTGTGCATAGCTTCCACTTGTTCAGGGCGGGCTGCCAACCCTGTTCCAATAGCCCATATTGGCTCATAGGAAATAATCGCTTCATCAAATGCTGCAGCGCCATATAAATCAACTATTGTATCCAATTGTTTACCTACTTTTAATTCCATCACGCCAGCCTCGCGCTCAATCAAAGTTTCCCCAACACACAAAATTGGCGTTAGACCGTGCTTTTTTGCCATCATGAATTTTTGAGCGATATTTTCATCAGACTCACAATAGGCTGTTGCACGCTCTGAATGGCCTAAAATGACATATTCACTGCCAAAATCGCGCAACATACTTGCACTTACCTCACCTGTAAAAGGGCCGTCTTCATTTTTTGCCAGATTTTGCGCGCCCCACGCAATTGGCGTGCCTTTTAACATAGCTTGCGCTTGCGCCAAATATGGGTATGGCACACAAACAATCACTTTTGTATGTTGGTATGCTGCTAACTTTGAGACATACGCTTTAAGCAACAATTCATTTTGCTTAAGATTGCCATGCATTTTCCAATTAGCAACTACAAACTTTGAAACAGGATTAGTCATTTGATTATTGGTTTTAGTCATAACCGCTCATTATATAGTAGCCATCAAGCATGGAGTAGCTGCAACTGCACAGACTGCGCTCCGTTATAACTATTTATCTGCAATTGATACACGGTCTCTATTTCTGCAGGCAGTGGGTTTATTTGTCCAAAATAAATTGCATCAAATCGTTTACCTTGCTTTTCTAGCAACAGCTTAAGATGCTTACCTCCAACAATACGCTGACTCACAACAGTAAATCGATCATTAAAAAAAGGGGGTGCAAACCCTTGCCCCCACACCTGCACAGATAATGCCTGTGCTGTTTGCAGCTCCATCTGATCAACATCAAAACTACCATCTGTTTCTATCACTACTTGCAAATCGCTTGGTGCCAATAAATCTTGTACCACAGACTCAAACATTTCTTGAAAGGCAGGAAACTTATCTTGTTCAATACTTAGCCCCGCCGCCATGGCGTGACCACCAAAAGCAACAATCAAACTCGAATCGCGCTTTGTTACCAAATCCAGTGCATCCCGAAGGTGTAAACCATTGATTGAACGACCAGAGCCTTTCAGTAATCCATCACCCACTTCTGCAAAAGCAATGACTGGACGGTGATATCGCTCTTTAATTCTTGAAGCCAAAATCCCAACCACACCTTGATGCCAAGTAGGTTCGTAAAGACTGATTGTGTAGCGATCACCAACTGCAATATTCTCTAAATTGGTTAACGCCTCTTCTTGCATACCAGCTTCAATGTCACGCCTCTCAGCGTTGAGCTCATGTAGCAATTGCGCAATTTCCATCGCTTGCGCTTCATCGGCGGCCAACAAACATTGGATGCCCAAACGCATGTCATCCAATCGACCTGCTGCATTTAAGCGCGGCCCAACATAAAAACCTAAGTCTTGCGCATTTACTTGTGTATGGTTACGACCCGCTACTTTTAACAGTGCCAACACACCTGCACAGCAAGCTCCAGCTCGGATGCGCCTTAAGCCCTGCTCTACTAAGATACGATTATTGGCATCGAGTTTCACTAAGTCTGCCACCGTGCCCAAAGCAACTAAGTCCAGCAACTCAGTTAAATTAGGTTCGCTTTTTTCAACAAACGCACCACGCGAACGCAACTCAGCGCGCAATGCCAACAACACGTAAAACATTACGCCAACACCAGCTAGATTTTTACTGGGAAAATCACACCCAAGCTGATTAGGATTAACAATGCAAGCTGCATCAGGCGTTACGCTACCTGGAAGGTGATGATCTGTGATTAAGACTTGGGTACCCAGTTTATTAGCCTCCTCTACACCATCCACGCTGGCAATACCATTATCTACGGTAATAATAAAGTCAGGCTTAGTGGTAGCCGCTAATTGGACAATCTCAGGTGTTAATCCATAGCCATATTCAAAACGATTAGGCACTAGGAAATCAACCTGCGCCCCCATAATGCGTAACCCTTTTACTGCTAGCGCTGTTGCCGTTGCACCATCCGCGTCATAATCCCCGACAACAAGAATTCTCTTCTGACCCGCAATCGCATCTGCCAACAGGCCTGCCATTGTTTTATTATTGGTTAGGAGGTCAGGCGGAATAATGTGTTTTAGGCTCACATCCAACTCGCTGACATTTTTTATGCCGCGCGCTGCATAAAGCCTAGCAAATAATGGCGCAATGCCAGCTTGCAACAATTGCTTCTCAGCCTCTGGATCAACTTGGCGTTGTGTTATTACTTTGGTCATTATTTCTATTTATTAGGATTCACTCAAACCATAGCACCACAGACTATTGATGATTGGAAAACCCTTTGACTCACGGACTTGATTAACAGGATGATTATACAAAAGCATTTGTATCTCATTTTGCAATTTATTCCAGGCCAGCGCACCATCTCCTACTGGTAAATGATGGGCTATATCTTGATTCGCAACCTGTTTGATATGCGTAGTCGTGATCTGTGGGTCACTATTCAATCCTAACAACCAGATATTATCTACCAAGTAAAAACAATACCCCAAGCCTTCAAAATGCGTGTTCAAACTCTCGATCAAGGAAACACTTTCTTCTGCAGAAATAGTCACTATGTTGGGATCGCTTAAAAAGTAGCTGTCTCGTCCCAACTGCATATTCACAGGCGTTGCGTACATCCAATAATTGTGTGAGGTGTCGCCACCTTGTGCTTGCCAAACTTCGGCAGCGCTCACTTCTTTCGGCATAAAAATACTACTTATCTTTTGATAGAATGCTTTTAACAAGTAAAGTGTTTCCACGTATTGAATATACATAGATTATAGAACAGCTAAAATATATGTGAATTTTATAAATCAAGGAAATGCATCAGACCGATATAAAAAAGCCGCTTATAAGCGGCTTTTTGTCAAATGCATGATCTAGTAATGACGTTTATAGTGTTTACGGTCATAACGGTTATCGTAACGATCATCATCATAACGATACTCAACATTTGTCACATAACCGCTCGGTCTCACTGAAACGCTCACAGGTATAAACTTACCAGGACGTTCTTGAGTAACAGTTGTGTACCGACGTCCATTATATTTATAGTCAACCAAGTAACCTGTCGTCACAGACTCCCAATGGTCGACTGTAACGCAGCGCTCAACTGGGCGCTCTTCTACGCGTTCACGTCTTACATTGTAGCGGTTATCATGACGGTCACCTATGACAGCACCCAAGCCGGCACCAACAGCTGTGGTAATCAATCGGCCATTACCGCCGCCAAAGCGACTACCTATCAACCCACCTGCTATGGTACCGATGATTGCACCACCATTTGATGGTCGCGCATCTTCGTAATAGCTCTCCCGCACATATTCAGTGCGACACTCTTGAACTGGCGTATTAATGCGTTCAACTTGTGGTGTAACAGAAATTACGCGTGCACGATCTTCATAGCGGTCGTGACCAGCTGAAGCAGTCATTGAAGCACCTGTAAATACTAAACTCAATAACAACGCTTGATTCAATTTTTTATTCAACATTTTTACTTCTCCTCTTTTGAGTTTTTCTACCAATATCGGGTAGATGGGAGAATTAACGCGCATCAAAAAAAGTTAGACGACTAAAAAGTAAAATATTTTATTTAATTCATGATTTTCATTAGCATCCTTCTCTTATGTGACCATAGTTACAGTGTCGGCCTTTATTAGGCCTATACTGATGTTATGTGCCGCATTAGATGGCATTAAATAACGATAACGAGATTCACTGGAGAACTGGTATGCAATTGTTAAAAATGATGACATCAATCGTTGTATTGATGTGTTGCGCAATTTCCTTCGCAGCAGAATCTGGCGCATTCGATAATCACTGTACCTACGCATTATCAAAGGGAGCCTATAAAAAAACGGATTGCTCAATTAATGAAATCTACAAGGGGCAAAAATATTGTTTTGCTTTGGAGTCATCTAGAGATTCGTTTTTATTAGACCCAGACAATACAATTACAGCCGCAAAAAAATTCTATGAAAATAAAACAGAAGCGAAAAGAGTAAAAATTAGCCAAGAAGATGCGCTAGAACAAATTAATAGTAAGTCATGTGACTTGAGCAACAGAGATGCAGGTTATTTAAACTTTAATGGGTTAGATCTTAGTCACTGTAATATGCAAAATATTAGCTTTTTTGGCGCTGACTTACGAGGCGCAAAACTTGTTAAAGCAAATCTGCGCGACGCTTATCTGAATTTGGCCCGTATCGAAGAAGCTGACTTCAGCCAATCAGATCTTAGTAATGCAACCATCTTTCAACCTATCTTTGGTAACACCAGCTTTAAAAATGCCAATCTAACCAATGCGCGCGTTATTGGCACTTTGGGTAAGGTTGATATGAGCGGTATAGATGCTAAAAATGGTCGTTTCGGGCTAGATGTAGGTAACCAACCCATGGGGCAAATGAAATTTGACTCCGTAGGCGGGAATTTTGAAGGCGCTAACTTTGAAGGTGCAGACTTAAATATTGCTGCATTCACATTTGGTAATTTGCGCGGAGCTATTTTAAGGAACGCCAACTTGTACCGTGCTGATTTAGTTTCTGCTGATTTGACAGGCGCAGACTTGACTGGTGCTGACCTGACTGACGCGGACGTCGATAATGCCAACTTTAAAGATGTTATCGGTTTAGATACGGTGAAAGGTTTGGATACAGTTAAAGGGCAATGCAACAACTGTGCACGTAACTAACTGAGAAATTTACATATGCTGCTGGTTTTAAATAGCAGCACGTGCGCAATTGCATAACCTATTAACTTTTTGCTAATTTAGTCAGCGCTTCGCGGTCGAGTATCTCAACTTGACCGCGACCCAGTGCAACCCAATTTTTTTGCTCAAACCTTTTAACTTGCCTACTTACAACCTCACGCGCGGTGCCTAGCTCATCAGCTATTTGTTGATGTGTTCTTTTGACACTATCTGTGCCGGCCTCTAACAATAACTTGGCTAGCCGCGCATCCAGATTATGAAAAGCAACCTCATCAAGCAACACGATTAAATCACTTATCAATGCACCATAATTAGTCATAACAAAAGTACGAAAAACTTTTGAATCTATCATCAATTGATTGAAGGCTGCCGCAGGGATAATTACGTCTTTAATTGCCTCTTCTACGATTGTAGATGCTGGGTAGTCACTATTCCCGAGTAGGCAGGTAGTAGTAATGACACATGTTTCGCCTGCATGTACGCGATATAGCAGAATTTCCCGGCCACTGGTAGACATCTTAAACACCCGCGAGCGCCCTGCTAAACGCATAACATAAGCACCACAAGGCCCACCTTCGCGATAGCCTACAGTACCTACTGGCGCCTCAACAATACGCGCATACTTGAGTAATAAATCTTTGGCCGAACTTTCCAAATCAGCCAAATCAGGAAAAGCAGATAGCCATTCTAAATTTTGTACTGCGCTTTGCATTCCATCCTCCAATAACTTCAGGGTCGATTGTAGCGCTAATTACATATTAGATGAAACTACCCCTGTAATAGTTCTGTCTCGTTGACCCCACAATTTTTATTTGCTGGCACAGCAATATCGATTAACTTCGGCTTAGGTAAGTTTAAGTTTTCCATAATTTCTATGAAAGCCTCTTTCGTCTTTGCTGCCAATCTTGGATTGATTAATTTTTCCTGCCCAATACTACTAACTCGGTGACCATTATAATCGTGGCCAGGATAAACAAGTGTTTCATTTGGGTAGACAAATAACTTGTTCACAATGCTATCGTATAAGACAGCTGCATCACCACTTTGGAAGTCGGTGCGCCCACAACCGTTAATTAATAACGCATCACCAGTGAAAAGTTTATCTTGCCAGAAAAAAGTCAAACTACCTGCTGTATGTCCTGGCGTGGCGATTACTTTAATTTTCTCTTTGCCAAAATAAATAATATCGCCTTCATTTAGCTGAACATCTGCATCTTTAGCACCACACGCTTGACTCACTGCAGCTTTAACACCTAATCTTTTACGCAACAGGCCACCTGCAGTTACATGGTCTGCATGCACATGTGTTTCCAAAGCATACAATAGCTTCAACTGATATTCCGTAACCAACTGCACATAATCATCAATATGCTCTTTAACCGGATCGATAATCACGGCCTCTTTCGTTTCTTCGTCTACAAGCAAATATGTCAACGTTGAAGAGTTTTCATCAAATAATTGCTTAAACATATAGCGCTCCTTTTAAAATTATATTGCATTATATAATATTTTTTTATATAATGTAAATATGTAGATTATTATAGGCAAATATGACCAATACAATCGAGATCAACAATCTAAAAGTCCTTAGAGAATCGGCTGACTTAGCTACGGCGCTTATGAAGGTATTAGCAAATCCAGATAGGCTAATGTTGCTATGTCAAATCTCTCAGGGTGAAAAAGCAGTAGGTGAATTAGAAACACTTACTGGTATACAACAACCAACACTTTCACAACAGTTAACAGTTCTGCGTAAAAACCAAATTGTTAAAACCAGACGTGAAGGAAAAAATATCTATTACAGCGTCTCAAGTAAACCAGCGCTGGCAATTATTAATGTATTAGCAGAAGAAATCTGTAAATTGGATAAATAATGAAAGGAAACATCATGACTTTAACAATCACTAAACACAGCGAAACATTCAGCAGCTGTCCGCAAATAAACCCTGAAGATATAGCTGAGATAGTAGAGCTTGGTTACAAAACCATCATTAACGCACGGCCAGATAAGGAAGGTGGTAACCAGCAACCTACTGGCGATAGTATAAAAGATGCTGCTGAAAAGGCTGGATTAAAATATATTCACATCCCTGTCATACCCAACAATATTGGAGAGGATGATATCCAAGCTTGCATGCATTTTCTTAGCAATGCGCCTACCCCAGTAATTGGCTTCTGCAAAACTGGAATGCGCGCAACCAATCTTTACCGTTTGGCACAAACGAAGAGTTCTGGTGACAGCATAGCCAAGCAAAATTGGTTAATGGGAAAAATTAGTAACTTTTTCCAAAACAAATGCTTAATTACAAAACTTTATCGAAAGCTTAGTAAGACAAGTGCTTAAAAAGAGTCGAAATTGGAACTACTTATCATTAGTACAATATTAGGGGCACTTATTGGCTTGGTACTCGCAGTAACAGGTGCGGGCGGCGCCTCTATTGCCATTCCACTATTAGTTATATTTTTAAATATCACCATGCTGGAAGCCGCGCCAATTGCCCTCCTTACTGTCTTTATGGCATCAGCTATAGGCGCAATACAAGGGTTAGTATTAGGTACAGTTCGATACAAATCAGCTCTACTGATAGCATCTGTGGGCACACTGATTGCGCCAATTGGCGTTAAAGCTGCTTCATACGCTTCCAATCAGATATTAGCTGTGACGCTTAGCGGTGTTCTTATTTTGATTGGTATAAGAACTTGGCTTGGTGCAAAAAAGGCTAATGCTAATATCGCTCAAAATTTAGAGCCTGCTTGCGTAATTAACCCTGCGACATCCAGAGTGGCTTGGACAGCACCTTGCACAAAAATGCTGACCATTACAGGTGTAGTGACAGGCTTTTTATCTGGATTTCTGGGAGTGGGCGGAGGCTTTATTATTGTGCCTAGTCTGCGTAAAGTAAGTAACTTTAAACACCAAACAATCACTGCAACAACATTAGCTGCTGTGTCTATGATTGCGTTAAGTAGTTTAATCAGCCACATGCACAGTAATGTCGTACATTGGAACATCGCTCTTCCCCTTTCAATTAGCGCTACTCTTGTAATGATATTTGTCTCAGCAAACATCAGTCATAAAATCCCTGAACACATAAGCCGAAAAAGCTTTGCGATGATATGCTTAATTGCAGCCATCTATTTAGTTATCAAAAGCCTTGTATAAAAGCACATGCCATTAAATCAAATTAAGTTTGAAAGATTTTTATCTGCAATTTAACTACAATTAACAGCAAATAAATACATAATATATTGTTTTAGGCACAGTTTACTAATACTCACTCATACAGAATAAGAACCTAAAAGATAGCAGAAGTGCCTTTTTTACAAGCACAATAGGCGCTTTTAACTTGACCAAAATCTTTATTAAAGCGAAACTAACGCTTTAATAAAATAACTCTCAATTCACTTATATATAGTGCACACGCTATTCAAAAGATAGCATCGCGCTACAGCAACACGGAGAAACCTCAAAGCATGGCAATGAATCCGCAAACCGGCTTAACAGAAACTGACGCGCAAGAAACACAAGAATGGTTAGACGCCTTATTGTCAGTTATTGAAAATGAAGGCACAGAACGCGCCCATTTTTTACTTGAAGCAATGATTGATCAAGCCAGGCGCTCTGGCAGTAACCTCCCCTATAACGCAACGACCGCGTACGTTAATACAATACCTACACACCTACAGGCTAAACTGCCAGGTGACCCAGAAATGGAGCGTCGAATTCGCGCACTGATTCGCTGGAATGCCATTATGACAGTACTAAGGGCTAATGAAAAATCACCAGGTGTCGGTGGGCATATTGCAAGCTTTCAGTCTGCGGCAACTTTATATGACGTTGGTTTCAACCATTTTTTCCGTGCTGCCAATGAAAGCTTTGGTGGCGATTGCATTTATTTCCAAGGTCACTCTTCTCCTGGCATTTATGCCCGCGCGTTCTTAGAGGGTCGCATTACAGAAGAACAATTAGATAACTTCCGTCAGGAGACTGGAGGTAACGGCTTATCAAGTTATCCACATCCTTGGTTAATGCCAGACTTTTGGCAGTTTCCAACAGTGTCAATGGGTATTGGACCACTAGCAGGTATCTACCAAGCACGCTTTTTAAAATATTTACATAACCGTGGCATTGTCGACACGACAGACCGCAAAGTTTGGGTATTCTGCGGCGATGGCGAAATGGATGAGCCAGAGTCACAGGGCGCTATCTCACTTGCTGCGCGCGAAGGCTTGGATAATTTGATTTTCGTCATTAATTGTAACCTACAGCGTTTAGACGGACCTGTACGTGGCAACGGTAAAATCATCCAAGAGCTAGAATCTAACTTCCGCGGTGCAGGCTGGAACGCCCTTAAAGTAATTTGGGGCTCTTATTGGGACCCATTACTCGCGATGGATAAAGATGGTTTACTGAAAAAACGCATGGAAGAATGCGTAGATGGCGAGTATCAAAACTTTAAGCAAAAAGGTGGTGCTTACACGCGTGAACACTTCTTTGGTAAGTACCCTGAATTAAAAGAAATGGTTGCCGCCATGTCAGACAGCGATATCTGGCGTTTGAACCGCGGCGGTCATGACCCGCATAAGGTTTATGCTGCTTACCATGCAGCTGTTAATCACAAAGGCCAACCTACAGTGATTCTTGCTAAAACAGTTAAGGGTTATGGTATGGGTGACGCTGGCGAAGGTCAAAATACTACGCACCAACAAAAAAGTATGGATATTGAATCGCTCAAAGTATTTCGTGACCGATTTGACTTACCACTGACAGATGAACAAGTAGAGAAGCTTTCTTACTATAAACCAGCCGCTGACAGTCCAGAAATGAAGTACATGGCAGAACGCAGTGCTGCTATGGGTGGTCATGTCCCTAAACGCAGACAAAAAGGTAATGAATTAACCGTACCTCCGCTTTCAGCATTTGAAAATATGCTTGGCGCGACAGGCGAGCGTGAAATCTCAACTACGATGGCATTTGTTCGTATTTTATCGACTTTAGTACGAGATAAAGAGGTTGGCAAATTTGTTGTGCCAATCGTCCCTGATGAAGCGCGTACATTCGGTATGGAAGGCATGTTCCGTCAACTAGGTATTTATTCTTCCATTGGACAACTATATGAACCTCAAGACTCAGATCAAGTAATGTATTACAAAGAGTCACAAAAGGGTCAAATCTTAGAAGAAGGCATTAACGAAGCAGGCGCATTCTCAAGCTGGCTCGCTGCTGCAACCTCATACAGTGTGAGTGGCGCGCAAATGATTCCTTTCTATATATATTACTCAATGTTTGGCTTCCAGCGCATTGGCGACTTTGCATGGGCTGCAGGTGATTCCCGCGCACGCGGCTTCTTACTCGGCGCAACAGCAGGCAGAACAACCCTAAATGGTGAAGGCTTACAACATGAGGATGGCCATAGCCACTTGATGTCAGCGACTATTCCTAACTGTGTTTCTTACGATCCAACTTTTGCTTATGAGTTAGCCGTCATCATTCAAGAGGGCCTTCGGCGTATGGTACAAAATCAAGAGGATGTGTATTACTACATCACCTTGATGAATGAAAATTATAGCCACCCCGCTATGCCAAAAGGTAGTGAAGAAGGCATTCTTAAAGGGATGTACAGCTTTAGCAAATCCAAGGCGAAAGGCGAAAAAGTACAACTGATGGGTAGTGGCGTCATCTTGCGTGAAGTCATTGCCGCTGCAGAGTTATTAGAAAAAGACTGGGGCGTTTCTGCAGATGTCTGGAGCGTACCAAGCTTTACAGAGTTACGTAGAGAGGGTCTAGACTGTGAGCGTTGGAATCTCCTGAATCCAGAGAAGAAGCAACGCGTTAGTTATGTTACGGCATGCCTGAAAGACGCCAAAGGCCCTGTTATCGCTTCAACAGACTACATGAAAAGCTTTGCTGAGCAAATTCAACGCTTTGTGCCAAATAAATTTGTGGCACTTGGCACAGATGGCTATGGTCGCTCTGATAGTCGCGAAGCACTACGTGATTTCTTTGAAGTCGATAGACATTATGTCGTTGTAGCGGCATTAAAAACTTTAAGCGAAGAAGGAAAGCTACCCGTTGCAAAAGTAACGGAAGCAATCAAAAAATATAAGCTTAATCCTAACAAACCAAACCCAAGCTTAATTTAAAGCACTGTTTGGTACGGAGTAAATAAATGAGTGTAAAAGATATTTTAGTGCCTGATATTGGCGATTTTGATTCGGTTGAAGTGATTGATGTACTCGTTGCGCCAGGGGATACTGTTGCGGTAGATGACTCTTTAATTACTGTTGAGTCAGATAAGGCCTCAATGGATATTCCTGCACCAGAGGCTGGCATTGTTAAAGAAGTAAAAGTAAAAGTTGGTGACAAGATTGCTGAAGGTCATTTGATTATCACGCTTGAGCCTAGCGCAGCTGATACAGCGAAACCTGCGGAAACAGCTGCACCTGCTCCAATGCCTGAAAAAGAGCCAGTAAAAACGGAAGCGCCAGAGCCAAGCCGCCCCGCACCTGAGCCTCCTAAAAAAGTACAGCCAAGCAACCAGCCGATACCAGTAGGTGCGCATGTGGATACGAATAGAGAGAGAAAATCACATGCTAGCCCATCTGTACGCAAGTTTGCTCGGGAACTAGGTGTTGACCTTAAGTTTGTGCAAGGCACAGGTCCAAAAAATAGAATACTCTCCACAGATGTACAAAACTACGTTAAAGGGGAGCTCACAAAACCACGTGCTGACAATATGGGTGCTGGTATTGGTGCCTTTGCTACATTAGCAATGCCAGTGATTGACTTTACCAAGTTTGGTGAAATAGAAACTAAGCCATTATCGCGTATCAAAAAGTTATCCGGCTCTAATTTACACCGCAATTGGGTTACTGCTCCGCATGTTACACAATTTGACGAAGCCGACATCACCGATTTGGAAGATTTCCGCAGATCGATGAAAGCGGAAGCTGAAAAACGTGGTGTTAAATTGACAATGCTTGCCTTCTTAATAAAAGCCTCAGTCAATGCGTTAAAAGCCTATCCAACCTTTAACGCATCCCTTTCACCAGATGGTGATAACTTAATCCTTAAAAACTACTACAACATCGGCTTTGCTTGTGACACACCTGATGGGCTAGTCGTGCCTGTCGTCAAGGATGTTCAACGCAAAGATGTGCTTGATATTGCTGCAGATTTAATGGACTTATCCAGCAAAGCACGCGAAAGAAAGCTGAAAGTAGAAGAAATGCAAGGCGGCTGCTTTACGATATCAAGTCTTGGCGGTATAGGTGGCACTATGTTTACACCTATTATCAATTGCCCAGAAGTCGCGATTTTAGGTGTTTCACGCTCTAGCATGAAGCCTATTTATAACGAAGAGAATGACGATTTTGAGGCAAGACTCATGCTGCCACTATCACTCTCGTACGACCACCGCGTGATCGATGGAGCTGATGGCGCACGCTTTACCAGCCACTTAAGAATGATGTTGAGTGACGTAAGAAGGTTACTGCTCTAACCAGATAAAAGGCGCTTGAGCGCCTTTTTTATTGCCATTTAATAATGAAACCGATTAGTAGTTTTGCTCCTATCGCACACCCATCTGCACATATACTGATCTTAGGTAGCATTCCTGGTAACGCTTCTTTGGAAGCGAATCAGTATTATGCCCATCCTCGCAATGATTTCTGGCCAATTATGAGCACAATCTATGAATTTGATGCAACATCTTCTTATGAAGAACGACAAAGTGCGCTTAAGACTGCAGGTGTCGCTGTATGGGATGTATTACAAACTTGTATTCGGAGTGGCAGCTTAGATAGTAACATACAGCCAGATTCGCGTATCCCGAATGATTTTTCGACTTTTTTCAAACATCACACAGATATTCGGTTAATTGCGTTTAATGGTAGTGAAGCGGAACGATACTTTCGAAAAATAGTGATGCCAACACTCAATATTGATTACGTGAAGCTATTAAAACTACCGTCTACCAGCCCTGCTCATACAATTCCGTTTAAAGAAAAATTAGCTGCTTGGCAAGTAATAAAAACTGTAGCAACTTAAAACTACAAGTTTAACTAATCACGTTGCGAGATTAATTGACAAGCTAGTGCGCTCACATAAGGCATTGATTGCAATGCTAGCAATGCTACCCATAACTGTGCATCACGGTTATCAAACCCTCTCGTTAGCAACATCGCGTAAGCAGCAAGTATTAAAGCAAGTAAGATTAAAAACTCCTCACGAATAGGATTGAGAATTTTCCACTTGCTGCTTGTGGCCTTACCCTTTGCTGTTACCACGAATACACCAGCTTTTTTGGCAAGCCCCATCATCACGCCACGTGCTATAGAATGCGATAACCCCAAGCTTGCTAATGATGCGCCCCATATATCAATCCACTTACACTGCATGGTCTTACGGTACAACACTGGCCCTAAAGCAGCTTTAATCACTAAAAAGCACAAAATTGGCACAATCATAATCGAGACTGGCAGACTGAAGGTACCAGGGAAAAACAGCATCAATAGGGTCCAACCAATTGACCCAACAGTGAAGATTAATTGTAGCGCATCCCCTACCCAACCAAACCAACCAGTCAAGAAATGGTAGCGCTGGCTAAAACTCAACGTGGACTTACCTAGCAATCTCGGCATATGCCTTTTTAAGATTTGCATGGCGCCAAATGCCCAGCGATAACGCTGCGATTTCAGTGCACTAAAGCTTGCAGGTGTTAGTCCCCGACCAAACGTATCATCAACATAGCGCAACTCATAATCTTCTTCGAGCAGACGCAAGCCAAGCTCGGTATCTTCGCATATACACCACTCAGACCAGCCATTCAAGTCTTTAAGCGCTTGATGTCGTATCAACGTCATTGTCCCATGTTGAATGAGCGCATTACGCTCATGTCGGTGATGCATGCCGATGCGGAAAAAACCTTCAAACTCCCAATTACACATGCGTTTAAAGAAGTTATCTTCCCATTCTCGGTGCGCTTGCGGCGCCTGAACCACAGCCACTTTAGGATCTGTAAAATGTGGTACTAATGTCGCTAGCCAATCTTTGCTCACAACATAGTCTGCATCAACAACCCCAATTGCAACTGCACGCGGGTAGGTTTTAGATAAAGCAAAATTAAGCGCACCCGCTTTAAATCCAGGCCATTTTGGCAAATGATAAAAATGAAAATTCTCAGGTAGCTCGGCCATGTAAGCCTCTATAGGCTTCCACTTCGCTTCATCTTGTGTATTGTTGTCAACGACAATCACTTCATAGTGTTTGTAATCCAGATTTTTTAGGCTTTCTATCGTAGCAATCACCATTTCCGGGGGTTCGTTATAGCAAGCCAAATGGATTGAAACAAAAAGCTCTTCATCTTCTGGTAGTGGTGTTTTACGTTGGTAAATACGCCGCCAATTCCGCTTAAACATGACCTCACTAAATTCAACTGCATAAATCATCAACACTAGTGAAGTGAGTGCCATTGCTAAAATAAGTCCTGCCAAGATGACAAAATCACGCAAGGTATAATAATAATCACCAGGTAAATTCCAAGCGATAACCAATGTCGTTATACAGGCTTGCAGCAATACAGCCATCGAAATTACGCCACCAATACCCCAACTGCTAAAGCGCCAAGCAATAAACACAATGGGTAAAAAAGCAATCGCACTTGCCCAAATTGCCTTTTCTGTCCATCGATTGTCCTTTTCTACAGCTCCTTGAAGCGAGTATTTTTCTGTACGCTTCGCATTAAACATACCCCAATAGGCGCCAGCCCAACCCTCAATATTCACTTTCCAAGGCTGGTCAAATGCTTCCATCAGATAATACTCGTAGTCATCCGCTTCTTCCTTTGCCAAGAACTCTCGCACAAAGCGTGCTTGATTAACTTCGTTAGCTACTGAAGCACCAATAGTTGGACCGCTGCTTGGCCAGCCTATTTCGGTGATAACGATACGTTTCCGTGGATATGCTTGCATAAGTTCATGATAGCGATCGAGCGCATATTGTGGAGCTTGATCTACTGGTACCCCTTCATGGTAAGGCAGTAAATGCACGGCAATAAAATCCACATGCTTAACAAGCTCCGGATGTTTTAACCAAACATGCCACGGCTCAGCTGTTGATATTGGAATGTCCGTATCTTTTCTTACTTCATCGATATAAGCGATTAAATCTTCAATCGGTATGTCATTGCGCAGCAACACCTCATTACCAACGATAGCCGATTCAATATTATCGTAATAAAGCATTTTTTCTTTTAATGCAGCAATTTCTCGGCCATTGGCATATTCATTTCCATTAATCCATGCACCTGCAATCACATTAAGATTTTCTCTATCAGCCAGTGCAATAATTTCGCTGTTCTCTATGGAGGTATAGATACGAATTCGATTGGAGAGCGTTTTAAGTAATTTAAGGTCGCGCGCTAGCTCAGCAGTATTAGGATAGCGTCTTTCCAATGGACTTTGATCCGCTTGATAGCCACTATAAGCAAAGCCATGAACGATTGGTTTGACATTGATTAACGGTAGTGCCTGATTTGCAATCGCCCATACTCCAAAATGTATCGCTGCAAACACAACAGCAAATAATATTGGAAAGTAAATGCGCTTTATTAATTGCATATTATTATTTAGATTTTCTTATTGCTAGTATTGATAAAAATTGACTTGGCCAATTGACATAGGCTATTGCAACACACAACAACAACCAATTAGTCGCTGCCAGGTTTGTTGGCTCATTTACGTAGCACAGCACAGCAAACATGACCGCTAATGCCCCAGGCATTGCTTGCATGAGCCAATTAATCGTTTTATCTTTAGGCCTGGCCAAATCAAATATCATCGTAAGCACCGGCATCACAAATAGTAATATCGGGAAGTCACGATAACGACCATCAAAATAAATTAAATAGCCAGTAATTAACGCTGCATAGAGAAAAACCAACTTTATCCCTGTCATGAGTTTATTCATATTCTGCTGATTACGAATGAACCGCAGCGGATGTAGTAGCATCATAATCAAACCTAGAATAAATAAGCCACCTAGTGCAAACCACTCTAACCAATCGCGACTTGCACTCTGTACATACTCATAACCTAGATAGGCCAGCATGCTGCCCGTTGCACCAAAAGCTGCCAACCCTAACAACATAAAAACACGCTGTTCT
>JBFIGM010000031.1:0-17390 GCA_041602315.1 Methylophilaceae bacterium | reverse complement strand
TCGCATAATCAGAAACTTCATGAATTGCCGTTGAGGATTGCAGATCATTTGGTACATGTTTTGCGCTTGCGTAGTAAGCCAAGCCCATAACGAAAAACGTTAATAGTGCAAATACAAAATGCCAGCGGTAGCGAAGCAATAACTGATAATGGAATTTATTCACGAAAATGATAATACTGGGTTTCTTTAAAACATCAAGCAATAATTAATTTAAAGTGTCCGATGCGAATCTATGATGAATACAATCTCAAAAAGTTTCTAATCTGAACGCATCAGACGGTACATGGCTAAATTACCGAACCAATTAGGCATAAAGGTAACAGTATCGCCATCTGTGATGACTTTGCGTTCAATGATTGTAATTTGGTTATCTCTGCATAGCGCATCAAAATCATTGATGGTGCACAAATGTACATTAGGCGTGTTATACCACTCATACGGCAAATCTTTTGAGACCGGCATGTTACCAGTAATGATTTGCATTCGGTTACGCCAATAACCAAAATTAGGGAAAGTAACAATGGCCTCTCTTCCCACTCTCAACATTTCTTGCAAAATGCCTTCAGTGTTATGCATTGCTTGTAAGGTTTGTGACAGAATTACTGTATCAAATGAATTATCCTCAAACTCTGATAATCCTGCCTCCAAATTCATCTGAATAACATCTACACCATTATTCATCGCTGCCAGCCAGTTTTTATCGTCTTTTTCTACACCATAACCTTTGATTTCCAAACCATCACGTAAATATCGGAGCAAACTACCATCGCCACAGCCCAGATCCAGTACTTTAGAACCAAAGCCTAGCCAGGCTGCGATAATAGCGAAGTCTTGGCGGTATAGTTCGGTCGTTTGCGTTGATGTAGTGTGGTCTGCCATATTAAACCTCAATTCGATCTAAATAGCTGCGCATAATGGCATGATAATGTTCGTCTGGCATCAGAAAAGCATCATGTCCATGGGCTGCTGTCACTTCAGCGTATTTAACCGAGAGTTCATTATCCAGTAATGCTTTCACGATTTCGCGTGAGCGCTCTGGCGAGAATCGCCAATCACTTGTAAAAGAGAGAACTAAAAATTTAGCGGTGACGTTTTTTAATGTGGCGGACAAGTCACCATTACACGCACTAGCTGGGTCAAAATAATCCAAAGCTCTAGTCATGCGAATATAGGTATTTGCGTCAAACTCTTTGGCAAACTTATCCGCCTGATAACGCAAATAAGACTCCATTTCAAATTCAACATCAAAGCTGTACTTAATAGCGTCTTTCAATTTTCGCCCAAATTTTGCCCCCATGGCATCATCTGATAAATAGGTAATATGTCCTAGCATGCGAGCAATACGAAGGCCTCTATGAGGGACAACATTATGTGCATAGTAATCACCGCCATAGAACTCTGGGTCAGTAATAATGGCTTGACGAGCGACTTCATTAAATGCCATATTCTGCGCTGTCAAATTAGGCGCAGATGCAATGACCAAGGCGTGTTCAAGGCGGTCAGGAAAAGTGATACTCCATTGCAGCGCCTGCATGCCGCCAAGGCTACCACCAATAATCGCTGCAAATTTTTCAATACCTAAGTGGTCTGCAAGCCTTGCTTGTGATGCTACCCAGTCTTCAACTGTCACAATAGGAAAGCTAGCCCCAAAAGGTTGCCCTGTTTCAGGATTAATGCTTGCAGGTCCGCTGGAGCCATGGCATCCACCAAGATTATTAACGCCGATAACGAAAAATTTATTGGTATCGAGAGGCTTGTTAGGTCCCACTAGATTGTCCCACCAGCCTGGATATTTATCTTCTACATGATATTTACCCGCCACATGGTGTGTGCCTGAAAGCGCATGACAGACAAGAACGGCATTAGATTTATTGGCATTTAGCTTGCCATAGGTTTCATATGTTAAATCAAATTGAGGCAATACAGCGCCGCACTTCAACGATAGTGGTTCGTTAAAATGTGCTGTTTGTGGCGCGACAATGCCGATGGAATTCATTTCTGACATCCGCGTATTATACTATGCGGTCAATCAAAAAATAGTATTCTTCCGCAAGGATGTTTATTGAATCAGTGTCTGAGGCAGGTCGGCAATCGACTCAATGGTTAAATATGGCTTTACTGATGAGGCATCTGCATAAGCTTTTCTGTATTTCCCTGTTCGTACTAAGACACCATTAATGTTAGATTTTAGTGCGCCACCGATATCTGAATCAATATCGTCACCGACCATTAGGACTTCATCCTGATTAAGTTGCATATCTGATAATGCTGCTTTAAAAAAAGCTGGAGATGGTTTTCCAATAATCATTGCCTCTGTATTACTTGCATATTCTAGCCCTGCAATAAAAGCCCCGATATCCATATGTAGACCTGATGCTGTCTGCCAGAATCGGTTTTTATGAATAGCAATCAGCTTGGCTCCATTCATCAGGCAGCCGAACACCTCGTTGAGTAAATCGTAAGACCAACGGTTACCTATATCGCCAATGACAATGAAATTAGCAGCTGTCTCAGACTGTGGGAATTGAGAAAAATCTTTTTTGACATCATCTGCAAGCAATAACCGACAAACAGGGTTAGCCTGCTTTTCCAGAAAATTGACAGCCGCTTGGGGTGCCGACATAATTTCTGACTGCACCACATTAAAGCCCATTGCATTAATCTTATCTCTGATAGAGGAGGTGCTAAGAGTGCTTGTATTAGTGATAAACCGGCATTGATAGCCTTGGCTACGAATTTTTTCCACCGCTTCAATCGCACCTGTTATTGGGGTTTTGTCGATGTAAAGCACGCCGTCTAAATCAAAAAGAATACCTTTTATAGACTTCACATGTTGCATCATGCACCTCCGTTTAAGTAACGTGAATATATGTGCTTAGCAATATTTATGCTAGAAGATTAACACTGACCAATGGTCACGCGATCAATACCTCCTAAATCTTTGACATGATGAACACTTTTAAATTCGGCTAATGTGAATAATTCCGCTACAGCAGGTGCTTGGTTGTAACCATGTTCAATCATTAACCAACCATTCTGCTTTAAATGCTTTTTAGCGTGGATAACAATTTTTCTAATGTCATCAAGACCATCTTGACCAGAGGCTAAAGCACTCATTGGCTCGAAGCGTAAATCACCTTGGCTTAAATGCATGTCATCTTTTTCGATATAGGGTGGGTTGCTTACAATCACATCAAACTTTGCATCATTAAGTTCTGCAAACCAATCGCTTTGTACAAAATGAATATTAGAGATTTTTAAGGTTTGGGCGTTCTCAATCGCTATATCCAGTGCAGCTTTGGAAGCGTCTACCGCAGTTACTTGTGCAAAGGGTCTATTTTTTGCGATTGCCAGCGCAATTGCACCAGATCCAGTACCTAGGTCAAGAATTTGATAAAACTTTGTGGCTTCAAAATTATTTGTTAATTCTTCACTGCCAGTTTGTGGAACCCTCTCTAATGCTGCCTCTACTAATGTTTCTGTATCAGCACGAGGAATTAGCGTGTCTGGCGTTACTTTTAAATTCAAGCCATAAAATTCCCATTCACCTAAGATATAGGCGATGGGTTCGCCTGCGACGCGGCGCTCTACAAGTGCTGAAAATTGCTGATAGGCAGGTTGGTTAATTGTGTCTTCTGCATGTGCTATTAACCAGGCATGATTGACTTTGAGTACGTGTTCCAGAAGCAATTGTGCTTCAAGCTTGGCTTCTTTTGAAAGCGCTGACTGTCCAATATTGGCGGATGCTTCATGCAATGCCGCATGAATATTCATGTTTAGTTTTCTTCACTTTTTTAATTTTCTTCACTGAGCATTGCTAGCATATCAGCCTGATGTTCAGCAGCCAACGGCACAATCAACTCATCCAGTTCACCTTCAGTAATGGCATCAATTTTATACAATGTTAAATTGATACGGTGGTCAGTTATACGGCCTTGCGGGTAGTTATAGGTTCGAATGCGCTGTGAACGATCACCAGAGCCAATTAAATTGCGGCGCTCGCTTGCTATTTTTGCGTTTTGTGCATCTTCTTCTCGTTGTTTAATTCTTGCTGCAAGCACCATCATGGCTTGCGCTTTATTAGCATGTTGGCTGCGGCCATCCTGACACTCAACGACTATGCCTGTGGGTGCGTGGGTAATTCGAACGGCAGAGTCCGTTTTGTTAATGTGCTGACCGCCAGCGCCAGAGGCACGGAAAGTATCAATTCTAATATCAGCTGGATTGATTTCAACATCAGCTATTTCGTCTACTTCTGGCAAAACAGCAACTGTGCAAGCACTGGTATGGATACGGCCTTGTGTTTCAGTATCGGGCACGCGCTGCACACGATGACCACCACTTTCAAATTTCAGTTTTGAGTACGCGCCTTGGCCTTCAATTTTGGCGATAATTTCTTTATAACCACCTACCTCACCTTCGTTTGCAGACAAAACTTCAAGTTTCCAGCCTTGCTTTTCTGCATAGCGACTATACATCCGGAATAAATCGCCCGCAAATAAACCTGATTCATCGCCACCAGTGCCTGCGCGTATTTCTAGAATGACATTTTTATCATCATTAGGATCTTTAGGAATCAGTAACTTTTGTAGATCCAACTCAATTTCTTCCAAACGTTTTTTACCCGTTTCAATTTCCTCTTGTGCAAATGCTTTCATTTCTGGGTCGCTTAGCATGTTGTGTGCTTCTTTGATATCTGCTTCTGTTTGTCGGTAGATATTGTATTGCTCTACGATCGGCATTATTTCAGCATGCTCGCGTGTGATTTTGAGATAGTTATCCATATTGTTGGTGATATCTTCAGAAGACATCAGCCGATTTAGCTCTTCAAGACGGTCGCTAAGATTGGCAAGTTTTTGTAGGATGCTTGGTTTCATTGTTTAGTTTGCTAGAGTGAAAATTAGTTAAAGATTTGTGCTATTGCTTAATTTGGTAAATATGTTGCAGTAATGATGCCAGGCGCTCATGCTCATCACCATGACTTTGATTAAGCGCATGGCTGGGCGCATGTAAGAACTTCTTGGTCAAGGCAATGCTAAGTAACTCCATGGCCTTTTCTGGGCTTTCGCCTTTTTGGATGAGCTTGATGGCTTTCTCTAATTCGATAGCGCGCATTTTTTCTGCTTGATCTCGTAAGGCTTTGATGGTTGGAACAGAGTTGCGTTTTTGAAGCCACTGCATAAAGCTTTCAACGCGTGCCTCAACGATACTTTCTGCTGTAAGCGCTGCCTCCAGTCTGTTTTCTTTGCCATCGGTAACAACTTGCGCTAAATCATCAACAGTATATAAAAAAACATCATCTAGCTGCGCCACTTCTGCTTCTATATCACGTGGTACTGCTAGGTCTACCATAAAAATTGGACGATGGCGGCGCGATTTTACTGCACGCTCAACCATGCCTAATCCCACAATCGGTAGTTGGCTGGCTGTGCTGGTGATGACGATATCAAACTCAGCGAAACGCTCTGGTAGGTCATTCAGCAATATTGCATTCGCACCAATTTTTCCAGCCAGTTCTAATCCGCGTTCAATTGTACGATTTGCCACGGTCATGGATTTGGGTTTTTGTGCAGCAAAGTGATTGGCACAAAGCGCAATCATCTCACCTGCGCCGATGAACAATACCTTTTGTTCAGTTAAATTACCAAAAATACGTTGCGCTAATTTAACCGCTGCTGCAGCCATTGAGATAGAGCTGGCGCCAATGTCAGTATTAGTGCGAACTTCTTTGGCGACTTCAAAAGTTCGCTGAAAAAGTTTATGTAAGTTTGTGCCCAGTGTACCAGCCTCCTGAGCAGTTTTTACAGACTGCTTAAATTGACCTAATATCTGTGCTTCTCCCAAGACCATGCTATCAAGGCCAGACGCGACTCTAAAGGCATGTTTCACTGCATCTTGGTTAGCCAATGTATACGTATAAGGTTGGATACGCGTAACTTCCAGATGGTGATAATGCGCAAGCCAGTTAATAACAGGTTCAGCATTAGCTGTTTGTACGTAGATTTCCGTGCGGTTACAGGTTGACAAAATCGCTGCCTCATTCGCATTTTTGATAGTCAGGTCAGCCAGAGCTTCACGCATGGAATCTGGGCTAAACGCGACATTTTCGCGAATTTCTAATGGGGCAGTGTTATGGTTAACACCTATCGTATACAGCTGCATTTCGCTATTTTACCAAGTCATTGATGCGGTTGGAAAATAAAGTAACGTTTAAACTAGGGTTTAGTTCACACAATCAAATACTAAGCGCTTATGGAAAAAGTGTAATTCGGGTTAGAATATCGTTTTTGATAGACCATCCAAAACAAACAACGGAAACAGCTATGAGTAAAGAATATAGAATTGCCCCAAGTATTTTATCAGCTAACTTTGCAAAACTCGGTCAAGAGATTGAGGATGTCATTAAGTCTGGCACGGACATTGTCCATTTTGATGTCATGGATAACCACTACGTGCCTAACCTAACCATTGGACCACTTGTTTGTGATGCCATCCGTGATTTATCACATAATGTTGGTGCAATTATTGATGTGCATTTAATGGTTGAACCAGTAGATCGCATCATTCCTGACTTTGCAAAAGCGGGTGCAGACATTATTACGTTCCATCCAGAAGCATCTAATCATATAGATCGCAGCCTTTCTATGGTGCGCGATTTAGGTTGTAAATCTGGCCTAGTATTTAATCCAGCGACACCATTACATTATCTAGACCATGTGATGGATAAAATTGACATGGTGTTATTGATGTCAGTTAACCCAGGGTTTGGCGGTCAAAAATTCATTCCACAAACTTTGGAAAAGGCAAGACAAGCGCGCGCAAAAATAGATGCTTACACTGCACAAACTGGCCGTGAAATCTGGTTGGAAATCGATGGTGGTGTTAATCCAGATAATATTGCTGAGATTGCCGCAGCAGGTGTCGATACTTTTGTTGCAGGCAGTGCTATTTTTGGCAAGCCAAATGATGCAGATCCAAACCGTTATGATACGATTGTTGGCAAAATGCGTGACGCGTTAGCAACCGTTAAGTAATAGGGATATACCGTGAGTTTCCTTAAAAAGTATCAACATTTAAGTTGGCGATGGTGGAGCTAGATTTTTAGAGATAGCTTCACTAGCAGGCGTTTGCCTGAAACATTGCAAACAACTTTTTAAGGAACAACATGCTTCAAACGATTACAAAAACAGAATTCGACGCCTTAGCAAAACAAGGCTACAACCGTATTCCATTGGTGCAAGAAACCTTTGCTGATTTGGATACCCCACTATCGTTATATCTCAAGTTAGCCAACCAACCATTTTCCTATTTGTTAGAAAGTGTTCAGGGTGGTGAGCGCTTCGGTCGCTATTCAATAATCGGCCTACCTGCAGAAACAAGAATTGTAGCTAAAGATTTCAGTGTACAAGTAATACAGGGTGATACCGTTATCGAGTCACACGACAATCTAAATCCTCTCGACTTTGTGCAATCGTTTCAGGCGCGATTTAAAACGCCGCCGTATAAAGGCCTCCCGCGTTTTACTGGCGGTTTGGCAGGTTATTTTGGCTATGAAACCATCCGATATATCGAGAAACGACTAGCGAAGACAAATAAGCCTGATGTGATTGGGACACCTGACATATTGCTAATGGTTTCTGAGCAAATAGCAGTCGTTGATAATTTGAGTGGTAAGCTTTATTTCATTGTATATGCCAACCCAGCGGAAGCTGGCGCTTATGATAAGGCGCATCAGCGTATAGCATCTTTAATGCAGCGACTACGCCAAACAGTTGCTATTCCTCAGTCATTGAGAACCAATGAAACACAGGCTAGCTCAGAATTTGGCGAGGAAAACTTTAAAGCAGTTGTCAAAAAAGCGCAAAATTATATCTACGAAGGTGACATCATGCAGGTGGTGCTAAGCCAGCGTTTATCGCAAGATTTCACAGGCTCACCATTGTCGCTTTATCGTGCGCTCAGAAGCTTAAATCCTTCACCTTATATGTTTTACTACGATATGGGAGATCATCATGTTGTTGGTGCTTCGCCAGAAATATTAGTGCGATTGGAAGATAATGTTGTTACTTCGAGGCCAATCGCAGGTACGCGCCCGAGAGGTAAAACAAGAGAAGAAGATATTGCTTTAGCCGAGGAGTTGCTAGCAGACCCCAAAGAATGTGCTGAGCATGTGCAGCTGATGGACTTGGGCCGGAATGACGTTGGACGTGTTGCGCAAACAGGTACGGTTAAGGTAACGGATAATATGATGATAGAACGTTACTCGCATGTCATGCATATCGTAAGCAATGTAGAAGGTCAGCTAAAACCTGGTATGGACGCTATTGATGTGCTGAAAGCGACTTTCCCAGCAGGTACGGTATCAGGTGCGCCTAAGGTGCGTGCTATGGAAATTATTGATGAATTTGAGCCAAGCAAACGTGGTGTTTACGCAGGTGCAGTTGGTTATTTGGGATTTAATGGCGACATGGATGTGGCAATTGCCATTCGCACTGGCGTCATTAAAGATAAAAAGCTTTATGTGCAAGCTGGTGCAGGTATTGTGGCCGACTCGGTGCCGCAGAGCGAATGGGAAGAAACACAAAATAAAGCAAAAGCAGTTATTCGTGCGGCGCAGATGGTGCAAATGGGTTTAGATAATGAGCACCCAAATGGAAAGGTAGGCAAGTAATGTTATTAATGATTGATAATTACGACTCCTTTACCTATAACCTTGTTCAGTATTTTGGTGAGTTGGGGCAATCAGTTGAGGTCTATCGAAATGATGAAATTGACCTGCAGAAAATAGCGTCACTAAAACCAAAACACATCGTTATTTCTCCAGGCCCGTGTACGCCTAATGAAGCAGGTATCTCTATTCCGTTGATTCACGAGTTCGCAGGTAAAATTCCATTGCTGGGGGTTTGCTTAGGACATCAAAGTATCGGTCAAGCTTATGGTGGTAAGATTGTTAAGGCGAAAACGTTGATGCATGGTAAAACATCCTTGATTCATCATAAAAACGAGGGCGTATTTAGCGGGTTACCTAACCCCTACAAAGCTACACGCTATCACTCTTTGGTCATAGAAAGAGAGAGCTTGCCTGACTGTTTGGAAGTTACGGCATGGACAGATGATAATGAAATTATGGGCATCAGGCATAAAACATTGGCCGTGGAAGGTGTGCAATTTCATCCAGAGTCCATTTTGACTGAGTATGGTCATGAATTACTTGAGAACTTTATTAAAGCTTATCCATAATGTTTAAAGACATACTAAATCAACTATTAAATAAGCAAAACTTATCACATGACCAAATGCTATCAGTGATGCAACAAGTCATGACTGGTGAACTAACTGCGGCACAAATTGCAGCTTTACTGATTGCATTAAGAGCAAAGGGCGAAACGATAGAAGAAATTGCAGCAGCAGCTACAGTCATGCGCGATTTATCGACAAAGGTTGAGATAGAAGACAGCAGACACCTTGTTGATACCTGTGGAACAGGAGGTGATGGTATTCAAACCTTTAATGTTTCGACAGTCTCTGCGTTTGTTGCAGCAGCGGCTGGAGCAAAAGTAGCAAAACATGGCGGTCGTTCAGTATCGTCAACCTGTGGCAGTGCTGATGTCTTAGAAATCTTGGGTGTTGATGTTAATAAAACCCCATCTGAAGTCGCTAGTAGTGTAGAAGAAATTGGGATTGGCTTTATGTTTGCGCCAAATCATCACAGTGCGATGAAGTATGCGGCACCTGTCAGAAAAGAACTGGGTGTTCGTACTATCTTCAATTTGTTGGGTCCACTAACAAACCCCGCTTCTGCAAAACGGCAAGTAATGGGAGTATTTGATAAAGCATTAACAACAAAGCTTGCGCATGTTTTACAAAGGCTTGGTAGTGAGCATGTATTGGTTGTTCATGGTGCCGATGGCATGGATGAGATTTCATTCACTGGAGACACTTATGTAGCTGAACTAAAAGACGGTAAAGTAACGGAGTATGTTGTTAATCCTGAACAATTTGGATTAGCTACCCATGCGCTAAAGGATATCCAAATACAGAATGCTGAACAATCCAAAGCAATGGTAATGGCTGTCTTAAATGGTGAGCTTGGTGCAGCCAGAGAAATCGTCTTATTAAATGCAGGTGCAGCAATCTATGTGGCAGGTATTGCTGAATCACTCAAAGCAGGCATCGAAAAAGCAATCGAAATGATTGATAGTAAAGCGGCACTTGCTAAGCTAGAGGCTTTGCAGTCGCGTTAGAGTCCATGATGAATCGCTTTATTGTTTTAATTTGTGTTTTGCTTTTCGCGGCGTGTTCTCCCGGTGAAACCTCATCTACGCCTTTGATATCGCAAGATGCGATTAGTCAGTATGAAACTGGACAACAATACCCTTCTCCCGAAACATTATTTGCGCAAAAAGCAGATGATGCAATGGTGGATGGTGCAGGCACTATTATTAAATTACTGCCGGATGACAATCATGGTTCAAGACATCAAAAATTTATACTTAAATTGAGTAGCGGGCAAACATTATTGTTTGCGCATAATATAGACCTCGCACCACGTATCAGCACATTGAAAAAAGGTGACAAGATTACTTTTAGAGGCGAGTATGGATATAACCCGAAAGGTGGTTTGGTACATTGGACACATCATGATCCGCAAGGTCTGCATGCGGCAGGATGGATTATCCATAATGGAATTAAGTATCAATAAGCGGATAGAAACTTTATAGAAGGCAGTCATCAATAATCATGTCAGATATATTAAATAAAATACTTGCGACTAAACGAGAAGAAATTGCAAAAGCAAGTGCGGCTAAATCGTTAAAGACCATACATGAAGAAGCGTTAGCGCAACCTGAACCCAGAGATTTTGTCGGTAATTTGGCAAAAAAAGATGAAGCAAATTTACCAGCGGTGATTGCAGAAATTAAAAAGGCCAGTCCATCTAAGGGGGTCATTCGAGAAGATTTTAATCCAGCAGAAATTGCAAAGAGTTATGAACAAGCTGGGGCTGCTTGTTTGTCTGTATTGACGGATGAACAATATTTTCAAGGTTCCGCTGAATACCTCAAACAAGCGCGTGCTGCATGCAATCTACCAGTGTTACGCAAAGACTTTATGATAGATCCTTATCAAGTAGTTGAGGCACGGGCAATGGGAGCTGATTGCATCTTGCTGATTGTGGCGGCATTAGAGTTAAAGCAGATGCAGTTACTTGAAGAAGTCTCTCATGAGTTAGGCATGGCCGTATTGGTGGAAGTCCATGACAGTAATGAGCTGGAGCTAGCATTACAGTTAGAGACCCCGTTAGTGGGCATCAATAATCGTAACTTACGTACTTTTGATGTTACCTTACAAACGACATTAGACTTATTGGAGAAATTGCCAGAAGATCGTTTTGTCATTACAGAGTCAGGTATCTTTACTGCAGAAGATGTTGCATTGATGCGCAGCAATCATGTTAATGGCTTTTTAGTCGGTGAAGCTTTTATGCGTCAACCCGATCCAGGTCTAGCATTTAAAAAGGTATTTGGATAATTTCTGATTTATTAAACTAGTACTCAGCTGTCAGGGTTTGCTCAGTTACTATCGATTTCTCTGTCTAGTCTGCGCGCAGTGTTCACCTACCAAAAAATTAATAGTAAGATGGGCGAACAAGAATTTCTAATTCAATCGCTCAAAAAAATAAGGGTATTCTATGGCTAACCAATTGCTTTCAACACGTCCACGCCGTATGCGTAAGGATGAATTTTCACGCCGACTAATGCAGGAAAATACGCTTACTACCAACGACTTAATTTATCCTGTATTCGTCCTTGAGGGTGAGAATCGAACTGAAGCTGTCCCATCTATGCCGGGTGTACAAAGGCAGAGTGTAGATGTGTTACTTAAAACAGCGGAGGAATGTGTTGCGTTAGGTATTCCAGCAATTGCTATTTTTCCTGTTGTGCCACAAGAGGGAAAAAGTTTGACTGCTAAAGAAGCATACAACAGTAATGGTTTGGTGCCACGAACCGTTAAAGCGTTGAAAGAAGCATTCCCAACCTTAGGTGTCATCACGGATGTTGCATTAGACCCATACACTACGCATGGACAAGATGGCGTTATTGACGATGATGGCTATGTCCTGAATGATGAAACAGTTGAAGTGTTAGTAAAACAAGCACTTTGTCATGCAAAGGCAGGCGCTGACATTGTTGCTCCATCCGATATGATGGATGGTCGCATTGGTGCAATACGTGATGCATTAGAAAAAGAAGGGTATATCTATACCCGTATTTTGGCATATTCAGCTAAGTATGCATCCGCTTTTTATGGACCATTCCGAGATGCTGTTGGTTCGTCTTCCAGCTTGGGAAAAGGAAATAAGAATACGTACCAAATGGATCCAGCTAACTCAGATGAAGCCATAAAAGAAGTTTTGCTGGATTTGCAAGAAGGCGCTGATATGGTGATGGTGAAGCCAGGCATGCCTTATTTAGATATTGTCCGCCGCGTGAAGCAAGAATTTGGTGTCCCTACCTATGCTTACCAAGTCAGTGGTGAATACGCGATGCTAAAAGCAGCTTCGCAAAATGGATGGTTGGATGAGCAGGCTTGTGTAATGGAAAGTTTGCTTGGATTTAAGCGTGCAGGTGCTGATGGTGTGTTGACTTACTTTGCGATGGATGTAGCCAAATGGTTGCAAACCTAGCATAGTGCTATACTAGAGCTCTTGTCTATATGCATCCCAATAGTCTAGCAATAGCGCAAGTCCATCAGACTCTGATTTGGACTCACGTACATCTCGGATAGATTTAACCCAGCTAGCATTGGCAATTGATTGAAGATTGCTATGCGTTGTCTTACAAAAACCCATGTCCCAAGCTTGAAAGTACTTTTTCTCACTTGGTTCGTTGGCGAGTTCAAAAATAGCATGATGCTGACTTGCTGATTTTATGCGCTGATAAGCTTTAATCAATGCTGCTTTTGGCCCTTCTATAAATTGCAAAAAACTGTTTTCATCGTAGAGCAATACACCTGTGATACCAGACTCCTTATTGTAAGCTTTAGCCGAAGCCAAAATAGCATCAATATCGCTCGGCTTTAAATTGTCTGCTGCTTTGCTTTGGTAGATGAAGTAATGAAAATCCACAGTCATTCCTTTTAACAGTTTAGTAATAACTAAATTAACTGTTGTAAATCACTTATGCTAGCCTTTGAGGCATTGCTGCCGTCACTAGGTTTTTTTGTCGCAACCCGCATGTCATCAAAGTTGAAGACGCTAAGCTTTTGCAAACCATATGCCGTCTCTAAAGTAAAAACGGGAACAGTTTTGCGCACCTTATCCTTTTTGTCTTTACTTGGCCTATCTGATAAACGGTATGTTTTCTCGCTAGTTTCAAACGGTATATTCTGGCTAAGCAGGAATATTTCGACATCTTTTGCACTATCAGCAAAAAGATGAATATCAGTTTGCGCATTTTTACCTGCACTGCCGTCTAACACACCGCCTGTTAGGTATGGGTTGAATCGTTCAAAGAGCTGCATCGTTGCTAGTGCTGCTTCTCGCAATAGTCTGAGCTCGTGTGGTTGATCATCAGCATTGAATAACTGATGGTAAAGCCTCACTTCTTCTTCAATTTCGGCATTTGTTGGCAGTACGCTTTTTTCTGTTATCCCTAGTTGCCGACCTGCTTTTTTCTTGGCGTAAGCAAAATCATGTACACCATCTTCAACCATCATTCTCGCCGCTTTTTGCGCAACAACCTGCCTTAAGTGATCTAAGTTTTCACGTACCATGGATTCTTTAATACTATCTATTTAATAGCCTGATGGGTTTAATATGCTGCGCGCATTATCAATACTGTTAGCATTTTTCCGCGACTTAGTAGCATTTTTGGGTTTAGTGGGTGGCGGTATCTCCGCGTTCTGTCTTAAAGAGTCTGCCTCACTTTCAGCATCCTGATTGTTATTACCCTGTTGTGGTGTCGCCTCTGGCAACCTGATTGGCTTATTTCCACTAGGTAACTCTTTACCTGGGCTATCCCAGGATGAAGTGCCTGGCACCTTAGTGTTTGGTGGCAACGGTTGCAATGGGCTATTAGGTAAATTATCAGGTGGAAATGCTGATTCAAATGCATCCATCAGTGGAGGCAAATCTAGTTCAAGTAAAGGCGGTGGGTTTTCATGGTAAAAATATTCATCAACTGCCTCTTCGTCATCAAAATCATCGGCAAGTGTGCCTGTTACTGGGTCAATTCGTAGAGACATAACACCAGCAGGGACAGGATATGGATTCTCTGGCTTTCCTTTAAGCGCAGTTTCCATATATTTAACCCAAATTGGTAACGCTGCTCGACCACCAGTTTCCGCTCTCCCTAGTGTTTGTGGCTGATCATAGCCCATCCATGCAATGGCTACTTCATCAGGTGAGTAACCCGCGAACCAAGCGTCAAACTGATCGTTAGTCGTACCAGTTTTACCTGCCAAGTCTTGTCTGCCGAGCACTTTAGCACGTGTTGCAGTGCCTCGCTGTATGACATCACGCAGCATCGACGTCATTATAAATGCATTGCGACCATCAATCACCCGCGGTGCGTCTTTACCTGCAACTGGATATTTCTTTTCATCAATCACTTTACCTTCACTTGTTGTTATTTTGCTAATCAAGTGAGGCTTGATTCGATAGCCGCCGTTAGCAAAAACAGCATAACCATTTGCTAAGCCAAGGGGTGTGACTTCACCTGCGCCCAATGCCATGGTTAAATAAGCGGGATTGTGCTTGCGGGAGAAGCCAAATTTAGTTGCGTAATCTTGCGCATATTGTGGGCCAATGTTTTCTAAAATTCGAATGGAAACAACGTTCTTGGATTTGGTCAAAGCTGTCCGCATGCGTATCGGGCCATCGTATTGGCTATCATAGTTCTTTGGGGCCCACTCATCTTTTGAGCCAACTTCTTCTGCTGACATAATAATCGGTTCATCTTCTATAATGCTTGCAGGCGTATATCCTTTTTCTAATGCCGCAGAATAAACGAACGGTTTAAAACTGGAGCCTGCTTGACGATAAGCTTGCGTCACATGGTTGAATTTATTTTTGCTAAAATTAAAACCACCGACTAATGCAGTAATTGCACCGTTTTGCGGGTTTAATGCAACTAAAGATGACTCCACTTCTGGCAACTGTACAATCTGCCATCCCTCTTTAATTTTTATTATGCGAACGACAGAACCAGGCTTAATCAGATGTTTTTTTGTGTCTTTCAATGCTAAGTTTCTTTTTAACAAGCTTAAACCTGCTTCTGTAATTTTTAATTTCTCACCACTTTTGGTAAAAACAGATACTAATTTCGGCGAAGTGCTAGTAACAATAGCAGGTATAAAGTTGTTATATTCTGGAATATCTGAAAGCAATTTTTTCATTTCTTCCTCAGTGTTTCCCGCACTTAGGCTTGCTAAGTCAATCCATTTTTCAGCTTTTTTATAACCTTGCCGTGCTTGGTACTCCAATATGCCAGAAATTACTGCTTGATTCGCGGCTTCTTGATTGGCTTTAAGGATTGTGGTGTAAACCTTTAGTCCACCGTTGTAGATTTCATCTCCATATTTTTTGTACAACAGTTGTCTGGCAAGCTCAGCTACATAGTCTGCTGTCAACGCACGTTTGCTCTTTTCGGCTCTTTTAAAAACAAGCTCTTGTGCCATCGCTTCATCGAATTGCGCTTTATCAATAAAACCGTAGCGATGCATATCCCTTAATACCTCATGTTGACGCGCAATTGCTTTGTGAGGTCTGTAAAAGGGATTGTAGCCTGAAGGTGCTTTAGGTAAGCCTGCTAATAAAGCAGCTTCAGCCAGTGTTAATTCATTGAGAGGTTTGGCAAAGTAAACTTGTGCTGCAGCAGAAAAACCATATGAGCGTTGACCTAAATAAATCTGATTCAAATAGAGCTCTAAGATTTCATCTTTAGTAAGTGCTTTTTCAATCTTAAGTGCTAAAAGAGATTCTTTTATTTTGATGAAAATATCACGTTTTTTGTTGGGCCCTGTGAAGAAGTTTTTGGCCACCTGCATAGTGATGGTACTAGCGCCTTCATGGCTTTTGCCAGTGATGTTATTTTTAAGCGCACGTAATACCCCTTTGGTATCAATACCACCATGTTCATAAAAGCGTCTATCTTCAATGGCGAGTACGGCATCCTTCATTTTTTGTGGGATATTATCTATTTTAGTAAATGCGCGCCGTTCCTCGCCAAATTCCCCAATTAAATAACCATCGGCAGAATACACTCGCAACGGCTGTTTAGGATGGTAGTCTGTGAGTGTTTCCAATGATGGCAGTGTAGGGTAAATCAAGGTAACGGATAATGCAGCGAGTGCAGCTATTGCTATACCGCTTACCAGTATAAATAGAATAAGAAAGTGCCACCATTTTTTCAAAATCATAACGTAATAGTTTTATTAAATTCAATAAAGCGACAGTATATAAGGATATGTCAATTAACCAAAACTAAACGTGAAGCGCGATTTAGAGGCAAATGTCGCGGAAACAACACAAACTTAAGAAAATAGATTAAGTATAGTGTTTAAGTGAAAAATCGCTTTACACTAAGAAATGTTGTTGCTAGGATTTAATGTAAATTATTGCAATTAAACGTAACTAACGAATATAGAAAGAGAATTTTAATTTGAAATTCGACTTTTTTAGTGAAAAAACGCCTCCATTAATCGGAGTGGATATTAGTACATCCGCTGTGAAAATGGTTGAGCTATCAAGTAGTGGGTCAGGCGCTTATCACTTGGTAGGGTATTCTGTTGCAGCAATCCCAAAAGACGCAATTGTTGATGGCAATGTCGTTGGGTTGGAACAAGTTTCTGATGCTGTTAAATTAGCATGGAAGTTGCTCGGATCAAAAGAAAAACGAGCGGCATTAGCTTTACCTTCCTCTGCCGTTATTACTAAAAAAGTGTTGCTAGCTACAGACCTGCGTGAAGAAGAGATGGAAGTGCAGGTAGAAGCAGAGGCAAACCAATATATTCCATTCCCTTTAGAAGAAGTGAATGTCGATTTTCAAGTAATAGGCCCAGCACCTAATAATGATACAGAGTCAGAAGTGTTAATAGCAGCTGCGAGGAAAGAAAAGATAGAAGACCGCGTTGCAGCAGCAGAGGATGCTGGCCTGAAAGTTACGGTTATGGATGTGGACACTTATGCAATTGAAGCTGCGTATAGTCTTGTCGCCTCTCAATTACCCAACTCTGGCAAAGAGCAGACGGCGATGATTGTCGATATGGGTGCAGCAATGATGCATATTAACGTGTTGCATGATAATAAGTCTGTTTATGTGCGTGAGCAGGCATTTGGTAGCGCACAACTAACACAGGAAATACAAAGGCGATTTGGCTTATCTGCTGAG
>JBFIGM010000030.1:0-17392 GCA_041602315.1 Methylophilaceae bacterium | reverse complement strand
AAGATGATTCGTTCCGATATGCTCGCCCGTTTGTAGTGTGACTCCTTGTAAATTACCATCTTTAATTACAATATCATCCACACGGCTTTCAAAACGGATTTCACCGCCAAGCTCTATAATGGTCTGGCGCATTTTTTCGACCATTCCAACCAGTTTAAACGTACCGATATGTGGATGGCTCACGTATTGAATTTCCTCTGGTGCTCCAGCCTTCACAAACTCTTTAATCACTTTGCGTCCATAATGCTTAGGGTCTTTAATCTGGCTGTAGAGTTTGCCATCTGAAAATGTGCCGGCACCGCCTTCACCAAATTGCACATTGGATTCAGGATTAAGTGTATTTTTGCGCCATAAACCCCAAGTGTCTTGGGTACGTTTGCGGACTTCTTTACCGCGCTCTAACACAATTGGGTTAAAGCCAGATTGTGCCAAAATTAAAGCTGCAAAAATCCCAGCTGGCCCAAACCCAACGATGACGGGACGAAGCTTTGGCGCATGTTCAGCATTTGCCACAAAGTGATAACTAGTATCTGGCGCTGGTTTAATATGTGGGTCTTTTTTAAACTGAGCTAATAATTTAGCTTCATTTTTCACTTCAACATCCAAGCTGTATACATACAAAATGGCTTCTGATTTACGGGCATCCACACCACGTTTGAAAATAGTGAAATTGACTAAATCTGATTCTGGAATCGCTAAACGTTTAAGCAAAGCTGCTTTAATTTGGTCGTCTTGATGGATGAGTGTATCGGCTAGCTCGATGGGGAGTTTGAGTTCGGTGATTCTTAACATTTTTTACCTTTAGGATAGTGGTTATCTATCAGTAGGAAAGTTATAGGTGCATCTAGGTACTAGATACCTAAATCTAATTGTAATAATTTTTTCAGCATTGGGACAGTCACTGGTTTTTTTTCTGTGAGTGACCATTCATCTAACGCATTTAAAATAGACATCAATGTAGGTAAGTCACGACGTAAATAGCGCAAGCAGTAAGCGATTACTTCATCCGGTAATTTCATGCCGCGCTCCTTAGCGTGATTTTTTAATGCTTCTGCTTTTTCGGCATCTGTTAATGGATGTAACTGATAAACCAAACCCCATGCAAGTCGAGTCGCCAAATCGCTACGCAGTCCCATTTGTGTTGGTGAATGTAACCCGGCAGCAATCAGCGCAAGACCTGAGGCCTTAAGCTCGTTATAACGGTTAAACAGTTCAATTTGTGCTTCCTCATTCAGTAAATGTACATCATCCGCAACAGCAGCACCTTGTTGTTTGGCAGCGTTGAGCAGGTGAGTTTTTCCACTACCAGCAGGGCCCCAAAGGTAGATGAATTGGAAATCGCTCTTACCAGTCAATAAGTCCTGTATGTTGGCCAGCGCTTCATTATTTTGACCAGTAATATAATTATCGAATGTCTGCGGCTGCGCAGGTTGAATATCAAGTAATAGCTGTTTCATTCTTCTTGTTGATACGTAGTACTGTTTAAATAACTTTGTTTAGAGTGACGCAAACCAACTGCAATGGCGGCGCTAACGGGTAATGCAAGTAAGACTCCTGCAAACCCAAACAACTGACCACCTGCAAGTAATGCAAGAATAACAACCACTGGATGTAGACCTATTCGATCACCAACTAGATAAGGCGTCAATATATAGCTTTCGACAACCTGCCCTATACCGAAGACCATTAAAACAGGGACGACTTCGACAAGCGTTGAGAATTGCAATAATGCTAATAACACAGCCAGAATAAAGGCAATTGCAAAACCAAGATACGGAACAAAACTTAATAAACCTGCAATTAAGCCAATGGATAGTGCGGACTCTAGTCCAGTCAACCACAATCCCAGACTATAGAATAGGCAGAGTGATGCCATGACGGAGAGTTGTCCACGTAGAAACTGGGCAATCACCTCATCAATCTCGCTGGCAATTTGTGTGGTTTTGTCTATCCAGTCTCTGGGGATTAGCTCAGCAATCTTTTCGATTAAACTGTCCCAGTCTCTGAGCAGATAAAAAAGCACTACAGGCAACAGAAGCAAATTAGCGATGAGGCCAATTAGTGCCAAACCTTTTGCACCAGCTGTTTTAAAAATGATACTTAGAATATCACCTGTTTCTTGCCAGTGCGATTTAACAACTTCCTGAATCTGGCCGACGTCAATTGCTAAGCTAATGCCAATTTTTTCTTGTAGCCAAGGTTCTATATGTGTGCGAAATTTTTCTATGAGGGCTGGTAATCGTTCTGCTATCAATAGTGATTGCTTTTGAATCAAGGGGATTAAAATAAGCACAATCAGTGTAATAGCAGCAAAGAGTCCAAACATGACGATAGCTGTTGCTGTAGTTCTGCCAAGTTTAAATTTTTTTATGCCAGCAATACTGAGTTTGTCGACTAACGGATCACACATGTAGGCCAGAATAGCTGCGACCAAAAATGGAGTGATGATAGGGCCAAGTTGATAAAAAATAAAAGCAAATAACAGCGCAATAATAGCCCAGCGATGATTGCTAAAAAGCTGCGTAATTGGGTCGTTGTTTTTTGGTTGATTAGCCATGTTGAGTTAAAATGTGCGCACAATATTAAGCGATTGGCAAAATTATACTTAACTTATGGCGACTTAACCGAATTTTGTATAAGCGCAATAGGCATTTGACCAGCTTGAATGTTTAAATTTAACCAAGAATCGAGAAATACTTTGACAAAAAACGTTGATAATAACTCAATAACCTACCGCGATGCTGGAGTGGATATTGAAGCTGGTGATGCATTAGTCAATCAAATCAAACCATTTGCAAAAAGAACCATGCGACCTGAAGTGATGAGCAGTATTGGTGGCTTCGGTTCTATGTTTGCTATGCCAAGTAAATTTAAAGAACCTGTATTAGTTTCTGGTACAGATGGAGTGGGAACCAAGCTTAAACTGGCATTTCAATTGAATAAACATGATACAGTGGGTATTGACCTAGTGGCGATGAGTGTTAACGATATTTTGGTCCAAGGTGCAGAGCCATTATTTTTTCTAGATTATTTTGCTTGTGGAAAATTGGATGTAGGTACAGCAGCAGATGTGATCAAAGGTATCGCTGCTGGCTGTGAAGAGTCTGGTTGTGCTTTAGTTGGCGGTGAAACAGCAGAAATGCCAGGCATGTACCCTGCGGGAGAGTATGACTTGGCGGGTTTTGTTGTGGGTTGTGTAGATAAAGCCAATATCATCGATGGTTCCACGATTGCTGATGGGGATGTTGTTTTAGGTCTGGCATCTAGTGGGGCGCACTCAAATGGTTATTCATTAATCCGTAAGCTAATTGAAAAGTCAGGAATCGATATGGATTCGGATTTTCATGGGCAACCATTCAAAGATATCATCATGAAGCCGACTAAGCTATACGTAAAATCAGTTTTGGCACTGCTAGAAGCAGTTCCTGTCAAAGGAATGGCGCATATCACTGGAGGTGGCATTACTGAGAATGTGCCACGTGTTTTACCATCAGGCTTAATGGCAGAAATCAATGCAAGCAGTTGGGAAATGCCGCCATTATTTAAATGGTTGCAAGAGCAGGGCAATATTGCCCCAAATGAAATGTATAAAACCTTTAATTGCGGTATTGGTATGGCAGTGATTGTGGCACAAGAAGATGTAGACCTAGCGCAAAAAATATTGGCTGATAAAGGTGAGACGGTATATCGGATTGGCAAAATTCGCCAGCAACATGAAGGCGAGGCAGCAACGGTTGTTGTTTAAACCCCAGCAAGCATGACAACCATAATCTAGGTAGCGCGTTAATTAGTTAAGTGATACTCAATATACGTGGAAAGCACATGGTAAAACCAGTTAATATAATTTTTTTGTCTACTCTGTTCGCTATGCTTTTAATGGTAAGTAGCGTGCAAGCGCAGCCAAAGAAGATAGAGTTAGAGTATGAAGTAAGCCGTAATGGTCACACATTTGGTACTGTACAAGAAAGCTACACCCAAGAAGGCAGTCAATATCAGATCATATCGACAACTAAAGGCGATGGATTGTATGCATTGCTGGGTGAGCGCGTTCTTACCAGTAAAGGGACAGTCACTAAGGCGGGCTTGGTACCAACAGAGTTTAAGCTTAAGCGCGGTGACAATGAAAAGAAATCACTTGCAGCTAGTTTTGATTGGACAACAAATACCTTGAATATGCTGGTGAAAGGGGATATCAGAAAAGAAAAGCTCTCACCAGGTGCGCAAGATTTAGCTAGCTATGCCTATCAATTTATGTTCACGCCACCAACAGGTGAACAAGTAAGCGTAGCATTAACAACAGGTAAAAAGTTTGACCAGTATGTTTATAACATTGAATCTAGCGACACGGCGCTTAATTTAGCCGGTACTCAATACGAGACAGTGCACTTGGTTAATGCTGAAGCTGATGGTAAAAAGAAAAAGGAGCTCTGGTTAGCTCGAAGTAAATACTATATTCCAGTTAAGTATTTAGTCGTTGATGATGACGGCGATAAGATAGAGCAAGTCTTAACAAAAATAATAATTAAATAAACAATTCAGTTATCATCAATTAGCATTTAATATCGCGGCCAGTGATTAAACATTACTGGCCGTTAATCCTTTAATATTACAGACCGTTTAGGTTGATAAATATTGTAATCACTCTATAGAAAACCGCATCAATGAATGAACATTTAATACGCCAAGCAGCAATGCTATTAACAGATATGCTTGAGTTTGATAAACCTGCTGATGCCAAGATGAGTGCATTTTTTCGAAATAATCGCGAGTTAGGCAATAAAGAGCGCGCATTTATCGCAGAAAGTGTATATGGCGTGATTCGGCGGCTGCGCTATTTAAGTATGCTGACAGGTAATGACGAGAACGATCCAGATGATGCTAGGAAGCTGATTCTGGCGTGGTTACTACGCGTGCAAGGAAGAAGCTTAAGAGAGCTAGATTCAATGCTTACGGAGCAACAAAAAGAATGGGCAATTGAAATTAAAGCCAAACCAACTACTGATCTGCCATTAGCCGTGCAAGCGGATGTACGTGACTGGCTTTGGGAGAAGCTGGTTGCGCAATATGGTGAGGCAGAAGCACTGACAATTTGCAGAAGCATGATGGAACAAGCAACACTTGATTTACGAGTCAATACCATCAAAGCAACGCCAACAGAAGTGCTACAACAACTGCATGCAGAAAACATGAACAATGAGAAGTCAATCCTACCAATGCCATACTCTCCCATTGGTATCCGCATGCCAAATCGCATTGGGATCAGTAAACATCCATTGTTTACAGAAGGTAAAATAGAAGTACAAGATGAAGGCAGTCAATTATTAAGTTACTTGGTAGCGCCAAAACGTGGTCAAATGGTGGCAGATTTATGCGCTGGTGCAGGCGGGAAGACACTGGCATTAGGTGCCCTCATGCGCAACACAGGTCGCCTGTATGCGTTTGATGTGTCAGAGAAAAGATTAAATAATTTGAGCAAACGCTTAAAACGTTCTGGTTTATCTAACTTAAACGCGCAAGTAATCAATAACGAAAACGACTTAAAATTAAAACGGTTGAATGGAAAGTTTGACCGTGTGCTAGTAGATGCGCCCTGCAGTGGTTTGGGGACATTACGTCGAAATCCAGATTTGAAGTGGCGACAAACGCAGCAAGACATAGATGAGCTCAATACAATACAAAAGAATATATTGTCACGCGCAGCGAAACTAGCAAAAGTTGGTGGGCAGGTGATATATGCCACGTGTAGTTTATTGCAAGAGGAAAATGAAGCAATAGCAGAGTCTTTTCTAGAGGCTAATCCTGACTTTATTTTAGTGCCTGCTAATGAAATTTTGGCGCAACAAAAAATTAATCTAGATACGGGTAACTATCTCAAGTTGTTGCCCCATTTGCATGGTACAGATGGCTTCTTTGCTGCTGTTTTTGAAAAGAAACAGGCGATTAATGAGCCCAATATCAAATCTGCGGTCGTCAAACCAATTAAGAAGGCAGCTTAGCAAATGGCACTTGATCTCTCTAATACGCTTGTTGTCGGTATATCCGCTACAGCCCTTTTTGACTTAGGCGAAGCGGATAAACTATTCCGTGAGCAATTAGCTATTAATGTTGAAAAAGCAGTTGTTGAATACAGGCGATACATGCTGGAAAGGGAAAATGAACCGTTAGAGGCAGGTACGGGGATGCCACTTATTAAGGCTTTACTTGAGCTGAATAAATTTCAAAAAATTGAAGATGCTAAAACAATCGCTGAGCCGCCATTAGTTGAAGTCGTTGTTATGTCAAGAAACAGCCCAGAAACAGGGGTTCGCGTCTTCAACACCATCAGAAAACTCGGCTTAAAGATCAGCCGCCACGCTTTTACGGGTGGAGAATCAGTGGCTGACTATATTGAAGCCTTTGATGTTGATTTATTTTTAACGACGAATATCAAAGATGCGCAAAAAGTCATTGATTCAGGCAAATGTGCAGTTGCACTATTGAAAGAGCCGCCCACCGAAACTACAGAGTTACCGAGTGATCAAGTACGTATTGCGTTTGATGGCGATGCGGTATTGTTTGATGAAAGCAGTGAGCTGTTATTTAAATCCAAAGGCTTAGACGAGTTTCAACAAAACGAAGATATGCAGCAACATGTACCAATGTTGGAAGGTCCATATGCTTCATTCTTGCAAAAGCTGGCAAAGTTACAAAGTCGTTTACCATTTGGTCAAGAGCTATCTCCTGTCCGGTTAGCCATTGTGACTGCGAGAAGTGCGCCAGCAGAAATGCGGGTCATCAATACGCTCCGACACTGGGGTGTCTATGTCAATGAGGTATTCTTTTTAGGAGGACTGAGTAAAGCAGCCATTCTCAAAGCATTTAAACCGCATATCTTTTTTGATGATCAAGATTTGCACATTGAGCATGCTTCCAAAGTAGTTCCCTCTGGAAAAGTACCCTACAAGAGTGATTCATTGCTAAACAAAGTAAAATAGCCTTTCATCAATAATGACTAGGGAATATATCAATGAGAATGCCTAGCTTAAATGTACAAATATTTTTAGGTGCTACTGTCGGCGTACTAATGGGTCTTTTTGTCCATCAGTTGGGCATGCAAAGCACAACAGCTTCTATCAGCTTGTATACGGCTGTGATAGTTGGAACATTGTTTATTGATTTACTCAAAATGGTATTAATACCATTAGTTTTCTTTAGCATTATTGTCGGTATTGCTAACTTACGTGCACACAGCCAGATGCACAAAGTTTGGATTTCGACACTTGTCTTTTTTACGCTGACTATGGCGATAGCGATGATGGTGGGTATGTTGGCAAGTACTTACTTTAAACCTGGTATAGGCTTAGAAGTCAGTATGTTTGAAGGTGCAATGAAAGACTTTCAATCGCAGCAGATGCCATTAGCAGATTTTTTTGCACATTTTTTACATCAGTTATTTGTCAATCCGTTTCAGGCGCTAGCAGAAGGACAAGTCTTATCTGTTGTGATTTTTGCGCTATTCCTCGGTATAGCACTTGTCATGGGTGGTGAGCGATACAAAAATATACTCGTGTTGTTGGAAGAGGCACTTGAAGTCACTATGCAGGTCGTCAATTGGATTATGGTGCTTGCGCCATTCGGGATAGCTGCTCTATTGACTAAACTGATTGCAACACAAGACGTTACGATGCTTTCAACACTTGCAAAGTTTGTGGCTGTGGTTGCAGGTACGCTACTATTGCATGGCGTGGTGATACTGCCATTTATTTTGTTTATATTCACAGGCAAGTCACCAATATGGTTTTGGAAAGGTGCGCGTCAGGCGTTGATTACAGCTTTTGCCACCAGTTCTAGCTCGGCAACATTACCTGTTACCATGCGCTGTGTCACAACGCAGCTTAATGTAAAGCCAGAGATAGCTGGTTTTGTGATTCCATTAGGTGCGACCATGAATATGGATGGTACAGCATTATATGAAGCGGCCGCAGCTCTGTTTGTCGCTAATCTAGTGGGGGCGGACCTAACATTTATTCAGCAGGTCATCATTTTTTTGACAGCAATGTTAGCTTCAGTAGGTGCTCCTGGTATCCCAAGTGCTGGCATGGTCACGATGGTGCTCGTTCTACAATCCGTTGGATTACCTGTTGAGGCAATCGCAATACTGTTACCTGTTGATCGTTTATTGGACACTCTGCGAACGACAGTCAATGTAGAAGGTGATATGACGGCAAGTCTGGTTGTACAAAAGGTTGTGAATTAAGATGCTGCATTTTTACAAGGCTGAACTGGTCGATGCTGCCAGCATTGCAGATCTAATCAATAATTGCTTCAGAGGGGAGGCTAGCCGAAAAGGTTGGACAACAGAAGCTGACATTTTAGATGGTGTGCGCACAACTACTAGTGAAATTGCAAATGTAATCAAAAGAAAAGATGCATTTGTCTTGATAGGCGTATTGAATGATGAAATTGTCGCAGCGGTTTGTTGCGAGCGGCAAGTGATTGCAGGCAAACAGACTGCGCACTTTGGCAAAATATCAGTCAAGCCAGCGCTGCAAAACAAAGGCTACGGAAAAGATCTTATTCATGCCGCTGAAGCAATAACAAAACGCGAGTGGCGGGTACTTGGATTCCATATGTCTGTTATTTCCTTGCGGCACGAACTCATTGCTTTCTATGAGCGGCTTGGCTATGAAAGGACTGGTGAGTTTACGGCATTTCCAGAAGCGCCAGATTTATGGCAGCCCAAAGTTGAGGGTCTGAGTTTGCAGTATTTGGTAAAGTTGGTAAATTCAAATCCTACTTGACCATTTTGTCGCATACGGGTAGAGTCGATTTCTTATGAGAAACAACAGCATAATTTTAGTGATGACTTCCAAAGCGGTCTGGCTTCGAGCCATAGCACGCTGCGGTTGTTGTTTGTCATAATTTTCTACAACCGCGAGCTCTTCGCGGTTGATTCGTATTATTTATCTTCATCGTTGAGCTCCATTTTTAGAGCTTTAACATGCAATCTTCAAAAGAGACCAATAGAACTTTAGCAGGTATATTCATGGTGCTTATTGCCTCAATTGCTTTTTCATCAAAAGCGATTATGGTAAAACTCGCCTATGTCTACCCAGTCAATGCGGCAACACTCATTGCGTTGCGTATGCTGTTTTCCATTCCGTTTTTTATGGGGCTTATTATGTGGATAAGGCACTCCAAAAAAACGTTAAAACTCAGTATGCATGATAATGGCATGATGATTTTTATTGGCGTGGTAACTGGCTACGGTTCCATGTGGTTGAATTTTGCAGGCCTAAGCTATGTAACAGCTGGTTTAGAGCGTGTGATTTTGTTCTTGTATCCAACAATAGTGATTTTACTTAATAGTGTGTTGCATCGGCATCAAATTACTAAGCATGAAATCGTGGCATTAATACTAAGTTATCTTGGTGTATTTTTAGTTGTTGGTCATGATTTGACCATGCCAACAGCTGCTGCGTCTCATACATTATTAAGTGCTGGTTTGGTATTAGCTAGTGCTATTACCTATGCATTTTACTTGGTACTAAGCGGTAGAATCATTCCAAGAATTGGTGCAACTTTATTCACTGCCTATACGATGACTATTATCAGTATTGCGAGTGGGGTACATTTTTTACTCACCGAAGATTTAAACTTAGCGATGCATCTACCAATTCAAGTGTATGGAATTGGATTGATGATTGCATTAATTGCAACGGTATTACCTTCGATGATGTTAAATATGGGCATTCAGCGTTTAGGGAGTAACAAAGTGTCATTGGTCAGCTCTATTGGGCCAGTGTCTACAATCTTTCTTGCTTGGTTAATTTTAGGTGAACCCATTACTTGGTTACAAGTTGGTGGTACTGCTTTGGTTTTATTGGGTGTTTTAACGATAAGTCTGGCAAAGCATTAACGGGTAAGGGTTAAATTATTCTGAAGTTGCTTTGAGTTGAGTGCTTGCTGGCAATGTGATTAATCAGCCTTTACTCTTAACGAGGATAATCTATCCAAACCATTCATCAGTAAAGAGTAAGCCGCTGGCACTACAACAAGCGTAAGCAGCGTAGATGAAATCATACCGCCTATAATTGCAACCGATAGCGGCTTATTGGTTTCACTACCGGCACCTAAGCCAAGTGCAGCAGGGATAAGTGCAAGAATAATGGTGAGTGATGTCATCAGCACTGGGCGCAACCTAACAGGGCAGGCTTCACTAAGTGCTTCCTGAATACTTGCGCCTTGGTTACGTAATTGGTTCGTTAAATCTATCAGCAAAATAGAGTTTTTAGCTACCAAGCCAATAAGCAAGACGAGACCAATCATAGAGTAAATGTTTAAGGTTTGTCCCGTTAGCCATAAAGCTACTAAGCCACCGATAATGGCTAATGGCTGGGCAAGCATGATAACAAACGGTTGTGAAAATGAGTTGAATTGGCTGGCTAGTACCATGTACAGCAAAATAAAGGCAAGTGTGAAAACAAATGCCATATTTTTGATGGTTTTTTGCATCTCTTCAGCTTGGCCAGAGAAGCTAAGAGTGAATTCGGGCGGTACAATTTTCGCAGCCGTTGCATTCACTATTTCAGATGCTTCACTCAAAGCTACAGTAGGATTTGCATAAAAATTAACAGCATATTGTAAGTCGAAGCGGCTAATAACTGCGGGCCCTAACGTTGAATCAAACTTAACAACAGCATCAAGTCGAATCAACTCTCCTTGGTCATTACGCAAATAAATTTTACTGAGATCATTTGCCTGCTGAATAGCAAGATCATCTGCTTTAATGCGAATATCATAGCGCTGACCGTCACCATTTTTATCATTATATGAAGCGACATTCATTCCGCCCGCATACATACTGATGGCAGAGGCAATATCTTTTGCAGTAAGCCCCAAATTAGCTGCGCGTGTGCGATCGACGTCAATATTGAGTTCTGGTAAATTGAGCTGCACATCAACATCTACTTTACCAATTTCTGGCTTGGCACTTAGCTCATCTTGTAATGATTGTGCAATATTACCTATCTCTTGCAGATTATTACCCGTAAGGATGAACTGTAATTTTTCTGAGCGTTGACCCCGCGCAATAGATGGCGGTGAAACAGTAGCGCGGACACCAGGAATTTGGTCAATATCATTTTTGATTAGCTTCATTAAGTCTTGCTGGCTAATGTCTCGCTCTTCTTTTGGCTTCAACCTTACATTTACACTTGCTTCATTAACCTGACCCCGTGACCCCGTACCTATCGAAGCATAATAACTATCAATCGCTTCAGGATGTTTTTTTAACACCGCTTCAATGCGTTGCAAACGTGAATCTGTATAGTCTAGGCTAGCGCCTAGAGGTGTTTTAGCTGCAATTCTAAAGTAACTTTCATCAGAGTCTGGTACAAATTCTTTTTCAACATGCTTCATACTAAGCATGCCAGCAATGATAACAAAAGCAGCGGTAAAAATGAGAACAAACATTCGATGCGAAAGAGTGAAAGCAAGGATTTTCTTATAGGCATCATCAAGCTTGCTGAGCGTATTAGCAATTGCCGTATAGACTTTGTTCTCTGTTTGCGTTACACCCAGGTAGCGTGAACACAGCATCGGCGTCAGTGTCAGTGAGACAAACAAAGAGATAATGACGCCAAATGTCACAACAACGGCAAAGGATTTAAAAAACATGCCCACTACGCCATCCATAAAAATTACAGGCGCAAAAATGCAGACTAGCGCAGCAGAGGAAGCGAAAACGGCAAATACCACCTCATTACTTCCATTAATCGTTGCGAGATTACGGAATTTAGCTACTAAGCTAGGATTTTTAAGCTCTGCTTCTGTCAGCTTGTTTCCCACCTCTCCAGACATGTGTCGCAAAATGCTCTCTCGCACAACAATAGCATCGTCAACAACAACACCAATCAGTAATAATAGTGCTAGCAAGGTCATGCTATTAAAGGTATAGCCTGCAAAATACATGACGGCAATAGCACCAAGTAATGAAACAGGAATTTCCAAGCAAATCATTAGCGTCGAACTAAGCGAACGCATGAAAATTAGAACAATGAGTGCGGCAAACAGTGTGCCTTCAATTAAATGTTCTTTTAATGAGGCAACAATCTGATTAATGAAAATAGAGTCATTAGTTGAGATTTCTAGAAACATACCAGGCGGCAAGTTAGGTCGAATTTCTTCGTCTAACTTTCGGGTGACATCATCAATAATTTTGACTGTATTCGTGTTTGCGATTTTAACAATGCCAATGCTGACCGTTGGCTTGCCACTATATCTTGCTATCTGTCGTTTATCAGTAACACCATCTTCAATTGTTGCTACATCTTTAAGATAAATGGGAACACCATTCTTTACTTCTACGACCATGTTTTCCAAATCGCTAAGCTGATGAAACTCTAAATCAAGTTTAATAAGCTGCTCAGCATTCTGCCCGACCAAAAAGCCACCCGGTAATTGAATATGTTCACGCCCGAAAGCATCAATCAAGTCATTAGCGCCTAACTGATAAGCTGCCATTCGTTCATTTGAGACGATAACTCGTATAACTCGATCACGTTTACCCCCAAATCGTACTTCACCAACCCCATCAATAGTTTCAAACTTTTTCTTGATCACATTTGCTGCATATAAATTTAATTGCTGTATGGTGCGGTCACCAGTTAGGGCTATCCAAAGAATAGGCCTTTCATCAGCATCTACTTTGCGAATGATTGGTGGGTCGGTATCAGGCGGTAACCTGCGCAGCAATTGACTAATCTTGGCTTGAATTTCGTTAAAGGCAACATCAATATCCTTTTCAAGATTGAAAGTAATACTGATTGAAGATGCGCCTGGAGAAGAACTAGATTGAATGTGCTCAATGCCAGGTGTGGTATTAACTGCAGATTCGATTACATTGGTCACACTGGTGTCAATGACATCAGAGCTGGCTCCACGCAAAGTAGTAGTAATGTTTATTACTGGAAAATCTACAGATGGAATGCGGTCCACACCGATGCGTTGATAAGCAATGATACCAAACAGCATAATGACTGCTGATAGCATAAACGTTAAAACATGGCGCTTAATCGAGAACTCAGGCAGCGTCATTTTTCGCTACTTCTACCAGTGCTTTATCAGTAAGAAAGCCTGCACCATCAACAACGACAATGTCGTCATCGGACAAGCCTGTCTGGATTTCTATTAGACCATTTTGACGTATACCTGTTTTCACAACGACCTGATTAGCAATGTTGTCTTTTAAAACATAGACAACCTCTCCAGCTGGCCGCAATACAAGGCTTTGTTCAGGTACCATAATGGTTGCAGAGCGTTCGCCAATAACCACAGTGCCGGTCACTGTTGCACCTGGCTGCCAGCCTTTGGCATTTGTGACATCTGCAATCACATCAATGGTGCGATTGCCTTCGGCAATTTGTGGTTTAAGTTCATTAATAGTGGACTCAATTGTTTCGTCACTGGTAGGTGTTTTTAAACGAACGGTTAAACCTGGCTTAAGCTGAGGACCGAACTTTTCAGGAAATGGCAAATGTGCACGTAATGTCTGTTTTGAAACAATTTGCACAATCGGATCACCTACACGTAAATAGTCACCTGTATCAACCGTCTTACTTTCAATCGTGCCACTGACTGGCGCATAAACTTTTGATTTGCTGCTGTTATGATTAATACTTGAAACTTTCGCTTTGGCTGCGGCAAGTTGCTGTTTGTAAACATTTTCTTGCGCTACTTCATTATCGACAGCATTTTGTGAAATAAAGTTTTTATCTACTAATGCCTGATTGCGCGCAACGATTTTTGATTGGTTATCTAATAGAGCTTGGATTCTAGCTACTTCAGCTTGTGCCTCGTTACGTTGCATGATGTAGTCACTCGCATCTAGCGTAGCAATTAGCTGTCCTTTTTCCACGCTATCACCAATACTGACGTTTACGGAGAGAACACGACCAGCCGTTTCAGCCGCTAGCGTTGGGTTAATCAGACCTTCCAGACTACCAACAGTACTTTGTGTTATCTCAATGGTTTGGTTTTTGACTTTAGTAACTGTAACTAAGGTGGCGCGCGGCGTTTGTTTGCTATTTTTAGCATCCTCACTACTGACGCCGCAGGCGTTTACCAGTAAAGCAAGCAAAATGAGTGATAGATAAATTATTAATTTACGCATAATGAGTTGTGTGTTCTTTATTGTGAGCGCTGTTTTGTTCTTACAATCTTTGACCAATCAAAAAAAGGCCCTGGATCAGTTTTACGGTCAGGGGCAATATCCGAATGACCTACTATATCGCGGATTGGGTACTTTTCTTGCAAGGATTTTATCAATGAATTAAGTGTTTTGTATTGCATTTCCGTAAATGCTTCAAAGTCACTTCCTTCCAACTCTATTCCGACAGAAAAGTCGTTACAACGTTCACGATTTTTCCATTTTGAAACGCCAGCATGCCAGGCGCGCTGTGTGCATGGAACAAACTGCAGCAACTCACCATCGCGGCGAATTAAAAAGTGAGATGAAACAGTTGCTGTATGGATAGTTGCATAGTATGGGTGTTCATCAGGATTGAGCTGATTCGTAAATAATTCAATGATTCCATTGCCGCCATATTGTTGTGGTGGAAGGCTGATGTTGTGAATAACAATCATGTCTATACAACATCCTTCGGGTCTCTCATCACAGTTGGGAGAGGCTATTTGCTTGGCAAAGCTGGCTACACCATTGGTATTAATATACAACGAATGCTCTTTTTTTTTCATTATGTGGATTTTAGAGAAGTAAGAATCATAGGTGGATTAGAAGTATCCAAGCAATGTTGATTTCGTTTTTAAGTGCAGTCAGTCAAGGTAATGTTCAGCACAATTAATCATCTTCAAAGACTTCATTATCGGTAATTTCATCTTTTGAAAGACCCAGTTTAGATAAACGATATCGGAGTGTTCTGAAGCTGACACCAAGTAGTTTAGCTGCTGCCGTTTTATTATTATTGGTCTTTTCTAAAGCCTTTAGAATCTCCCTTTTTTCGATATCTTCCAGATAATCAGAGAGGCTTATATCCTTATCCTTAACCGGATCAAACTGTGTGGCAACTGGATTTGTATTATTAATTGCTTCGTCAATTAACAAATCATCAACACAGATTTTTTCTCCATCACATAATGCCAACGCACGCTCAAGCATGTTTTCTAATTCACGGACATTGCCTGAAAATGGCAGCGATTGAATTAATTTGCTTGCTTCGTCCTCCATAACTGGTATGTCAATATCTTGCACCTTACACAATTTCTCAAGTAGTTTTTGTGTGAGATCGGGAATGTCCTCGGCATGTTCCCTTAACGCTGGCATTTTCAGCTGAATAACATTGAGACGGTAATACAAGTCTTGTCTGAATAAGCCATCTGTCATCATTTGACCAAGGTTTTTATGTGTGGCACTGATAATGCGCACATCGACTGCTTCTTCCATTGTGCCACCAACAGCACGTACTTTTTTTTCTTGAATAGCACGTAGCAACTTTACCTGCATCGGCAGTGGTAGATCCGCTACTTCGTCCAAAAATAATGTGCCACCATTTGCTGCCTGAAATAATCCTGAAGTATCTTGCGTTGCACCAGTAAAGGCTCCTTTTTTATAACCAAAGAACTCACTTTCCATCAAGTTTTCTGGGATAGCACCACAGTTAACCGCAACAAACGAACGGTCTCTTCTAGAGCTATTTTTATGGATGAGCCTTGCCGCTAACTCTTTTCCACTGCCTGATTCCCCACTGATGTAAACGGGTGCCTGGCTACGTGCTAATTTTTCAATTAAAGCACGCACTTGGTTAATAGCAGGAGAGTCACCAATCAAATCTGCTGTATTTTTTGTTTCATTGACATCAGAACTAGAAAGCTTAAGTGCTGACTCAACTAAAGGCCTTAATTGCTTTAATGAAATTGGTTTGGTTAGATAATCAAATGCGCCAGCCTTTAATGCTGATACTGCATTTTCTGCACTACCATATGCTGTAATCACTGCAACAGGTAAACCGCTATATTCACGCGCAATAAGCTCAACCAGTTCCAGGCCGAGCCCATCTGGTAAGCGCATATCAGTTAAACAAAGATCATAATCGTGCGTTGCAAGCATATGCTTTGCGTCGTTGATATTGCTTGCGCTGTCTGCGTAAATATCCATCCGCTCCAGAGTCAATACGACTAATTCACGAATATCCGTTTCATCATCAACAACTAAACATTTAAATTGTGCTGCCATTTCTAAATCGTTGCCTTTTTAATTTGCATGATAAATGTTGTGCCATTTGTTGTTTGTTTGTATTGTAAATGGGCACCGTTAGCTTCTGCTAACTCCTTCCCTATGTAAAGGCCTAAGCCTGTACCAGATTTTTCTGTAGTAAAAAACGGTTCAAATAAGTGGTTACTCACTTCTTCACTGATGCCTTCACCATCATCGGTGACTTCAATAGTAATTTGCGATTTATTAGTAGTATACACGCCTAGCCTCAGGCTATTTTCTATCTGCTGGCTATGACGCCAACCATTTTTGCAAAGATTCCATAAAATTTGATTCAAATGGCGTCGGTCAAACAGAATTGTTGCATCAGTTTGTTTCATATTAAGCACAAAGTCAGAAGCCGAGATGTTCTCAACGGCACAGAATTGATTATAAAAATCGGTAATGAAGCTTTCTAGATGCACCATTTCTTGGTTTGTACGGTCTCGCCGATTCAACTCTAGTACATCAGAAATAATTTGATCTACCCTGCGGACATTGTCACTGATGATTTGTAGCATCCGCTTGGTTGAGCTAGAGGCTTCCTCGTCTTCCTGTAATAGTTGGTTTGCATGGCTTATAGAACTCAGTGGATTGCGGATTTCATGTGCAATATTAGCGGTTAACCGTCCGAGTGCAGCTAATTTAACCTGATGAGATTGTGTTTGCATTTGCGTCCAATCTTCAATGAAGATGACAGCGCCTTGATCACGGCTTTCTGAAATAGGTAAAAAGCTCAGGCGCAAAGCTCTTGATAGGATATTCACTTTAAGGACATTCGGTTCTAACGTGTCACTGCTGTCTTGATTATCTTCAAACCAGCCAACTAACAGTTTGGCAATTTCAGGTGCGATTTCATGAAGGTTTTTTTGTTCCCAATCTTTATTTTCCAAATTTAAAAACGCTTCAGCTTGTAGGTTGTGGTGCTTAATAAATAAATCACTATCAACCACTAATACTCCGTCTTTCATTTTATGGGTTATCAATGCATTGACTTGCGCTAAACCTTCCAAATCCAAACCGCGCTGTGATGCAAGCTCTTCACTGATTTGCATCCTTCTGGCTAAGCTATGGGCAAGCCAAGCAATCGCAAAGCAAGCAATGCTGAGCATCGCCGCAGTAGAATAGTTTTTTGCGTCAGTT
>JBFIGM010000029.1:0-17463 GCA_041602315.1 Methylophilaceae bacterium | reverse complement strand
TGGTTTGGTGCGCATCCTACAGATGGCACATTATGCCCACATGGCTGTGCGCGCGTGATTCCTTGGCGTGTCATTGACGTAGACACTATTTATAATGGAGCGACACGAATTGCATTAGAGATGGTGCAAACGCCCGAGGCAAAACGCCAGCTAAGCTACGCTTATGCTGTCACCTTGACAGTGATTGTAGGGCGACGTCTGAAAATGGAACTAGCGACAACTAATAAAGCAGATCACCCATTTAGAATCGGAGAAGGATTCCACACATATCTCGCGGTCAGTGATGTGCAAAATGTGAAAATTACAGGTCTGCAAGAGTGTGTATATGCTGACAAGCTAAAAAAATACGAGCGATCTGTAGAGAATGGTTTCCTGCAATTTGATGGTGAGTTTGACCGCATTTATATGGACCATACATCAGATTGTGTTATTCATGATTCTGGCTTTAATCGCTTGATACGCGTGCAAAAGTCAGGAAGTAGTAATACCGTGGTATGGACGCCTTGGGAAGAAAAAGCACATGCTTTGGGAGATATGGGCAATGGTGACGAATGGCGCAGGATGATCTGTGTTGAATCGACTAACTCATTAGAAAACTCTGTCATTATTAACCCACATAGAACGCATGTGATGACCGTTGAATACAATGTTGAGTCATTTACTTACAATGCATATTGAGTAATATTTGAGCGCAATTTAATTTACCTATGTCAACCAAAGTCAAATTTGAGCGTTGAAGGAGTTAGCAGCAGATTTATATGGTTAAAATTTTACCTAATGACATGCTAGAATTGTTGTAGAATTTTTTTTTACAGGTATGATAGCCGAACGGGTGAAATTTATAAGAATTCAAGGAGATAGCATGAAAGCATTTTTGTTAACTGTAGTCGCTACAGGCGCGTTGCTTATCGCTGGTCAAGCAGCAGCTGATCAAGCTTTAGCGCAAAAGAGTGGTTGTTTAGCATGCCATGGCGTGGATAAAAAAGTTTTAGGTCCAGCATTCAAAGACGTGGCAGCAAAATATAAAGGCGATAAATCAGCTCAAGGTAAGTTAGTTGATAAAGTGAAAAAAGGTGGCAGCGGTGTTTGGGGTCCAATTCCAATGCCAGCGAATAGCCCACAAGTCAAAGATGGTGATATTCAAACAATTGTTAAATGGATACTGTCACTTTAATAGACGCAGCAAACAAAAAAGCCAGCATATGCTGGCTTTTTTAGTTTTTTTTTGCAGAAAGCCACTCTGTTAATACAGACCTAGTAGATTCAAAAAAACGATGATAATTGCTATAGGGGCAATTACTCTGTTAGAAATTTTCCAAAAAGAAAATGCCCAGCCTTTAATTTTTAGTTCTTCTTGAATGTGTTCTTTTTGCATGAGATAGCCAGCAAAAATAGCCATTAGTAAGCCACCTAATGGCAGCATGATCGTTGAGGTGAGTTTGTCTAGCGTATCAAAAATACCTAAGCCAAATACTAATTTTACCCCTTGCCAGTGATTAAAAGATAAAACAACAGATAGTCCAATTAGCCATATACTCAAGCCCAGCATGAGGCTTGCAAGCGCTCTGTTTATTTTCGTATTCTCTATTATCCATGCAATCGCTGGCTCAACTAGTGAGATAGAAGATGTCCATGCGGCAAAACCAACTAATACGAAAAACAGCGTAGCGAAGATGTTGCCAGCTGGCATTGCACCCAAAGCGATAGGCAATGTTTGAAAAATAAGGCCAGGTCCAGCATCAGGTTCCAAGTTGTTACCAAACACAAGTGCATAGATAGCTAAACCTGTTAAAAGCCCTAGAGCCGTATCTAATATAGCGATGAAGATTGTGGTTTGACCAATAGATACATTTTTACTCAAATACGACCCATAAACCATTACAGAGCCCATGCCAAGACTAAGCGTAAAAAAGGCATGGCCTAATGCAGAGAGTATCGCCACTGGTGTGACTTTGGAGAAGTCTGGGTAAAACATAAATTCAAAGGCAGCTGTCATATTACCAACCGACATGCTGTAGCCTAGCAAAATCAATAAAATAGCAAACAAAAGTGGGATCAAGATGTTATTGGCTTTTTCAAGACCTTCGTTTACACCGCGTGCAACAACAATCATGGTCATTAGGAGAAATATGGTGTGCCAAAATAATAAGGTAAGTGGTTTAGCAAGTAATAGATCAAAATTACTGGCGGCTTGAGCAGCGGTAATATTGGTAAATGTTCCTTGCACTGAAAAACTGATGTAGCTTAATACCCAACCGCCTACAACACTATAAAAGCTTAAAATCAAAATGCCAGCCAGCATGCCCATTCCACCGACAAAAGACCAGATTGGGTGGACATTAGCTTCTTTTGCTAGCAATTTAATCGCATCTAATGGGTTTTTGTGTGCGCGGCGTCCAAGCATAATTTCTGTCATCATGAGGGGAATTGCCACAAAGATAATAGAAGCAATAAAAATGAGAACAAATGCACTTCCGCCATTTACGCCAATCATATAAGGAAGTTTCCAGATATTGCCTAGACCAATGGCTGACCCGGCAGTGGCTAACATGAATGTCCAGCGATTTGACCAGTGTCCTCTTTTTTTTCTATTCATGACTGATTAAACTTACTTCCTTTCAGAAAGATAACGATTGGTTTCTTGTTTAATGATTCTAGATAATAACAATAAGCCGATTAAGTTTGGAATGGCCATCAGCCCATTCATTAAATCAGAGAAGTTCCAGACAAAGTTTAAGCTTGTCATTGCACCAACCATGACGGCAGCAGTAAAAAAGATACGATAAGTTTTGACGGCGACATCGCCAAATAAAAACTCAATGGCTTTTTCACCATAATAGCTCCAGCCAATTAAGGTGGAAAATGCAAAAAAAGCGGTTGCAATGGCAATAATAATATTGCCATTATTACCCAAGGTTTCAGCCATGCTGGCACTGGTCAGTTGCGCAGCGTCCACACCTCGCGTCCAACTTGTTGCTGTCAAGATAACAAGAGCAGTCATGGTACAAACGACTAATGTATCAATAAATGTTTGTGTCATGCTGACTAAAGCTTGCTTGACAGGGTCATCAGTTTTAGCAGCTGCGGCAGCAATAGGTGCAGAGCCTAATCCTGACTCATTGGAAAACACACCACGTGCAATTCCAAATCGCATAGCAGCGGCTACAGTCGCACCAACAAATCCCCCGCTCGCAGCGGATGGATTAAATGCGTGATAAAAAATCAACCTAAATGCTTCTGGAATGGCATTTACATGAGCTGCAAGCACCCACAAGCTGCAAAACACATAAGCCAGTATCATAAATGGGACAATAAAAGAGGTAAATTTACCAATAGTTTTAATCCCACCAAGGATGACTAAACCGGTTAAGAAAGTTAGAAATACACCAGTTATTTCAGTTGGAATTTGAAACGTTGCCTCAAATGCCTTAGCAGTGGCATTAGCTTGGGTCATATTGCCAATACCGAATGCAGCGCATGCGGTAAAAATTGCAAAAAGGGTGCCCAGCCAAGGCAGCCCTGCGCCTTTGCTTAAATAATACATCGGCCCGCCGCGCATGCCATGCTTGCCTTCTTCGCGGTATTTCACTGCAAGGACTGCTTCACTGTATTTCGTTGCCATGCCCACCAAACCAGTAACCCACATCCAAAATACTGCACCAGGGCCACCTAATGTTATGGCTGTGGCAACACCAACAATATTACCAATGCCGACAGTTGCAGCTAATGCTGTCATGAGTGCAGCAAAATGACTAATATCGCCTTCTTCATTTTTGTCTTTAGTGAATATGAGCTTTAGCGCATGGGGCAGTATCCTAAACTGCATTCCCTTTAATAAGATAGTGAGGTATAGACCAGTGCCAACTAATAGAACAAGCATGTATGGACCCCAAACGATGCCTGATAAAGTTGCGATAAGTGCTTCCAATGATTGCATACTGCCTATCCCCTTTACATTGATTATAACGAGAAAGCACCAATCATTGCTAGGAGGCACTTTTATCTAGGATTGAAAGTGCTGTTTTAAGACCTCAATCATATACCCATGATCTAATACGCCAGCACTTTCGCGGATGCTATGCATGGCCCACATCGGGTTGCCAACATCTACTGTTGGCATACCGAGTTGGGCAGCAATTGTTGGCCCTATAGTACTCCCACAACCCAAGTCTGTGCGGTGCGCATATTCCTGGTATGGCACATTGGCTTTTTTGCATAATTGAATAAACCGAGCCGCTGTGTCTGCAGTAGTACTGTAGCGTTGATTAGCATTGGTTTTTATGACAGGGCCTTGGTTGACCTTTGTATGATGGTCGGGCTCATAAGCGCTAGGATGGTTAGGATGGAAAGCATGCGCCATATCGGCACTAATAAAGAAGCTATTAGCAAAACTACGCAATCGGTCTTCTTCACTTACTTGATAAAAAGCACAAATCCGTTGAATGACGTCACTAATAAAACTACCGCCTGCTCCAGTAGCACTCTCGCTACCAACCTCTTCATGGTCAAAGAATGCACAAATGCTGGTAGTAGCTGGTTTTTCTGTAGCCAATAACGCTGTAATACCTGCATGGCATGAGGCTAAATTATCAAGTTGGCTGTTGGCAATAAAATCTTGATTAACACCCCACAAATTTCCTTTTTGTGTGTCGTAAACAGCTAAATCCCAAGTCAATATATCAATAGGATTGATGGCTAGTTCATTGGCTAATGCTTGGGTCAGTTGACTGTGCGCTTCAGCACTATCAGCAGCAAAGCCAAAAATAAGCGGTAACCCTGTTTGCTTATTGAGTAACAAACCTTTTTCATTGACTTCACGATTCATATGGATGGCGAGGTTTGGCAATCGTACGATAGACTGATTTAGTTTAATCTGGTGTGATTCAAAAGTATCGCCATTGCGCACCATCACGCGTCCTGCCAAGCTTAAATCTCTATCGGTAAAAGTGGCAATAATGGGGCCGCCATATACTTCCACTCCTAGCTGGGCAATACCTTGTGAACTGTGTGCTGATTTAGGTTTTAAACGCAAACCAGGTGAATCAGTGTGAGCACCTACTATCCTGAAGCCAGCCTCTGCTAGTGGTTTTGATCCAAATGCAAAAGCAATGATAGAGGCGCCATCACGGCAAACATAGTAGCGACCATTTTTCTTTAAATGCCATGGTTCACTTTCTATTAGTGCTTCAAATCCATTTTCTTCTAATAGCTTAATCGTGCTGTTAACGGCGTGCCATGGGCTTGGGCTTGCATCAATAAAATCCAGTAAATCTTGTGCTTGTTTGATTGCCGTTTTAGTGACCATAGCGCGTATTAAATCCAGTTTTTATCAATTAAGAAATCAGTGTACAGTTTTGCTTCAGGGCTGCCAGTTTCTGGTTTCCAATCATAACGCCACTTCACAATCGGAGGCATAGAGAGCAGAATCGATTCAGTACGGCCATTAGACTGTAAGCCGAACAAAGTGCCTCGGTCAAACACTAAATTAAACTCTACGTAACGACCGCGGCGATATGCTTGGAAATCACGTTCGCGTTCGCCATAGGGCGTATCTTTTCTGCGTTGTACAATCGGCAAGTAGGCTTGCGTAAAAGCATCGCCTACTGCACGCAGCATGGCAAAACTTTTTTCAAAACCTAATTCGTTATAGTCATCAAAGAAAATGCCACCAATACCTCGAGGCTCCTTGCGGTGCTTTAGGTGGAAGTATTCGTCACACTGCTTTTTGAATAGAGGGTAGAGCTCATCACCAAAAGGTGCAAGCGCAGCTTTGTTGGTACGGTGAAAATGCACACAATCTTCTTCAAAACCGTAATAGGGCGTGAGGTCCATGCCACCGCCAAACCACCAAATATCCTCTTCACCTTCTTCAGCGGCTTTAGCCACAAAAAAACGCACATTCATGTGCACGGTGGGAATATAGGGGTTACGTGGATGGAAAACTAATGAAACACCCATCGCTTCCCATGGTCTGCCAGCAGCTTCAGGATGTGCAACGCTTGCGGCAGGGGGTAGTTTGTTACCAAGTACATGTGAAAAACCAATACCAGCACGTTCAAACACGTTTCCTTCTTCTAACATACAAGAATTGCCACCGCCACCTTCGGGACGTTGCCAGCCATCATGTAAGAATGTTTTGCCATCAACTAGCTCAACGGATTCAATGATACGAGCTTGCAAGTTTTGTAAGTACTTAAATACTGCTTTCGAATCAATAGCGCTCATTTAACATTAGCCTTTAATGGCACGATAGCCAATGTCAGTTCTATATTGCGCACCATCAAAATGGATGTCTTCAATAATGCGATATGCTTTCTGCTGTGCAAACTTGACTGTTTCTCCTAACGCTGTAACACACAATACACGTCCACCACTGGTCACTACTTTACCATCCACTAGTTTGGTGCCAGCATGGAAAACATACGCATCTTCTAGGTTTTTCGGTAAGCCAGTGATTTCATCCCCCAGTTTTGGCGAGGATGGATAGCAAGCGCTTGCCATCACAACACCCAATGCAAAACGCCTGTCCCATTGTGCTTCTGCTTTGTCCAGATTGCCCGCGATAGCCTGCTGTAGTAATGAAAGCAAATCACTCTTTAAACGCATGAAAATGGGTTGAGTTTCAGGGTCCCCCATGCGGCAATTGAATTCGAGTGTTTTGATTTTGCCGTCTGGACTAATCATCAATCCTGCATATAAAAATCCTGTGTACGGAATACCATCTTTCGCCATGCCTTCAACCGTGGGGCGAATAATCTCACGCATGGCTCGCGCATGAATCTCTGGTGTAACAACGGGTGCTGGTGAATATGCGCCCATACCCCCTGTGTTCGGCCCTTCATCTCGGTCAAGTAAACGTTTGTGATCTTGACTGGTCGCTAGCGGTAAAATATTTTTACCGTCAACCATAACCATGAAGCTTGCTTCTTCACCTGTTAAGAACTCTTCAATAACAACACGAGCGCCTGCATCACCAAATTTGTTGTCACCCAACATCATGTCAATTGCGTCATGAGCCTCTTTATCCGTCATCGCAACGACGACACCTTTGCCCGCTGCTAAACCATCTGCTTTGATTACGATAGGGGCACCTTGCTGATTAATGTAGTCATGTGCAGCTTTCGCGTCGGAGAATGTCTGATAGATGGCTGTAGGTATACCATGACGCATCATGAACGCTTTTGAAAAATCTTTAGATGATTCTAATTGAGCAGCGGCTTTGGTCGGGCCAAATATTTTAAGCCCAGCTTTTTGGAAAGCATCAACAACACCCTCGCTAAGGGGTGCCTCGGGCCCAACGACCGTCACTGCTATCTTTTCTGTTTGTGCAAATTTTACTAGTTCATCAATATCAGTAATTGGCACATTTACCATGTCAGGATTAGTTGCTGTTCCTGCGTTACCAGGCGCAACATAGGTTTGGCTTACTTCTTTATTTTCTGCGATTTTCCAAGCAATGGCATGCTCGCGCCCACCAGAGCCAATTACTAATACTTTCATCTGATTCCCCTGATGCTTTTATTAATGCCTAAAATGACGAATACCAGTCATCACCATAGCTAAACCACGCTCATCAGCTGCAGCGATAACTTCATCATCACGCATGCTGCCGCCTGGTTGGATAACGCATTTTGCTCCTGCATCCGCTAGCACATCGACGCCATCTCGGAATGGGAAGAATGCATCAGAAGCAACAACAGATCCTTGCAGACTGAGTCCAGCATGCTCAGCTTTAATCGCGGCAATTTTAGTACTATCCACTCGACTCATTTGACCAGCCCCAACGCCTAATGTCATCCCATTGCCACAGAATACAATCGCGTTAGATTTAACGTATTTCGCCACATTCCAGGCAAACAATAAGTCTGTCATTTCTGAAGGTGTAGGCTGTATTTTAGTTACCACTTTAATGTCAGCCATTTGTAAATCGTGATTATCGGCACTTTGTATTAATATGCCAGAGCCCACACGTTTACTATCCATTGCATTACGGCCTTGTTGCCAAGCACTTTCTCCACCTTTAGGGAGAGCGATTTTTAGTATGCGCACATTGGCTTTTGAAGCAAACACTGCCAAAGCTTCTTCGGTAAAGTCAGGCGCAATCAGCACTTCGACAAACTGTTTTGCAACAGATTCGGCAGCTGCACCATCTAGTGTGCAGTTAAAAGCAATAATGCCACCAAATGCACTTGTTGGGTCTGTTTTAAATGCCTTGGTGTAAGCTTCTAATGCATTTACGCCTAATGCAACACCGCAAGGGTTTGCATGTTTAACGATGACGCAGGCATTATTTGAAAATGACTTAACTGCTTCCCACGCGGCATCTGAATCAGCAATGTTGTTATAACTGAGCTCTTTGCCTTGCAGTTGTTGTGCGGTTGCAAGGCTGCCTTCTGCAGGACCTAAGTCGCGATAAAAGGCTGCCTGCTGGTGAGCATTTTCGCCATAGCGTAAATCTTGCACTTTCACAAAGCTACTGTTCATCTGAGCAGGGAATTGATTGATGACTGGTTTGCTAGCAGCTTCAGTTGCTTCAAAATCGATTGCAGAAAGATAATTGCTGATGGCGCTATCGTACTGGGCAATGCGGTTAAAGGCGGCTACTGATAATTTAAACCGCGTGGCTTTGCTAATGGCGCCTTGATTGTTGTTTAACTCTGCAATCACCGATGCATACTGACTCGCGTCGGTTAATACAGTCACATCATTCCAGTTTTTGGCAGCAGATCGCACCATGGCAGGACCGCCAATATCGATATTTTCTATGGCATCTTCTAAGGTGCAATCGGCTTTGGCAACTGTGGCCTCAAAGGGATATAGATTTACTGCCAGTAAATCAATGTTTTCGATTCCATACGTTTGCATAGCGGATACATGCTCAGGTAGATCTCTCCGTCCAAGTAATCCCCCATGAACTTTTGGGTGCAAAGTTTTTACACGACCATCCAACATTTCAGGAAAGCCAGTGAAATCACTGACTTCTTTTACCGGTATTTGGTTATCACGGAATAATTTTGCGGTGCCGCCCGTTGAGAGAATCTCAATATTAAATTGATTCAGCGCTTGTGCTAATTCGACAATCCCTGTTTTATCTGAAACGCTAATGAGCGCACGTTTAATGTTAGCCATAGTTTAACTCTTGTTTTAAAGAAATGTTGTCGGCAGTTTATTGCTTGATTTTATTATTGTTGGCGACATTACAGTCATATTAAGGCGTGTTAATCAATCTTATATAATGCCATTTTTTTACGTAAAGTATTACGGTTAATTCCAAGCATTTCAGCTGCTTTACTTTGGTTGCCACCAACTTTGTTGAGAATGTATTCCAGCATTGGTTTTTCAACGCAACCCAGTACCATGTCATAGATAGCATACGGTGGTTGACCATCTAAATGCATGAAATAATCATCAAGTGATTCAATGATTGCTTGACTCAATCTGCAGTCTTTGCTCATTATGCTGCAATAGCCTCGCTAGCATTTGTTGATTCTTGTTCATAAACCAAGCGCTCATTTTTTGTTTTTAGTTCTGCAAAAAAGTCACTAATTGCCTGAAGCTGTAGTTCAGTTGTTTGAAGAGTATTCATATGATGACGGAATGCAGCAGAGCCCGAAAGTCCTTTGGTGTACCAAGAAATATGCTTGCGTGCAACACGCATACCAGTTAGTTCGCCATAAAACTCATACAAATCATGCAAATGTTCCAACATCACAGTGTGAATTTCATCTACCGTAGGCGGCAACATGTGCGTGCCAGTTGTTAGGTAATGCTCAATTTCACGGAAAATCCATGGCCTACCTTGAGCGGCACGACCTATCATGACAGCATCAGCGCCCGTATAATCTAATACATATTTTGCTTTTTCTGGAGTTGTAATATCACCATTTGCAATTAGTGGGATTTGTATTGCTTGTTTTACCGCGGCTATCGTATCGTACTCTGCATCACCTTTGTACAGACATGCGCGCGTACGACCATGCATGGCTAATGCTTGTATACCAATATCCTCCGCCATTTTTGCTATTTGCACAGCATTGCGGTTATCTTTATCCCAACCTGTTCTAATTTTGAGTGTTACTGGCACGTCGACTGCATTGACCACAGCTTTTAGAATTTTCGCTACAAGTGGCTCATCTTTAAGTAGCGCAGAACCAGCCATGACATTACAAATCTTCTTCGCTGGACAGCCCATGTTGATATCTATGATTTGCGCACCATTATCAACATTATGTTTGGCAGCTTCTGCCATCATTTCAGGATCGGCGCCTGCAATCTGTACAGAGATTGGATCAACTTCGCCTTCATGGTTAGCGCGTCTGCGCGTTTTTTCACTTCCATATAGAAGTGAGTTTGACGTAACCATCTCTGAAACAGCTAAACCAGCGCCCATTTTTTTGCATAATTGGCGGAAAGGTCTATCTGTAACGCCAGCCATAGGCGCCACTACAAGATTGTTTTTTAGAATATGCTTGCCGATTTGCATCTAAACACTTCTTACAGAAAAGTTGATTATTTTATACGCAAACGGGCTAGGAGGGAACTAGAAATTGGCAGGTAAGTGCAGATAAGAAAGTTATTGTCGTCTCATCTCTATATGTGTGTGGATAAGTGTTTCTGCTTGGTTTCTGTATCGGTTGCCATCGGTGTCTTTAACCCACATATGAAGCAGACCGGAAAAAAACAAATGTGTGTCTTGCGCATATTGCGCTGCCGTCAAGGTTGGTTTGATTAGCTGCTTTTTCATCGCTTTAGCGTATGCTTGTTCTAGTTTGTCTACAATGCTTGAACAATTACTCATGATTTGCTGCATCACTTTTTCAAACTCACCAACGTATTCGCATTTTGTCATCATGATTTCATAGGTTTGACGTGTCTCTTGGTGATCACTAAGTACTTGTATCGTACATAGCAAAAAATTTTCAATGCGTGTTAGTGGGTCATTGTCAGGATTTTGTTCTTTATCTAGGTTTAGCAGGAGTTCGTCGTCCATGCGATCAATAAGTGGCAGTACTACTTGATCACGCATTGCATGTAGTAAGTCGGATTTATTTTCAAAATGCCAATACACCGCACCGCGTGTAACACCTGCATGTCGTGCAATCTCTTCTAGACTTGTTTTGCTTACACCTTTATCAACAAATACCTCACGCGCAGCATTAATAATGCATTGTCGCGTTTGCTCTGCCTCTTGTTTTGTTTTGCGTACCATTTTGTGAATCTTTTGTTAAACCTATTTACATACATGTGTGTTTGTATATAATATACATTCATTCTTGTATGTATGCAAGGCATCCATATTAATAATAACGACATATTATAGAGGCACCATGTTCAATTTATACAAGCAATATCAAACAACGCTAACCCTAATCATGGTCACCATGTTTGTTTCGGCATGTGGAGAACAAGATGCAGCTCCACCAGCTATGCAAGCAATGCCAGTCAGTGTGTTGGAAGTTAAGGCAACTAGCATCCCAGTACAAAAAGAGGCTGTAGCACAAACAGAAGGTGCTAAAGAGGTAGAAGTCAGACCGCGTGTAGGTGGTATTTTGCTTAAAAAATTGTATGAAGAGGGCGCTGAAATAAAAGCAGGGCAACCAATGTTCTTGATTGACCCTGTGCCGTATGAGATGGAGGTTCAACAAGCCAGAGCAAGATTAGCCGAGCAAAAAGCACGATTGACGCAAACACAAAGAGAAGCAGAGCGGTTAAAAAAACTACTCGATACGAAATCGATTAGCCAGCGTGAATATGATAATGCAGTTTCGGATAATGCAATGGCAAATGCCGGTCTAAAACAGTACGAAGCAGCGTTACATCAAGCTGAATTAAATTTGTCCTATACAAAATTAGAAGCACCAGTCACTGGAATGGCTGAGCGCTTTATTTACTCTGAGGGGACACTAGTTAATGCCAATACCACGCTATTAACGAAAATTGTTCAAGTGTCGCCTATCTGGGTTCGGTTTAGCTTATCTGACTATGAACTAAAAGAATTGGGAGGCATGCTGACTCGCGATAATGTCAAAAAAATCACATTAATACTTCCTAATGGCGAGGAGTTCCCAGAAGAAGGTGATTTAAATTTTTCAGCTAGCCAGATTGATCCTGCTTTAGGGACACAACAACTAAGAGCAGTTTTTAAGAATAGTCAAAAACAATTAGTACCTGGACAATTTGTACGGATTAGGCTGACTACAGGTACACGTGATGGGGTGTTCCTTGTGCCGCAAACGGCTGTACAAACTGGTGAGCAAGGTAAGTTCGTTTTTGTAGCAGAAACAGATCAAGACGGAAATACAGTGGCTGCGGTTAAGCCAATTCAAGTGGGTAGCTGGCACGGAGAGAACTGGGTGGTGTTGGATGGCCTTGAGCCAGGTGACAAAGTTATCGTTGATAATTTGATTAAAGTCAGACCAGGCGCTCCAATAGTGCCAAAAGCGAGTGAGAGTGCAGCAGAAAGTAGTGCAGACCAGCTTGTTTCCAAGAAAATTATATAAGCGTAGGTGAATATCAGATGACCAAGTTTTTTATCACTAGGCCAATATTTGCCTCAGTATTGTCCATTATCATTGTGCTTTCTGGTTTGGCAGCAGCTTTTCAGCTGCCTGTAGCCCAGTATCCAGAAATTGCGCCGCCTTCAGTACAAATTACAGCTACTTATCCAGGTGCCAGTGCGGACACACTTTCAAAAACCGTAGCAGCGCCGATTGAAGAGCAATTGAGTGGTGTTGATAATTTGTTGTACTTCAGCTCTAGTGCAGACTCAAGCGGTACGCTGGTAATTACCGCAACTTTCGATATCGGTACCGATATCGATCAGGCAACATTCAATGTGAGTAATCGCGTTAATATTGCAACACCAAGATTACCTAACGAGGTACGTCGAAATGGTTTGATTGTACAGAAACAGTCAAACGATATTTTAATGGCGGCGATGCTGACGTCGACAAATGAAAAACACGACCGCTTGTATCTGAGTAATTACGGTACTTTGAATGTATTAGACGAGCTGAAACGCATTAAAGGCGTAGGTAGTGCGCGTATCGTTGGTGGTCAGGATTATTCAATGCGGATTTGGTTACGGCCAGATCGGATGGCGCAATTAGGTGTCAGCACAAGTGATATTGCAGCGGCTATTAGCACGCAAAACAATCAATATGCGGCAGGTAAAATTGGTCAAGATCCTGCGCCGGACACACAACAACTCATTTACACGGTGACAGCAAAAGGTCGTTTAGTCGATCCAGCCGAGTTCGGCAATATTATCGTCCGTGCGGATGGACCTAATGGCGTTTTGTATCTAAAAGACGTTGCAAGGATTGAGCTAGGTGCACAAAGTTATAACGCATCATCAGCCCTGAATGGTCAGACGGGTGTTGCTGTTCTAGTATTTCTGCAGAGTGGTGCTAATGCATTGGATACAGCAAGTGCCATCAAAGAAAAGCTGAACGAATTGCAGGAAAGTTTTCCTGAAGGGATGACTTATGCGATTCCTTACGATACCAGTGACTTCGTTAGTTCAACAATTGACGAAGTGCTGCATACTTTCGGTGAAGCATTGGTGTTGGTTGTGCTTGTCGTATTTTTATTTTTACAAAGTTGGCGCGCTACACTCATCCCAATTATTGCCGTACCAATTTCGCTAATAGGTACATTTGCTGGGTTGTATATATTTGGCTTCTCTATCAATTTATTAACCCTATTTGCCATGATCTTGGCGATAGGTATCGTGGTGGATGATGCTATTGTTGTACTTGAAAACACCGAGCGCTTGATGCAGGAAGAGGGTTTAGATCCTCTGCATGCGGCAATTAAATCGATTGGACAAGTGTCAGGCGCTGTGATTGCCATTGTGCTGGTGCTTTGTGCCGTGTTTGTGCCTGTCGCATTCCAAGGAGGGATTGCAGGGCAGCTATACCGTCAATTTGCAATTACCGTTGCGATTGCAGTTGTGATTTCAGGTGTGGTAGCACTCACATTAACGCCTGCACTATGCGCCATGATTCTCAAAAAAGCACATGAACAGGAAAGTACATTCTTTAAAAAATTTAACAGTGGCTTTAGTCGACTCACACGCTTCTACACTGGAACAGTTGATTTAACTTTGCACCATAAAATTATTGGCGCAATCGCCTTTGGTGGTTTTGTGTTAGCGATGGTGTTTTTATTTAGGACAGTGCCAGGCAGTTTGGTGCCGCCAGAAGATCAGGGCTATATCATCACTGTTGTCGTTTTGCCTGATAACGCGACTCTGCACAGAACTACACAAACAACGGAGAGTATTCGTGCAGCTGTTGCACAAGATTCAGCTGTTGCGTCTGAGTTTGCAATCAATGGATTCGAGTTATTCACTGGTGCTAACAAAACCAATGCTGCCACCATGTTTGTGAGAATGACTGATTGGGATGAGCGAACCGCAACTGCTGATGACATGGTAGGTAAAGTGACAGGTATCGGTATGCAACAACCTGATGGAATGGGCTTTGCTGTTAACCCACCTGCTATTCGAGGTCTTGGTTCATCTGGTGGATTTGAGGTCTATGTACAAAGTCAGCGTGATTCCGACCCTATTAAGCTAGCGCAAGTGATGAATAACTTAATGGATGCTATGCGGCAAAATCCTAAAATCACGGGCTTGAATAGTTTTTTCCGTCCAACAGTACCGCAACTTAAAATTGAGGTGGATGAGGCGAAAGCGATATCACTAAATGTCAACATTGAAGACATTTACGCTACTTTGCAAAGCACGATGGGTCAGTACTACGTCAATGATTTCAATAAAAATGGCCGAACTTATCGAGTGCAATTGCAAGCGGAGCCTGAATATAGGATGCAGCCTGAAGATTTAGGTAAGGTTTATGTACGTAGTCAGCCTACAGCTGAATACCCGCAAGGGAATATGATTCCATTGTCTGCGTTAAGTACTGTGGAAAATGTAGTCGGTGCAGAACAGTTAGAACGCTTTAACGGACTGCTATCAGCCAAGATTTTTGGTAGCGGTGCGCCTGGTGTGAGCTCTGGCGATGCGATTAAAATCGTTGAGGATATCGCTAAAGTAAACTTACCTAATGGCTACAAAATTGCGTGGACAGGCCAAGCATATCAAGAGAAACGCACGGGTAATGCGGCACTGGTTGCATTTGGGTTTGCTATTGTGATGGTCTTTTTGATTTTGGCTGCGCAATTTGAAACTTGGGCATTACCACTTGCCGTGATTATGGCTGTGCCATTTGCATTGACAGGTGCATTATTAGCAGTGCTGTTCCGTGGTATGCCAAACGATATTTACTTCCAAATTGGTCTGATTACCCTCATAGGGTTGGCGGCTAAAAATGCGATTCTAATTGTTGAGTTTGCAAGTCAAAAAATGGAGGAGGGCATGCCTGTAGGAGAGGCTGCACTAGAGGCAGCAAGACTCAGGTTTAGACCGATAGTCATGACATCTATGGCTTTTGTACTCGGGATCGTACCACTTGTAATTGCGACAGGTGCTGGTGCAGCTGCCCGCCAATCAATGGGGACTGGTGTATTTGGCGGCATGATATTAGCTACATTTATTGCAACGATATTTATTCCATTGTTCTTTACTTGGTTAACCGACAGTAAGCATGTAAGACATCATGGGCATATTGAAGGTGAATAGATCGAAGAGAAAGACAAATAATGACAAGATTTTTTAAACAAGGTAGCGCTATCGTATTGCTCACATCTTTAACTGGCTGCATGCTGGTGGGGCCAAATTACGAGCGTCCGGAATTGGCACTGCCTGACAATTATGGCGAAGCTGGACAGTCGCTAGCGCCTAGCACCCTAGAAGAAATTCCTAATCAATGGTGGACTCTGTATGAAGATCCTGAGTTGAACGCGATTGTCGAAAAAGCATTTAGAAACAATAGTAATATCAAGAGTGCGGTAGCGAGAATAGAAGAAGCAGATGCACAAATGCGCGAAGTAGGTGCTTACTTATTCCCAACTGTTGATTTAGGTGGTGATGGAACACGGACACGTGTAACTGAGTCTGGTCCTTTTCCACCTTTTGGCGCAAATCCGCGTAATAATTTTAATTTGAGTCTAAATTCGGCAATTGAGCTAGATTTTTGGGGTAAGTTGAGAAGAGCTAAAGAGGCGGCACGTGCCAATTACCTAGCCACCACTTATGCAAAAGAGATGGTCAAGCTAACAACTGAAAGTTTGGTTGTGAGTAGCTATCTCAATATTCGCAGCCTAGACTCCCAGTTAAAAAATGTACAAGAAAACCTAAAAATTAGCGAAGAGAGTTTAGCGCTTGCTAAACGTCGTCAAGAAGGTGGCATCGTTTCAATATTGGATGTGCAGCAAGCCTCCTTGGTGCGTGATAACTTGTTAGCACAAGAACAAGAGCTGATGCGCACCAGAAAATTAGCTGAGCACGTGCTTAATATTTTGACGCTGGAAGAAATTAAGCTTGAGCAAGCTGATCTAGCAAGCTTGCCGATGCCGCCTACACCACCATTAGGTTTACCATCTGCAATCTTGGAGAATCGGCCTGATGTGCGTGAGGCGGAGCAAACAATGGTCGCTGCGAATGCAAACATTGGTCTAGCCAAAGCCGCTTTGTACCCTAGTATCTCACTTACGGGTTCGTTTGGTGGTGAAAGTGTAGAGCTAGGCGATGTGCTTAAGTCTGCGTCTCGTATTTGGTCATATGGTTTGAGTCTTAATTTACCTATTTTTAATGCAGGCGCACTGTCTTCAAAGGTTGATCAGGCAAGTGCAAAGCAAAAACAAGCCCTTCAATCTTATATTGGTACAGTTTCGACAGCTTTTAAAGAGGTTAATGATGCGCTGGTTAATCTACGTCAATATAAGGCAATTGAGACGATTCAGGCTTCTAAGAAAGAGACAACACAAGCGATGCTAGATGTAGCACAAAATCGCTATAAAGCTGGTTATTCAAGCTATCTGGATGTACTTGAGGCGCAACGTAGCCATATTGAGGCTACACAAAGTTATGTCATTAGTCGACAAAATACACTAACAGCCACGGTTGATTTATTTAAAGCGCTAGGTGGTGGATGGCAAAACGTAGATAGCAAGGAAGATAAAAAGAGCTAAGGCTCGTTTTTATTGAATTAGCAAATACTACTTGCAATTAAATCGCTCGCTTTTAAGATAGGCGACATGCAAACACCATCAACCACAAAAATTGCATTTGCTAGTTTTATCGGAACAGCCATCGAGTTTTATGACTTTTATATTTATGCGATGGCTGCCGCGCTAGTTATTGGGCAAGTGTTTTTTCCTGAAAGCGACCCAGCAGTACAAACCCTAAATGCTTTTCTTACCTTTGGTTTGGCATTTATTGCTCGGCCTTTTGGTGCTCTGCTGTTTGGACACTTTGGTGATAAAGTCGGACGCAAGGCAACATTGGCCGCTTCTCTGCTGGTGATGGGAATCTCAACATTACTGATTGGCCTGCTG
>JBFIGM010000028.1:0-17617 GCA_041602315.1 Methylophilaceae bacterium | reverse complement strand
TGAGATCTCACTGAAAATCAAGATAGCAAAGGTCACGGTAATGGTGCTCAGTACGAGCTCCCATTCACCCTCACCAAACAGATTAACAGTAATAATAGTTACAAGCGTAGCAAGCGCTGTATTGACAAAGTTATTGCAAAGTAAAATGACACCTAGGAGCTTATCGGTTTGTAGTAGCAGTGTATTAGCTAGTTTAGCGCCGCGATGACCCTGTTTGACTAAATGTCGCAATCGGTAGCGATTGACTGACATTAGCGCAGTCTCAGACATGGAGAAAAATGCTGATAGCATTAGCAGTATAACTAGGGCGCCAAACTGCCAAGAAAGTGGGATATTGTCCAATCGTGTATTAATTCGTTATGATTAAGCGTTTAGTTTAACCTTAAATGCGCGTCCTGTTAATCATCGAAGTGATTAGGCAATGACCTCTTCTTCATTCTCTTTTTTCTTTTTGTCCAGGTCGCCAATCAGATTAACACGGCTAACGCCAAGCAATAGTGCGACAGGGCAGGCCACGAGTACTGACGAGTAAATACCAAACAGAATGCCAACTGTTAAAGCAAGAGAGAAGTAATGTAGTACCTCGCCACCAAACAGCAGCATTGATCCAACCATAGTGAGGGTAAGTGTGTGTGTAATGACGGTACGAGATAGTGTGCGGGTGATGGCGTTATCAATAACCTCAATTGTCCCAGCTTTACGCATTTTGCGGAAGTTTTCGCGCACACGGTCAAATACCACCACAGACTCATTAACCGAATAACCTAGCACTGCTAAAATCGCTGCAAGTACAGTTAAGCTGAACTCCCACTGAAAGAATGCAAAGAAGCCCAGAATAATAACGACATCATGCATGTTGGCAATAATTGCAGAAACGGCAAAACGCCATTCAAAACGCATCGCTAAATAGGCGGCAATACCAAATAACACAATCAGCAGTGCAAGTGCGCCGTTCTCAAATAGTTCATCACCTACCTGAGAGCCTACTGATTCTACGCGACGTATTTCTACTGAGCTATCCGCTGCTTTTAGCGCTTGACTTACTTCTTCTGAAAGTTGTGCAATTGATAGTTCCTTTTTAATCGGTAACCGAATTAGTACATCTTGGCTTGTCCCAAAGTTTTGCACAGTGGCATCACTCAGGTCTATTTTGTTCATGGCTGTTCGAATGCTTTCAATATCTGCTGCATGAGGGTAGGTTACCTCCATGACGGTGCCACCTGTAAAGTCCACACCGTAGTTCAGTCCACGCGTTGCGAGAAAGAACACAGCCAAGATAAATGTGACAAGTGAGATAGTGGTCGTGAGACGACCATAGCTCATAAAAGGGATGTCTTTTTTAATTCTAAAAAATTCCATAATGTACGCTCGTTATGCCTAACTGAAGTAACTAATCTGCTTTATATATTTGACCAATTGAAAGTTTATCGATCTTGCGACGATACCCATAGATAAGGTTCACAATTGCACGTGAAACCATGACCGCACTGAACATTGATGTCAAAATGCCTAACACGTGTACGACTGCAAAGCCTTTAATAGGACCAGTGCCAAACATAAACAGTGCGGCACCAGCTATCAGTGTTGTAATGTTTGAGTCAAGAATCGTACCAAACGCTTTGTCATAACCTATGCGGATACTAGCTTGCGGTGTGTTGCCATCACGTAGTTCTTCACGGATACGTTCATTAATCAAGACGTTAGCATCAATCGCCATCCCTAGTGTGAGCGCAATCGCTGCTAAACCAGGTAACGTCAGTGTTGCTTGCAACATTGATAGCAAGGCAACGAGGAGTAATAAGTTAATGCCAAGTGCTGTGACAGAAACGGTACCAAATAAAACGTAATACATGACCATCATAACTGCGATAGCAGCGAAGCCCCATAAGGTAGAGTTGACGCCACGTTGGATATTTTCTTCACCCATGCTTGGCCCAACTGTGCGCTCTTCAATAATTTCCATAGGCGCAGCTAGCGCACCTGCCCGCATCAATAATGATAAATCATTCGCCTCTTGGAGGTTTTCCATACCAGTGATGACAAACTGAGAAGAAAGCTCTGCTTGTATAGTAGGAGCTGTTAATACTTCCTTTTTACCTTTTTCAACTAGGATAACAGCCATTCTTCTGTTAATGCCGTCACGCGTTGTTAATTTCATTGAGCCAGCGCCTTTAGAATCCAAACTGACTGCGATTTCAGCGCCTGCTCCCTGCTGGCTCGGTTTAGGGCTGGCAGAGACCAAGTTTTCACCAGAAAACACTACGCGTTTAGAAACCAGTAGTGGTTCATTGATTCTTGAATAAAGCAATTCGCTACCTGCTGGAACGATACCTTTAAGTGCATCTTCAATTTTTTTCGGATCAAAGTCTCTTGCATCACTACGCGTGCCGTGTGCTGTGACCATGCGAACTTCCAAAGCCGCCGTGCGGCCTAAAATCTCTTTTGCTTTTGCTGTGTCTTGTACGCCAGGCAACTGGACAACAATACGGTCCAGACCTTGTTGTTGCACAATAGGTTCAGCAACGCCAAGTTCATTGATACGGTTATGTAAAGTCAGCAAGTTTTGCTTAAGGGCAAACTCTTGAATTTTCTTTTGTGTTTGTTCACTGGGTATAGCTACTAGCTTAAGTGCTGTGTCGCTGCCAGTTTTAGTGTAAGTTAAATCAGGGTAGTTTGTTTCCAGAAGCCTACGTGCCTTTTCCCTTTCCTCATCGCTTTCAAAACTAACTTCAACTGCTAAGTTTTCACGAGAGACACCAGTGTAATTAATTTTTTCATTACGCATTGCAGTACGAAAATCGCCAACATTGCTTTCTACTGATTTTTCCAAAGCGGCTTGCATGTCAACTTGTAACAAGAAATGTACACCGCCACGTAAATCCAAGCCCAAATACATTGGCTTAGCACCAATCGCTAGTAGCCAGTCTGGCGTTTGTGAAAGTAGATTTAGTGCAACGGTGTAATCATCTGCCGCCAAACTTTCTGTAAGTTTGTCCTTCGCTTTAAGTTGATCTTCAGGTTTATCAAAACGAACTTTTACGCCTGAAGCATCCAAATAAATCCCATTAAAGTTTATATCGGCCAACTTCAATGCAGCTTCAACTTTACTTAATAATGCTTGATCAGCTTTTAAAGAAGCTCTGGCTGGACTGACTTGCACGGCTGGAGATTCCCCGTATAAGTTAGGAATGGTGTATAGCAGTCCAATGATAACTGATGCTGCAATTAAAATATATTTCCACGTAGGATAGCGGTTCATATTTGTGGCTCGCTTAAAGCTAATTTGTCTAAAGTAGTAAAGTTATGCTGATTTTAATGTGCCAGGAGGCAAAAGTGTTTGGACTGCGTGTTTTTGAACATGAATCACAGTGTTAGCCGCAATTTCAATAGCGACGAAATTGTCATTCACTTTAGTGACTTTTCCAATCATGCCGCCAGTCGTTGCTACTTCATCGCCAACTTTTAATGCGGCAATCATTGCTTTGTGTTCTTTGGCTTGTCTCATCTGCGGGCGGATAAGCATAAAATAGAATAGAACAAAAATGATTAGCATGGGTGCCAAACTTAATAAATCACTACCAGCACCAGCTGGTGCCGCTGCATATGCGTTAGAAATAAACATATTGGATTTTCCTAAATTGAGTAACATCTAAAATAAGGCAGGATTTTAACACAGAGTATTGTTGCTGCGCGTGGAACTGTTGATTGCTTATGAAACAATCCCGTTTAGTACTGTTATTTTAGTTAGTTTTCGGCCGCAAGGGGACAAGGCGGTAAGGTTTAAGCTGCTTCTTGTTTATTAATGGGGAATACATTGCTGAATGAATCAATGTTTTTATGTGTGGATTTTGCAAGGCATTCTTTTGTGCATCTAGCGCAAGCACCGCATTGAGAACCAACGCCTAGATCACGATTCAAAGCTTTCATGGTAGTAGCTCCATGCGCGATGGCTTGTTCGATATCACGCTCTGTTACAGCGTTACACACACAAACGTACAAAATCATACTCCATAAACAATAACGATACTGAGAATTATTCTCGTTTGTTCTTTGTTTGTCAAGTGAGAATATCAAATTTGCTTATGGACATAAAAAAAGCTGCCTAAGCAGCTTTTTAGTCTAGTTGTACTTAGTCCACATCTTCGATATGAGATTGTAGATAATTTGGTAACGATACATCGTTGATAAGTGTTTGTTGTGTTTCTATCCAGTCAATCGCTTCTTCACTGGCTTCTAGTAACATTTCTAATAAGTCGCGAGTTACAAAATCTTGCAATTCTTCGCATACGGAAATGCCTTCAATTAATGCTGGCCTATGAATGTCACGCTCTAGTTTTAAATCGCCATTTAAGCACTCAACTACATCCTCGCCAATCAATAGTTTTCCTAATACTTGTAAGTTTGGTAAGCCTTCCAAAAACAAAATTCGCTCAATAATTTTATCAGCTTCTTTCATCGTGCGAATCGACTGTTTATACTGATAGTCATTTAGACTTTCAAGGCCCCAATTACGAAACATACGTGCGTGCAGAAAATATTGATTGATCGCGGTCAATTCATTTTTAAGCACTACATTCAGAACGCTGAGAATTTTTTTGTCTGCTTTCATCACTTGTCCCTTATGCTGCTGGTTGTTTCATTTGACTTTGTTGATAGTTTTCTAACCCTACTAGACTTATTAATTTAAGTTGCTTCTCTAGCCAGTAAGCATGATCCATTTCTGTATCTTCTAGTTGCTGTACCAGCATATCGCGCGTGACAAAGTCCTCGGCTTTTTCGCAGGCTTCAATTGCACTTTTTAGATTTTTAACGACTTGATATTCAAGTGCTAAATCATTTTCCAGCATTTGTTTGACATTTTTGCCAATATTAAGCGCATCACGTTTTGCGACGTTTGGCGTACCTTCTAGGAATAATATACGTTGAATGATGAGCTTGGCATGTAAATGTTCATGTTCGGATTCATGTAACATATGTGCGGCTAGTTGTGGCATGCCCAAATCCGAGACCATTTCACCATGAATCAAATATTGATCGCTGGCTGATAATTCACCAGTTAATAACTGGTTTAGGATATCAATAATCTTTTTGTTGCCCTTCACTGTATTTCTCCTATCTGTTCATATATGTTATGTTACGCATGTTTAAGAGAAGTGGCAACATTAAAATTACATTAGTTGTTGATTTTTAATGGTTTTTTAATAGAAATAACAATAAAAACCATTCTTAATTAGCTTGCATGTTCAAGCGTTTTTGACAGATAGAACAGCACGTTTTCTTGTGAATTCTTTTTTGAATTGGTCAAAAAGATTTGATTCAATGGCATCACGCATACCTTGCATCAGTGTTTGGTAATAATGCAAATTGTGAATAGTATTTAATCGCGCCCCCAAAATTTCACCAACTTTATGTAAGTGGTGTAAATAAGCACGGGTAAAGTGCTGACATGTGTAACAGTTACAGTCTGTATCTAGTGGTTGCATGTCTTGCTTGTAAATGGCATTTTTGATTTTAACGTCACCATACTGGGTAAACAGCCAACCATTGCGTGCATTGCGAGTAGGCATAACGCAATCAAACATATCAACACCAAGACTGACTGCATCCACTAGATCTTCAGGTGTGCCAACGCCCATCAGATAGCGAGGTTTGTCTTGCGGCATCTTGGGGGCCGTGTGTGCTAAAACTCTCTTCATGTCTGCCTTTGGCTCGCCAACCGACAAACCACCAATTGCATAACCATCAAACCCGATGGACTCGAGTCCTTTAAGCGATACATCTCTTAATTCTTCATACATGCCACCTTGAATAATGCCAAACAGCGCATTACTGTTGCCTTGATGTGCATCTTTACTTCTTTGCGCCCAGCGCAAAGATAGTTGCATAGAGTCACTTGCTTCCTGATAAGTAGCTGGGTAAGGTGTACATTCGTCGAATATCATCACAATGTCACTATTTAATACTTTCTGAATACGCATAGATTCTTCGGGTGTCAAAAAGCAAGTGTCACCATTAATGGGGCTTTTAAATTTCACACCTTCTTCACTGATTTTACGCATATCGCCCAAACTAAATACTTGAAATCCACCAGAGTCTGTCAGTATTGGCTTATTCCAGCCCATAAATTTATGCAAGCCACCATGCGCAGCGACAACATCCAATCCTGGTCGTAACCATAGATGGAATGTGTTCCCTAAAATGATTTCCGCCTTGATTTCTTCTAACTCTAATGGGGACATGGCTTTAACTGTGCCATATGTACCAACGGGCATAAATGCTGGTGTTTCAAGTTTTCCGTGTGCAAGTTGCAGCGTTCCACGACGGGCCAAACCGTCAGTACCGTGTAATGTGAATATCATAGAATCAGATTGCTAAATTAATATTTAGCGCGATATTAACACAGTGAAAAATTTCTCTGTGCTAAAGGATGTCTTTTAGCGATTAATGCCTCGCATCATCTTTGTTGGGCTCTGCAACTTTTGTTAATTGAGTAGGTATTACCTCTACATCTACAATTGGCGCGCCAACGACACGATTACGTCCTGAGTTTTTAGCTGCATATAGCGCAGCATCAGCACGCGGAATGATTTCCTCTGGCGTTTCGCCTTCAATACGCTCCGCTACACCAGCACTGAACGTGATGACGATATGTTGGTCGCTATGCATAAAAAATTGCTTGGTTAACTTACGTTGTACGCGTTCAATCACTTTGATTGCATCTGCTTGTATGGTGTTAGGCAGAATAATGATGAATTCTTCACCGCCATAACGCGCTAACACATCCGTTGTTCGCTTAGCATCTTTTATAACACTAGCGAAATGTGCAAGTGCTTCGTCACCTGTGCTGTGGCCCAATTTGTCATTCAGTTGTTTAAAATGATCAATATCCATCATTGCGATGCTAAGTTCTGTATGGTGGCGATCTGCACGGCTAAACTCTCTTTCTAGTGCTTCTTCCATGCCGCGACGGTTAAGCGTGCCCGTTAAATAATCTTCACAAGCTACCTCATTAATATATTCAAGTACGGAAGTTAACTCTTGAATTTTCTGTTCAGCTTCATTAATACGTGTTTGGCTATCAGTAAACTCTTCGCGTGTACGTTGAACTGTTAGGCCTATGGAGCGAGTGTCCTCGAGTACACTTTTGAGTACACCGTTTAATTCATCAATCCCCTTAATGGTACTTAACTTTCTTTGATGACCCTCGATTTTATGATGGTAATCATCCGTCGTTTCAGTCATATCAACTAATCGTGCAATAAATGTAGCTGCCATTTGCTTCAATAAATTCTGTGCATTACTGATAGCAGGTTTTATACTGTCTTGCTTATGAATTAACTCTTTTAAGCTGCTTTCTGCATTTTGTAGTGATAGCGTAGTAATAGGCTTGCTTAGCACATCATTGACGATATCTATTTGACCTTTCAGCCAATGATCATCGGCTGTCATATCCGCCATGTTTTTGACAAGTAAACTCAATAAGTCGACGAGAGTTTTGTTGATATTCTCTTTTTCTTCCATCTTGGTTTCTAGAGAAAAAAGAATATTCTTGAGGCTATTCGTACATTTTGATAACGTTTGATCAGACAAGTCTCCACGAAGGTCTGCAAGTAAATTCTGTGCCTCTTCTTGCGATTTTGGTACATCTTTAAGCAGTGGGATCAAGGCTAACTCTAGTGTTCTTGTCATCATTTGACGTAGTTGCGCTAATACTTGGTTGCCCTTAGCTGTGGATAGGTTTTCCGACTGCTTGTGTTGTATTTGCGTATTGTTTTCACTTGAGATGACCTCTTTGGATGAGGTCTGATCGCTAACAGTCTCTATGCTCTGTGCTGTAGATTCACTGCCCCATGATCGAAGCAAAGCCTGTATTTTTTCAGCCAGCATATCTGGATCTTTAGCGAAATTCATTAATACACGGCTAAGCCCTTGTTTTTTGCGACTAAGTGTGATGCCCTTATGGTTCGTTTCCAGTTGTTTTAATAAAGTACTAATCAGTGAAGACCAGTTGACATTACTAGTGGAGGCGCTTGCGGGAGCATTGGAGAATAATTTACGAAGTTTGATTTCCAAGCCTGCCCAGTCTTGCTCTTTGACGGCCAATGAGATAGCTTTTTCCGCTTCTGCATATTGTGGCGACTTCTTACCAGCGTTAATCAGCGCGTCCTTCAATATTTCATAAACAGAGGGTGCCTTGTTACCAATAATTTCGTTATATTTGGCCGAATAGTTTTCCGGCGTAGGAGGCAGGCCCTCCTTAACGAGTTGAATTAAGGTTTGGCGTGCAATATCAGCTGCAGTATGTTTATTTTTTGGATGCACCACAATATGACTCTTAGCAAATTAAAGTTTCGATAAGTATTTATCATACAAATATAAGTGAGACTTTTATCGCTAGATAAGCGTATGTTTATTGCTTTAATTTAATTAATAGCTGATGTGAATCACGATTAATGCATGCTTGGATACTGTTATCTGAAATAAATAAATATAAAGCGTGCACTAAAGCATTTTGCAATGGATCAGATTTGATATACTGATACGCATATATTTAATTCAAGCAATCGATATGACAGAGTCAGATAAAAAGCTATCAAGAAGAGCAACAGACAACGCAGAGAGTCCAAGTTTAAGGGAGCGTGGCATCTATTTACTCCCTAATTTGTTTACTTCAGCTGCTTTATTTTCAGGTTTCTATGCCATTGTGAGTGCAATGAATTTTAAATATGAGCAGGCAGCGATTGCGATATTCGTTGCCATGGTCATGGATGGCCTTGATGGGCGAGTGGCAAGAATGACAAATACACAAAGTGCCTTCGGTGCTGAGTACGACAGCTTAGCTGATATGGTTTCTTTTGGCGTTGCACCAGCCTTAATAATGTACGTTTGGGCGCTGAAGCCACTTGGTAAGATTGGTTGGATTGCTGCATTTATTTATTGTGCATGTGCTGCCTTGAGATTAGCAAGGTTTAATACCAAGCTTGAAGATCCATTTCAAGATAAACGTTTTTTTCAAGGCTTACCTAGTCCTGCTGCGGCTGCATTGCTAGCTGGGTTTGTTTGGGTGTCATATGAGTATGGTATCTCAGGCCGCGAAATCTTTTTTGGTGCGATTAAGATGCAATGGTTAGCTTGGTGTTTGACTGTGTTTGCTGCAGGCTCAATGGTGAGTGACTTTAGTTTTTATAGTGGTAAAGATATCAACTTGAAAAAAAGTGTACCTTTTGTCGCCGTACTCGCAATCATGCTTGGATTCGTATTAGTGTCATATAGCCCGCCTGAGGTGCTGTTCACAGTCGTGTTTATTTATGCCTTATCTGGATACTATTTGTGGATAAAGTCTAAATTGAAAAAAAAGACAGTGACTTAGTGTTTATATGTGATTGACGAATAATAAAAAAGTTACTTATAATCACCTTATGTATAGCGATGCTACATTTGAAGCAATATATTCCTTAACAGGCTTGTGCCTTACAAGCCTTGCACTGCTGCTGCGCGTCAGCGCACATTAATTTTACCCCACCAATACAGAAGTATCTTGCTCGCGCATTTCGCATGCTGCGGCTAAAACCATTTATAATTCATTGCATTGATTAAGGAATACCACATGAAACAAGAACAAGTGATCATTTTTGATACCACATTACGGGATGGCGAGCAAAGCCCAGGTGCCGCCATGACTAAAGAAGAAAAAATACGCATTGCGCGCCAATTAGAAAAATTAGGTGTTAACGTCATTGAAGCAGGCTTTGCAGCCGCTAGTCCAGGAGACTTTGAAGCAATACATACGATTGCTGGATTGATTACAAAGTCTACGGTATGTTCACTTGCGCGTGCTAGTGAGAATGATGTGCGTCGTGCTGGTGAGGCAATTACACCAGCGATGCAGCATGCAGAAAAAAATGGCCGTATCCATACTTTTATTGCAACCAGCAAAATTCATATGGAAAACAAACTTCGGATGACGGAGGATCAAGTAGTAGAGCGTGCTGTGCAAGCTGTGAAATGGGCTTTGGAGTATACCCATGATGTTGAGTTCTCAGCAGAAGATGCTGTGCGCTCGGATATCGATTTTTTAGTGCGTGTATTTGACGCGGTTATTGAAGCGGGGGCGAAGACGATTAATGTGCCAGATACCGTAGGTTATAGCATTCCCGCTGCATGGGGCGAACGCATGGCCACGTTAATTAAGCGCGTTAAAAATTCAGATAAAGTGATCTGGAGTACGCATTGTCACAATGACTTAGGTATGGCAGTTGCTAACTCATTGGCAGCAGTTGCCAATGGAGCACGTCAAGTAGAGTGTACTATTAATGGCTTAGGCGAGCGGGCAGGCAATGCAAGTTTGGAAGAGGTCGTGATGGCTATTAAAACGCGCCATGACTTTTTTAACTTGGATACACGCATTGATACAACACAGATAGTGCCTGCTTCTAAATTAGTGTCAACTATCACTGGATATCCAGTACAACCAAATAAAGCTATTGTTGGCGCCAATGCATTTGCTCATGAAAGTGGCATTCATCAAGACGGAGTCTTAAAGCACCGTGAGACCTATGAAATTATGCGTGCCGAAGATGTGGGATGGAATACCAATAAATTGACGTTAGGTAAGTTATCTGGTCGAAATGCTTTTAGAACGCGCTTAAAAGAGCTAGGGATTGAGTTGTCTAGTGAAGATGCGTTGAATGCAGCATTTGCGCGTTTTAAAGCATTGGCGGACAAGAAGTCAGAAATCTTCGATGAGGACTTGCATGCCTTGGTAAGTGATGAAGTCGTCAGTGAGGCAAATGAACAATATAAATTAGTCTATTTACAAGTTGCTTCGCAAACTGGCGAAGTCCCGCATGCTGTGATTACCTTATCCGATGGCGGACGTGAAGTAAGGGCAGAAGCAGATGGTGGTGGACCTGTGGATGCTAGTTTTAAAGCGATTGAGGAAATTGTGAGTAGTGGTGCTGAGTTGCAACTTTACTCAGTCAATAACATCACTAGTGGAACCGATGCGCAGGGTGAAGTGACCGTGCGTTTATCAAAAGGCGGTCGTATAGTGAATGGGCAAGGAGCTGACACTGATATTGTGATTGCATCGGCCAAGGCTTATTTGAATGGTTTGAATAAGTTATATAACAAAGCCGAAAAACTCAATCCGCAAGTTTAGTCAAGTAAAGCTTGCGCGATAACTGCGTTGCCTGAACTTGCCTTACTGTAAAATGCCAAATAGTAAACAGACACTGTTAATTTTTATTGCATTGTTTTGTACCTATTTCTTTTGGGGCTCAACTTATTTGGCAATACGGTTTGGCATAGAAAGCTTTCCTCCATTTATGCTTGCTGGCCTGCGTTACCTTATAGCAGGGCTATTTTTATATATTGTGATGCGCACTTTGGGTTGGCGAAATCCTTCATACGCTGAATGGAAAGGCGCCGCGATTATTGGCGTTTTATTGCCAGTGATGGGTAATGGTACAGTATGCTTTGTGCAGCAAACGGTCAGTTCAAGTGTGGCTGCATTATCCATCGCGACTGTACCTGTCTGGATGGCGATATTTTCAACAGTTTGGGGCCATCATATTACCAATCGAGAATGGTTCGGCATTGTGGTTGGATTTCTAGGCATTCTTTTACTTAATTTAGGCGGAAGTTTGCATGGTGAGCTGATTAGTGCCTTACTGTTGATATTTGCTGCTGCAAGCTGGTCATTTGGCTCTGTTTGGGCAAAACATCTTCCAATGCCGCGAGGCTTGATGGGTGCAGCTTGTCAAATGCTGATTGGAGGGCTAGTGCTGATTGCGGTTAGCACTTTTTCTGGTGAGATATGGCCAACAACAGTTAGCAATAAATCTTGGGGTGCAGTGGTGTTTTTGGTGCTCTTTAGTTCATTGGCTACCTACTCTGCCTACCAATGGCTGCTTAAAAATGTTGCGCCTCTCGTAGCAAGTAGTAATACATTTGTTAACCCAGTAGTAGCCTTTATAGTTGGGGTTATATTTGCCAATGAAACTATTGCTAATAATGAATATATTGCCCTGGCACTGATTATAGTTGGGGTGGTTTTGATATTAACTTCTAATACTAAGAAAGAAATGATTTGATATGAAACAGGATGCTAAACAACAAAATCTAGCATTGTTCGATTTGGATAATACGCTTTTAGCTGGGGATTCTGACTACAATTGGAGTCTGTTTCTGATTGATGAGGGCTTGCTTGATGCAGAGTCTCATCAGGCGCGTAATGAACAGTTTTATCAAGACTACAAGAATGGAAATCTAGATATTTTTGCATTTTTGAAATTTCAATTGCAGCCTTTATCACAACATCCCAAGGCATTTCTTGATGCGTTACACATGAAGTATATGGAAAAGGTCATTCGACCAATGATGACCGATAAAGCACAAGCATTGGTCAACCAGCATAAAGAGCAAGGCGATTTATGTGTGGTGATTACTGCAACTAATAGCTTCGTGACAAAACCGATTGCAACTGCCTATGGTATTGAAAATCTGATTGGAACAGACCCCGAAATCATTGATGGTGAATTCACAGGGAATGTAAGTGGTGTACCTAGCTTTCAAGATGGAAAAGTCACGCGGTTAAATGATTGGCTGGCTGAAAGAGGCCAAACACGTGAGGACTTTAAGGCTAGTTACTTTTATAGTGATTCACACAATGATTTGCCTTTATTAAAACTGGTGACAAATCCAGTAGCAGTTGATGCTGATCCACAGTTAACTGCCTATGCAGAAGCCTATGGCTGGCCTCACATCACTTTACGCTAAATACGATGTAGGAAAAGTTCTAAAACAACTCTAGTACCAATATAGGAAAGTACCAGCAAGCCAAAGCCTGACAGTGTCCAGCGAATCGCTTTTAAACCCCGCCAGCCATAGCGATAGCGACCAAACAATAGCCATGCGTAAATAAACCATGATGCGATTGAGAAAATCACTTTATGCGTGAACTGCAGTGGTTTGCCAAAAATCTGTTCTGAGAAAAGCATGCCACTAGCTACGGTAAGGGTGAGTAATATAAACCCCAGGGTAATTACTTTAAACAACAAGCTTTCCATGACCATCAATGGTGGGAAATCTGGTAGCTTAATGAAGGTCGACTTATTGTGGAGACTGCGTTCAGCTATTGCCATCAGTAGCGCATGCATAGCGGCGAAGGTAAATAAACTATAAGCTAGCACTGCAATTGCAACATGTGCCATAAACCAAGAAGCTTCTGCATAAGGGGCTATGTAATCATGAATGGAGAGAGCAGATAACAAAACAAATAGGGCTGCTGGCGGCAGGACAAAACATTGCAGGATGTCGATTTTATGCTTGAGGTTGGCAAGCCAGTATATAAGCGCTGTAAGCCATAAAATAGCAGAGATGGCATAAAATAAACCAAAGTTAAAGCTACCGACGGCAAAAATATCTTTATATAGTAGCCCGCCATGAAGAACCAAGCCTAGCGCAATCATGGCTGAGTGTAGCTTAAGTGAATAGACCTGCTCATCAGAGGTGCTGCTGAGTTTGGCAATGCGCCAAAAATCAAAAGCAACCGCTAGATAGATAAATGCGACAACGAGATATGGGATTAAATGTTGCATCTCGCAATTATGTCAAAACTCACGCCAATCGCATAGCATGATGTAAAATTAACACAAATTAATGAAGTCATACCGAACTGGTATGTCGCTTAGGATATGCAAATATGTTGGAAAATTTAACGGGACGTTTACAAGGCGTCATTAAAAACTTACGCGGTCAAGCACGCTTAACTGAGGATAATATTAAAGATGCCATGCGTGAAGTACGTATGGCCTTGCTCGAGGCTGATGTTGCTTTGCCTGTGGTCAAGGACTTTATTGCAAAAGTTAAAGACAGAGCCAATGGGAGAGAGGTGCTACAAAGCCTGTCACCAGGACAAGCGGTCATTGAGGTGGTCAATGAAGAACTAACTGAGTTAATGGGTAAAGCCAATGTTGCGCTGAATCTGGCTGCGGTCCCGCCAGTTGTCATTTTAATGGCCGGGTTACAGGGCTCTGGTAAAACGACTACTTCAGCCAAGTTAGCCAAACTATTAAAAGCAGATAAGAAAAAAGTGTTGCTTGCGAGTGCTGATGTTTACCGCCCTGCTGCAATTACTCAACTCAAAACGCTGGCTAAACAATTAGAAGTGGATTGTTTTGATAGTCATGCAGATCAGCAGCCAATTGAAATCGCGCAACAGACTTTAGCTCATGCTAAAGCTAATTATTATGATGTAGTGATATTTGATACCGCTGGGCGCTTGGGTATTGATGAAACCATGATGGCTGAGATAAAAGCCTTGCATGCACAACTCAAACCAGCAGAAACGCTATTTGTAGTTGATGCTATGCAAGGCCAGGATGCGGTCAATACTGCTAAAGCCTTTGGTGAGACACTGCCGTTAACGGGCGTTGTGCTGACTAAGCTTGATGGGGATGCTAGGGGCGGTGCGGCACTTTCAGTACGTCATGTCACAGGTAAACCAATCAAATTTATTGGGGTCAGTGAAAAAGTTGATGGATTAGAACCATTTCATCCAGAACGGATGGCAGGTCGCATACTGGGCATGGGTGATGTATTAGGTTTGATTGAACAAGCCCATAAAAATGTCGATATGGAAGAGGCAAAAAAAGTTGCCGATAAAATCAAAAAAGGCAGTAAATTTGACTTGGAAGATTTTAAAACGCAAATGATGCAAATGCGTAAAATGGGCGGGATGAGCGCACTCATGGATAAGATGCCAGCACAGATGGCGGATATGGCGGCTAAAGTAAATCAAGAAGATGCTGAAAAATCATTACGGCGTATTGAAGGGATTATCAATAGCATGACACCACTAGAAAGGCGTAAACCAGAAATTATCAAAGCAACACGTAAAAAACGAATTGCTGCCGGGAGTGGCGTACAAGTTCAAGAAGTGAATCGCTTACTTAAGCAATTTGAAGAAACGCAAAAAATGATGAAAATGTTTAGCAAAGGCGGTATGGGGAAACTTATGCGTGGCATGGGTGGTCTCATGGGTGGTAAATTGCCAGGCATGCGATAAAAATGACAATTGGCCTTCGCCAAATCATATTATTTCAGAAATATACAAGATAAATTGCCAAACAATGTTGACCAAAAGGCTGGTTTCCAGCATAATCGCGGTCTTGCATTTTTTGAGCGACAACCAAAAAGCATTAAGTAGTAAATGGGGAGTTAGCTCAGATGGTAGAGCAGCGGACTTTTAATCCGTTTGTCGCGGGTTCGATCCCCGCACTCCCTACCAGACATAACAAAAGGGTTACGTTCACACGTAACCCTTTTTCTATTCAAGCGACCACTGTAGCTAATGCTATTTAAAGTTTGCCATTACGGCTTAAAATCCTAGTAATTTCATCATTTCTTACAAAGCTTGTATGATTTCAACGTAAATTAACGTGTTTTATATCCTTAATTAGACTAAAGTATAAAGTCTAAATGGCGTAATAACTAGCTCAAGAACCAGTTTGTTATTAGAATAGCCGATAACCGATCAGATTGTCAGCGAATAACTATAATAGTGATACAAAAGGAAGTTTGTAGGACATGGCAGACAGCGCAGTTGTAAACAATGAGGAACAATACCTTACTGAGCACCCAGTAGAGATAGCTCAAGTTTTGAACGAGCTTGCAAAAAACAAAACAACGCTAAATATGACATTCAACCAAGGCAGAGATCAGGGTTTAACTACAGTGATTGGTGTGAGTAAAGATAAGAAATATGTCTATTTGGATAAGAGTTTAGATGCTGGCTTCAATAAACGTTTATTGGCTAGTGATTCAATAGCTTTCATGAAAACTGAGGGGGTTCGCGTTCGCTGGCAAGCTCAAAAGTTAACCGAAGTGAGGCTGGTGGATGGAGAGGCACTAAAAATGCTTTTGCCTACAAGGTTATATCGCTTTCAACGTAGAGACTTCTATCGCTCCCTAACGCCAGTTACTAACCCCATTATTTGTTATATCCCTTATTTCAATCCATCTACAGAGCGTGATGAAAAGCTTGAGATGGTTTTAGTAGATGCTAGCCTAGGCGGTATTGGTACTGTTGTGACTGATCACTTGTCATCAATCATAGAGATAGGGCAAGAGTTCCCAAATTGTGCCATTTCATTTCCTAATTATGGGGATATAGAAACAACATTGAGCGTGAGGCATATTACGGAAACAGTGATGCTTAACGGATCAAAAAAATTCCGAGTGGGATTTCAATTTATTAACCTTTCCCATGAGAATGAACGGGTTATACAAAAGTATGTGTTGCAATTGGAGCGGGAAGCGCTAGCAAAAGAAAGAGGGGATATTTTTTAATTGGATGTTTGTTCGTTGTGAGGTTATACGCAATTAATAAAGAGATTTTATTACATTTAATGGGCTGTAAACGGGGGGTTAGTTGACTGAACAATTGAGGAAAGATATTTTATTTGATGTGTTGATGCGCGGTGTATCAGATGAGGCTTTTTTGATTGATGCTACATCTATGCACTTGCTTAGTGTAAGCGCGCGAGTGAATCAAACATTTGATGAAACATTATCCGAGTTGCAAGAAAAAGAGTTAGATGCGCTGATTGGTGTTAGCCAAGAAGATCTATCCGCCTTTATCAGTTCTCAGCAGATAATGTCCAAGCTAGTCAGCATAAATAAGCACCAAGCAATTCGGTTTTATGATTTACAGCATCTCAAGGTGGCCCATTTTCAAGATAATGGTAGTACCTATTTATTGGTAATTAAGCCCGCTACGCAGTCTGTTATCAATCAAGAATTTGATGAAAATGACACGCGATTTAAGATTTTAGTAAGAAACACACCAGGCTTATTTTTTGAATTTCAGATTGATACCGAAGGCCAAATATTATTCCATTATTTAAGTGACGGTTGCAAAGCACTTTTGGGGCTAGAGCCAGAAGTATTGAAAGAAACGCCAAATGCATTTTTTGAGATTATGAATAAAGATGACTTTGATATATTTGAGGAAAAGCTTAAAGTTTCTTCATCTGAAATGGCAATGCTGAATTGGGAAGGGCGCTTCTGGATTGAGGAGTGGAACGATATTAAGTGGGTCAATTTACGCTGCACTCCCAGAAAGTTTAATAGCGGGATAGTGCAGTGGTCTGGAATTATGACGAATATAACCCAGAGTAAACAAGAACGGCTTGAGCTTGAGCAATCAAGAGAGCGGTTGGCAGAACTGTCTGCGCATTTGAATACTGTGAAAGAACAAGAGCGCAGCAGAATTTCGCGTGAAATACATGACGATTTAGGTGGTAACTTGACCGCCATCAAAATTGGCCTTGGCTCGTTACTCAACAATTTGCCAGCAGATCAGGAAGCACTTGTTCAAAAAACAAAAGACATAAAGGAGATTGTTGATCAAACATTTGATACGGCGCATAGAATATCGGGTGATTTGAGGCCAAATATTTTGGAGTTAGGGATTGTAGCGGCATTAGACTGGCAAGCTAAAGAGTTTGAAAAACAGATGGATATTCCATGCTATTTTGTGACGAATAATCAGGATGGACAGGGAACAAATGAGCAAGCGACGACATTATTCCGGGTCTGCCAAGAAGCGATG
>JBFIGM010000027.1:0-17637 GCA_041602315.1 Methylophilaceae bacterium | reverse complement strand
GCGAATAGGGAGGAGGTCAAGAAATTCATGATGGGAATATATTACTTGAGCATGCAATTGCAGCTTCTGTAAATGTTGATTGATTTCTTCAACGGATGGCATTGCCGCTGGATCAACTAAATAACTAATTTTAAATTCTCTCTGGTTTTCTGGTGTTTGTAGGCGTATCCCAGGAATGTTCTGCATCGCTTCAAGCAAGTCGTCACGGCGCCATTGGTGTTTGATGTGGTTACTCCAACCAGTATCTGCATTAAGTGAAGCGCCGTAATTAATTTCACTACCAACTGATGTAATAAGCACATCAGGCATTGGTACATTGTGCTCCTGTAAGATTTGAACAGTAGTTTCAAGTGGGCGACCCGTTGCAACGCCAAAAGCGATGTGCCCAGCTTGCTCACGTAACCAGGCTACTAGTTGCTGTAGGCTGTTTTTGTCTCCTAACAGCGTGTTGTCAATATCGGTAATAAGCGCTAGCTTGGCGAGAGGCATTGTTGATTTTCCTGCGTTGAGTGAAGTTTTGTATTGTCGTTTGATTTGTTTACGATATTTGTAGAGTAAAGCGCGTACTTCTTTCATGTATTTTTCAACATGTTTTTGCCAAGTGTAATGACGCTGTATGTTTTTTAATCCATTTTTAGAAAGGGTGCGCCATTTTTGACTGTCCGATAATGCGTCGATTAATGTAGCTGCGATTGCGTCACTATCCAATGTATCCGTTAGAAAACCATTGCGGCAGTTACTTACTATATCACGAGGTCCACCATCATCAGGCGCTACAAACGGTAGGCCACTCGCTGTTGCTTCTATAAGTGTTAGACCAAATGGCTCTGTATAAGCAGCATTGATAAAGACACCTTTTCTTTTAGCTGCATATCGATAAAGCTCTGGGATGTCATCCTGTGTAATATTTTTGGGTATTGCTACTTTTCCCCATAAATCATATTTATCAATATCTAGTAAAAGATTGTTCATCACTTTTTGTTGGGACTCTTCTAATTCTTTGATGTCCTCTCTAGTTCCTGCCACAATCACCAGGTTTGCCATTTCCTGTAGGGTTTTATTTTGCCCATAAGCAGAAAGCAGACCATGAATGTTCTTTCTGATATCAGGACGACAAATCGTTAATATGATCGGCTTGTCTTTTTTGAAGATAAATTTGTCAATGAGTAATTTTAGCTCCTCACTAATGCGATCACCCCTAGCTGGAGGGCCAAACCTGGCAGTGTCAATGCCCGGTGGAATCACTCTGTAACGTTTATCGTCAAAATTACGATACATCCCATATTGATCTTCAATTTCTTGGCGTGTGCTTGTAACGATGAGAGATGCATCCTGAATAATATCTTCTTCTGCAGAGATGCGTTGCTGCAGATTGAATTGTCTTTCAATGGCTGAGTCTTTTTTGCCTGACTTTAGTAATCGATCAAGCTTGGGGCGGCCAAGTGAATGGCCAGTAAAAATAAATGGGATACCGAGTAGATTTGATAGTTGTCTACCAACATAGCCAGCATCAGCGTAATGTGCGTGTATAAAGTCTGGAAGCTGGCCTTGCTTGCGCAGGAATCGTAAGCATTTATCAACCATCTGATCAAGATGACGCCATAGTGCTTCTTTACGAATGTATTTTTTTGGTCCACATGGTAAGCGGATGATTCTACTATTCTCACTCAGCTTTTCTTCTGGCTGCGCATACTCATCGGAGAGGCTATCGTCATCAATCAGACGTGTGAGTAAGTCGACTTTCCCTACCTGCGGATGTTCTGCTAGCGTCTTTGTGAGCTCGACAACATATTTAGTTTGGCCACCTGTATCAGCATTACTACCAAGTTCTAACTCCTGTGCACGGATTAGGCCATGAACGCTAATCATCAAAATATAAAGCGAACTGTCTTTATCATTATTTTGCATTTTAGCTAAACCAACTTTCGATATATGGCGTGTAAAAGTCTGGGTTGCCTGGGGCTGCACCTCGAATTGTGCAAACGGCAGAAGCAAACTTGCCCGCACGGATAAGCATTTCATCCATTGGCCAATCGTAGAGTAAGCCTAAGATGCAGATCGCAGCAAATGCGTCGCCAGCACCAACGGTGTCGACTAAGGCGGCATCTAAAGGTGGCGATTCTACCTGTGTTTTTTCTCCTTTATTGCTGAGAGACCAAGCACCTTTCTCTCCACATGTTACAAAAAGGTACTTTAAATTAAACTTTGCCATCAAATAGTCAGCTCGTGTTTGGTCGTTACTGAGACCTTTATCAAACATATCACAGACAATTTTTAGTTCGTCTTCATTGATTTTAACGATTTCGGTACGCAAAAGTGAGCGCCTAATCATATGTTTGTCATACCAAGGTGCACGCAAATTAATATCTAGAAAACGCGGACACTTGGCATCACTCAAGAAAGTATCTAACGCTAAACGAGACTCAACATCACGTTGTGCCAATGTGCCAAAATATGCCAGATTTGGTTTGGTCGCAAGTGTTGTCAAGTGCGTCATGCCTGCATGAATATGGTCGTAAGCTTGGTTTGCTTTAATCTCGAAGCGATGAGTTCCATTTTCCATGTGAACTAAAACCTGACCAGTTGGGAAAATAGGGTCTAATTGAATACCGGATGCATCAATGTCTAGAGTTTCTAGCTCAAGCATCAACTCGTCTTTGAGGGCGTCATTGCCTACGCGAGAAATCAACACTGGCTTATGCTGGAATGCCCTTATGTGCCTTGCAACATTATAGGGTGCACCACCAAGCACAGTATCATCAGGAAAAATGTCTGCTAGCACTTCTCCAAAAATGGCAACCGTAAAATGATTATCTTTTAAATGATTAGGCATGTGTTTTTATTCTAACATCTAAAATTAATTGAAGTGGGTCGTGTAATAATTTTTGCTCGATATTGTAATCCTTGATAGTTATGTTGATGGGTTATGACTTTGCTTTGAATTAAAACTCGACCATGTCAAATTCAGCTTTTGATACCCCGCATTCAGGGCACATCCAATCAGAGGGTACATCTTCCCATTTAGTTCCGGGCGGGATGCCATCTTCAGGCCAGCCTTTTTCTTCTTCATAAATAAAACCACAAACGCTACATACCCAAGTTTTCATGACGGCTCCATATTAAAATCGTAATAACATTCTAAAATAAATTATTTAAATTTGTCGGCGTGATTTTAATTGCATTACAAAAAAAACCCGCGTAAGCGGGTTAAGAGGGGAGTTACATTACTAAGTTAGTGTAGCCTTGTAACGTGACAGTAAGATGTCAAAGGCCTCAATAACTGACTTGGCCCGATAAATACCATGCAGTTTGGTTGCTTTTGTCGGCAATATTACCTAAATCAACGTAAGCGCCTGTAATGGAAAAATTTTTGTGTGGAAACCACGTTGTATAAAGTGATTTTGCATCTTGTTCTTTAAAGGTATTAATGTTGTCAGGTTTATTTCGGTATTCGATGCCTGTGATTAGATTATCCCGTAGCATGATTGCTGCAGTGAAGGAGGGCATCAGTTGATACTGGTTACGATTGTCGCCACCAAAACCTAAAATTCCAAATTGATTGGCTTTCGTTGCACGTAATGTTGATGATAAAAGAATATTTCTGCCAAATAAGCCTGCTAAATACAATTTAGTTGCGGTTAAATAATAATCAACGCCAGTACTATGCTTTGCACCAATTAAGTCAGGCACGAAATCAAAGTCTTCATTATGTTTGATTTGCATACCAATTGATACTTGAGGATACCAAACATCTTGGTCATAAATAGCATCACCGAGTAATCTAAGCTTCATACCAAATGTGTTTAATTTTATTGATGTGTGCGGGACAGTGTCGCTTAAGCCGAATTTTGTTTGGCTCAGACTTACCTCAAAGCGATTATAAAAACCAATAGCCGCGCCAACTGTATCAATTTCGTAGCCATCTCGCGTTTTAGCAACAGTGTAAAATGCAGATGCGCCAATTTGCTCATTAGTTCCGTATCCGGTGATGAGTGCCCAAGGCACTAAACCACCTCCACCAGTCCCTTCAATTTGGCTGACGCCGCCAGTGGCAAGTAGCTTGTCACCAGCAAATGAGAGTGGTGTAAATAGAAAACACAAAAAAGCAAAGTATTTTATATATTGCATGTTTTTCTCATCATTACATTATTTAAAAAATTGGTATTCCAATATGTTATGCAATAAATGAACCAAGGTATGCATGCAAATGCGGTATATATATTGCTTAGTTCAAACAATGGATTCATAGATAAATTATTTATGATAAGAGCGTCATCGATTAATTATGGACAGAAAAAACAATGCTTAAGACGTTTTTTATATTAGTGCTGTTGATACTTTCTAGCTGTGCGATACAGCAAGCGGAAAAATCAAGCCTATATCAACGGATAGGGGGTAAAGCTGTCTTGTACAAAGTTTCTGCTGAAACCTTAGACAAAGTCGCGGAAGACCCGAAAACAATGCGCTCATTCGATGGTGTGAAGATGGATTTACTCAAAGAAAGCCTCACTAATTTTTTGTGTGTAAAGACAGGTGGTGATTGTGTTTATGAAGGTGAAACCATGGAAAATTCACATGCAGATGCAGAAATTTCAATGGCGGAATTTGAATTAATGGTTCACGCTATGCGTGAAGCGATGGATAACAATCATGTAGGTACACGAGAAAAAAACGAACTGCTAAAGATTTTGGCACCGATGAAAAGGGATATAGTAAAAAAATAATATGTTAAATACTCAACAGAAACGACAAACGCTCAGCGGATTGTTGCTGATTCAACTATTCATTTTTTCAGTATCTGTGGTTGCTGGAGATTTAATTATTCGAGTAGAGGACAGCCAAGGTAATCTTCTAAAAGATGCTGTAGCTTATATAGAAGGTAATGCTCTAAATAATACTAGTAATAAATCAAAGCGAGAAATTGCCCAGAAAGGTAAGCAATTTAATCCACTTGTTACGGTTATACAAACTGGAACGAGTATTAACTTCCCCAATCAAGACAGAGTCAAGCATCATGTGTATTCATTTTCCCCCGCAAAGAAATTCGAATTAAAACTTTACTCTGGTGTACCCGCCACGCCCGTTGTGTTTGATCAAGCTGGTACAGTGGTCTTGGGTTGCAATATTCACGATAGAATGCTTGCTTATGTCTATATTGTTGATACACCATTGTTTGCGAAAAGCAATCAAGATGGTTTGGCAACACTAACAAATTTGCCTGCTGGGGAGCATATGGTTAATATATGGCACTATGCATTAAAAAAGGAAGGTGTACCTGTTAACCAAAAAGTAGGTATTGATACAAATAGTCAGCAACTGACTGTTGTTTTGGATATAGATCCTACGTTACTAGTTGTTGATAAGTAAGAAAATGAAATTTAAAACCATACAAAGCCAAATTATCGTGACCTTTGTTACGATTATTATTGGTATTCAACTGATTGGTTTAGTGCCGTTGCAGCGTAGTATTAATGAAAATGCTTATAAATCTGCTGAAAGGGATCTTAAAGTAGGTGAAGGTGTTTTTAAAAACATTCTTGAGCAAAATACAGCTAATTTAAAGCAGGGTGCAAAAATACTAGCCGCCGATTATGGTTTCAGATCTTCCGTGGCTAGTAACGATAGCCAAACGATTATTTCAGCTTTAAACAATCATCAAGCACGCATTGGTGCAGATATCGCCGTTTTTTATTCCAAGTCGACTGACGAGACAATTGTGTCAGGAAGCTTATCAAAGTTTGATGCTAGAAATGCACTTAATTATTTAATTGCTACTTATGATAGTGAGGGCAATTCACTTGATTTTGAAATCTTTAATGGTGTGCCATATCAATTGGTTGCAGTGCCCGTTAAAGCGCCATTAATCATTGGTTGGGTCGTGATGGGCTTTAAAATTGACAATACCCTAGCTACTAAGCTGCAAAAGATCACAAACTTACAAGTTACCTTCGTCCAAAAGACGGCACTGAATCAATGGGCTACAGCAGGAAGTACTTTAAGCAGTCATCAAGCAGAGTTATTACTGAGTAGCTTTGTAGATAATTATCAAAAGAACAACCAAAATCAAAAAATTGAAATTCAAATCGAAGATGAGTTATTTGATACATCAGCTATTTTTCTGCATAAGGATAGAAAACTAATCGTTGCTTTATTGCAGCAGTCTTTGACAGAAGCCACTGCTGGGTATACCTCCTTAAAAAACAATTTAATTATAATCGTCATCATTGGTTTGATCATTTTTACGATAGCTACAATTTGGCTATCAAAATATATATCTGCACCTATAAAGGCAATATCAAATACGGCGAAACAACTTGAAATTGGTAACTATGATATTGAAGTTAAAACAAATAGACAGGATGAGATTGGTGTTTTAAGTCAATCGTTTAACTCTATGCGAGAAGCAATCGCGCTGAGAGAAAAGAAAGTTACCCGATTAGCTTTCTGGGATGAAATCACAGGACTAAAAAACCGTGTGGCATTTGCTGAGGAAGTCAAAAACTCAATAACAGAACATAATCACTCAAGCTTCGCTGTACTTGTCTTTAATATTGATCGGTTTAAAGTGATCAATAAAATTTTAGGTAGACCGTTCGGAGATAAAGTACTCAAAATAGTTGGGCAGAAACTTTCAAGTGGAATCAGAAAGTCATCGGATCTCGTCGCTAGGATTGGTGCTGATGAGTATGCTTTATTATTAACTCACGCAACACTTGAAGATGGCTTTTCGATTGCAAAAAACATACTCAGTATTTTTGATCAACCGTTGACTGTTGAAGGCCAAAAAATAGACATTAGGATGTCTGTTGGAGTTGCAATTTATCCGGAGCATGGTAAACATGAAGAAGCATTGCTTAATCATGCAGAAACGGCATTACAAGTATCAAAAGTGAAAAAGTCTGGCATTGTTTTATACGAAGCAAAATTTGAGAAAGAATCGGAAGCTAATCTAACGCTATCGACAGAATTGAAGAAAGCCGTGGCTGATAATGAGTTTTTACTTTTTCTACAGCCTAAAGTTAATATTAAGACTAAATCTGTGGATGCCGCAGAAGCACTTATTCGCTGGCAACACCCAGACAGAGGGATGGTCTTCCCTGACCAATTTATTCCATTTGCCGAAGAAGTAGGGGTCGTTCAATTAATTACGCATTGGATGTTAAAGCAAGCCTGTCAGGCACACCTAATGCTTAAAAACAAAGGCGTTGCTTTGCAAATAGCGGTGAATATTTCAACACGGGATTTAATTGATCAAGAATTACCTAATACTATTATGCGGTTGTTCTTTGAATATAAAGTTGGACCTGAGGCGATTAGTTTGGAAATAACTGAAAGTAGTGTGATGGATGACCCCGTTCGTTCAGAGCAAACGCTACTCAAATTGGCAGAAATGGGATTAAAAATATCAATTGATGATTACGGTACAGGATATTCATCCTTAACTTATCTTAAAAAGTTACCAGTACAAGAGTTGAAAATTGATAAGTCATTTGTATTGAAAGTTGATCAAAATGAGCATGATGCCACGATTGTGCGTTCTACAATTGATTTAGGCCATAACTTGAACCTTAAGGTTGTAGCAGAAGGTGTTGAAAATGAGGCTTCATGGCAGATGCTAAGTCAAATGGGATGTGATATCGGCCAGGGTTATTTCATGGCAAAGCCGATGCCCGTGGATGATTTCGTGACCTGGCATAGCAAATGGCATGATATGGCCAGAAAAATTAAAACTGCTTAAATATGATGACAAAATAATACCCGCATACGCGGGTATTATTTATTTTGATACTGATTATTTTAGATTAAGTCAAAACGATCTGCATTCATGACTTTCACCCAAGCTTTTGCAAAGTCTTTAACAAACTTCTCTTTAGCGTCATCTTGTGCATACACTTCAGCGTAGGAACGCAGTATCGAATTAGAACCAAGCACAAGGTCTACTCGAGTCGCAGTCCACTGCACCTTACCTGTTTTACGATGACGTATATTGTAGAGGTTTTTCCCAGCAGGCTCCCAAACATATGCCATATTAGTCAAGTTGACAAAAAAGTCATTACTTAACACGCCTTCTTTTTCGGTAAAGACACCATGTTTAGTACCGCCATAATTTGTCCCTAAAACTCGCATGCCACCCATTAAAACAGTCATTTCAGGTGCGGTTAGCCCCATCAGTTGAGTGCGGTCTAACAATAACTCCTCTGCTGCAACCGCATAATCATCTTTAAGCCAATTACGATAACCGTCATGAATGGGTTCAAGTGGTTCAAAAGACTCAGCATCAGTCATCTCTTGTGTTGCATCACCGCGGCCAGGGGTGAATGGCACAGTAATTTTTACACCAGCATCATGCGCGGCTTTTTCAACAGCTGCAGTGCCACCTAGTACAATTAAATCAGCAAGACTTACTTTTTTGCCTGAAGCTGCTTGGATACTTTCAAGTACATCCAGTACTTTTTGTAATCTTGCGGGCTCATTCCCCTCCCAACTGATTTGCGGCTCTAACCGAATACGTGCGCCATTCGCACCGCCACGAAAATCTGAACCGCGGAAAGTACGTGCACTATCCCAAGCTGTCGCAACGAGTTCAGATACGCTTAATCCACTATTAAGAATTTTTGTTTTTAATGACTCAATTTCTGAGTCACTTAAGGTGTAATCCACGCTAGGGATTGGGTCTTGCCATAGTAAGTCTTCTTTAGGCACATCAGCACCTAAATAACGACTTTTTGGACCTAAGTCACGATGGGTTAATTTAAACCATGCACGCGCAAATACTTCAGAAAAATACGCAGGATCTTTATAAAAGCGCTCTGATATCTCTCTATAAATAGGGTCTTTAATCATCGCCATGTCAGCATCCGTCATAATCGGATTATGACGAATGGACGGATTTTCTGAGTCTACTGGTTTGTCCTCTTCTTTAATGTTGATAGGCTCCCATTGCCAAGCGCCAGCTGGGCTCTTTTTCAATTCCCAGTCATAGTTAAATAGCATATGAAAATAGCCATTGTCCCATTTCGTTGGCTCTGTCGTCCAAGCGCCCTCTAGCCCACTAGTCACAGTATCACTACCAAAACCTTTGCCATTTTTACTATGCCAGCCAAACCCCTGCTCATGTACATCAGCACCCTCAGGGCTCTCTCCTAGCAAAGCGGCATCGCCATTACCATGGCATTTGCCAATTGTGTGGCCACCTGCAGTTAGCGCTACAGTTTCCTCGTCATTCATCGCCATACGAGCAAATGTTTCACGTACATCTTTAGCTGTTTTTAATGGATCTGGGTTGCCATCGACACCTTCTGGATTTACATAAATCAAACCCATCATGACAGCAGCTAATGGGTTTTCTAGGTCACGTTCACCTGAGTAGCGGCTGCTTGGGTTGTCACTAGGCGCTAACCACTCTTTTTCTGAGCCCCAGTAGATGTCATTTTCTGGATGCCATATATCAGCGCGACCACCTGCGAATCCGTATGTTTTTAAGCCGACTGATTCGTAAGCTACTGTTCCGGCTAATACAATTAAATCAGCCCATGAAAGATTGTTGCCATATTTCTTTTTGATTGGCCATAATAAGCGTCGTGCTTTATCAAGATTTACGTTATCTGGCCAGCTGTTTAGCGGTGCAAAACGTTGATTACCTGTACCTGCCCCACCACGGCCATCTGCGATACGATATGTACCTGCTGCATGCCAAGTCATGCGGACCATCAGGCCAGCATAAGTTCCCCAGTCAGCAGGCCACCAATCCTGACTATCAGTCATTAATTGATGCAGATCTTGCTTCACCGCGTTCAGATCTAGTTTTTTAAATGCTTCTGCGTAATTGAAATCCTCTCCCATAGGGTTGGTTTTCGTATCATGCTGGTGCAATATGTCTAGGTTTAGTGCTTTTGGCCACCAGTCCTTATTAGCATTGCTACTGCCAGTATTCCCGCCATGCATAACTGGACATTTTCCGCTTGTCTTAGGTGATTGATTTTCCATTGTATTGTTCCTTTCAATTTGTCGTTGTTGTTAATAGTGATTGGCATATTGCGCCAGTAGTTCTGTAATTATTTCAATATAATTCATTTGTAAGCCGTCCATTCATCGTTTACTCAAGTGGTAATATGGATTTTAGGCATTGGCATTTGATTTGTATAATTGTATGTATTGATGTTGTTGATAAATAAAATTAATCATTATAAGATGGTTATTATTTATCAGGAGACTTCTATTGACGCTAAATGAACTGAAGTTTGTCGTCGCTGTTGCCAAGGAGCATAATTTTCGGCGAGCTGCTGAAAAATGTTTTGTAACCCAGCCCGCTTTGAGTTTAGGGATCAAAAAGCTTGAGGACGAGTTAGGTGTTTCTATATTCGAAAGAAGCCGTAGTGAAGTCACACCAACGGAAATCGGTCATCAGATTATACAGCAAGCAAATGTCATACTGGATCAAGCAATGCGGCTTAAGGAGATGGCTAAACTCGGCACTAATGCACTTGAGGGGATGTTTAAGCTGGGGATGATTCACTCGGTTGGCCCCTATTTACTGCCAGAGATTATTCCTATCTTACGGCAAAGCGCTCCCAATATGCCATTGGAAATTGAGGAAAACCTAACAGCCAATTTAGAGGTGCAGCTGAAAAATGGTGTGATTGATGCTGCCGTTATTGCATTACCATTTGATGTGCCGGGTATACAAACACAAACGCTATACGATGAAGATTTTTCCGTCGTTGTGCCAGCCAATCATCATTGGGCGGACAGGAAGAAAATAAACGCTGAGGAATTATCTAATGAAAAGGTGCTGCTGCTAAATAGCGGTCATTGCTTTAGTAATCAAGTAGCGCAAGCTTGCCCTGAGTTGTCTCGCAAAGGAGAGGTATTACAAGGGAATTCATTAGAAACAATACGCAATATGGTAGCGTCAAATTTGGGGATTACAGTTTTGCCAGCTTCGGCAACGGTTGCCAGATATCATAATCCTCTATTAAAAGTGATCCCTTTTGCTAAACCAAGACCAACTAGAAGGATTGCTATCGCTTGGCGAAAAAGCTTTGTAAGAACACAAGCAATAGAGAAACTAATACAAGCGATTACTCAAGTTAGCCATGCTATGCTCAATGAGCCTCATTAAGGATTGGCAATAAAAAAGGCGCTGTTAAGCGCCTTTTTTGTAGATGAACTAAATTATTTGTTCATTACGTACATTGTTACTTCAAAACCGAAACGCATTTCTGTAGCTGCTGGTGTTGTCCACATAATATTTCTCCTAAATGATTAAAACTAATTTCTTACATTTATATTAACAAAACCAACTATTCGTGGCATGGGTAAAGTGATGAAAATGAACTAGTGATTTTCATGAGTCAGTCAGTAATGCAATAGCATCCGATAGCCAGCCACTTCGGCATCATGAACATGCAGTGGTAAATGGATCAAGACTACCTCATTAGCAGGAATGCCATCTTCAATTTTTTTATCTGCAGCCACATAGTCTTTTGGCAAGAGTATTTTTCTAATGGCTACTTGATCATTAAAATCCGTAAGCGTTAATTCAATATTTGGATAAGTTTGGGCATAATTTGCATTATTCTTCAATGAGCTTGTGAAGTTGATAACAGATTGATAATTATCATCCTCTTGCATGTCGGAATCACCAATCGTGATCAGGTCAAGGTTATTTGGTAAATGAATTGTGCAGTTGAGATAAACGCAAGCTTGTACCAAAAAAGGTTTGAATTGAGGGTGCTCTGCTGCAATTTGGATGCGTGAATTGTAAGTGATTTGAAGTAATGCAGTCAAAATCAGCAAAAGACTAAAAATAACTAAAAGAACTTTTGTCAGTGGCTTGGTTGTTTTTTTGCCAGGCCTACTCTTGTTAATAAAGTCATCAACAATCGGAGTTGTATCAATATCTAAGGTTGGTTGAGACTCAATTGCATCATTAGCCTTAGGGTTAAGTTCACCAAGAAAAGTCTCAGCCGTGCTAGTAGCGTCAGGAATGTCTGCAGAGTCTACACCAATCGTAATTTCTTCAACTTGATCGTAGTCTTCGATTTCTTCAACAATTGCTTGGTATTCTTCAGCACTCGTAATTTCATCAGCAACTTCTGTGAGGCGTGTTTTAGCATTAAATACAAGCTCGCAACTACCGCATTGCACTTTTCCTCTATGGGCTTTTATCACCTCATCATTGATGAGAAAGTGCGTGTCACACTTTGGGCAGGAAGTAATATATTTCATTTCTTAACGCCAGTAAGCAATATCCATGCATCTTTTTGTATTGGAGCATCCATTTTAAACCATTCAGAATAGCGAGCAACTAATGCTTCTATTTGCTCTTCTAGAATCCCAGAGAGCGCTATTTTACCGCCAGATTTGCAATATTTAGCAAGGGCTGGTGCTAGGACCATCAGTGCGCTAGATAGTATATTAGCAACGACAATGTCAAAGGTTTGATTACCAAATGCATTTGCGTCAAAAAAGTCAATTTGACTATTATTCTGAGTTGCATTGAAACGACTAGCAATCACGGCTTGTTCATCAATATCGACTCCAACTACCTTTTTTGCCCCAAGTTTTTGCGCTGCTATTGCTAAAATACCTGAGCCACAACCATAATCTAACACGGTATCTAAATCAGGCTGTTGTGTGAGCCACTCTAAGCATAAATGCGTAGTTGGATGACTGCCTGTTCCAAATGCAAGACCAGGATCCAAAATAATATTGATAGCTGTTTCATCAGGGCTGCTATGCCAGGTAGGGACTATCCATAGCTTATCAGTGATTCTAATGGGATCGAATTGTGACTGCGTTGTACGCACCCAATCTTGCTCCTCGATTGTTTCTGTATCGAAGCTGAATTCAGGAATTTCCGTAACGTCTTGTAGCGCATTGATTAAAGCAGGTATATCAGTAGACTCTTCTAACATAGCCGTGACGATATTGTTGTGCCAAATGCCGGGTGGGGGGTCACCTGGTTCGCCAAATATGGCTTGCTCAGCACCAGTTTCGGCATTAGCGTCTTCAATGCTAGCAGAAAGAGCACCTAGCGCCATTAGTGCGTCACTAATGGCATCGGCATTGTCGCTATTAGCTTTTATTTTAAGTAACAGCCACGCCACTACTTACTCGAAATGCCTAATTTCTCTTCAAGGTAATGAATGCTTGTGCCACCTAAGTGGAAAGCTGCATCTGCCATTAAATCTGAATGCAGCGGAATGTTCGTTTTAATACCTTGTACTGACATTTCTGATAAAGCAATACGCATACGTGCAATCGCTTGCTCACGAGTTGCGCCGTGTGTTATTAGTTTGCAGATCATGGAGTCGTAATAAGGTGGGACGACATAGCCGCCATAAGCATGCGTATCAATTCTTACTCCTGGCCCACCGGGCATGTGGAAGCGCTCAATAGTGCCTGGCGATGGAATAAATTTATATGGATCTTCAGCGTTAATCCTGCATTCAATAGAATGACCGTTAAGTACTACATCCTTTTGGCGTAATGTCAGTTTGTCACCAGCAGCAATATGAATTTGCTGTTGCACCAGATCCAAACCAGTAATCATCTCTGTCACCGTATGCTCAACTTGCAAACGTGTGTTCATTTCGATGAAAAAGAACTGGCCGTTTTCATAAAGAAATTCAAATGTACCCGCACCACGGTATTTAATTTTCCGACACGCTTCTGCGCAACGCTCACCAATTTTGTCGCGAACTCGTGGTGGTAGATGCGGAGCTGGCGCTTCTTCAATAATTTTTTGATGGCGGCGTTGCATAGAACAATCGCGGTCGCCCAAATAAATAGCATTGCCGAATTGATCCGCTAAGACTTGAATTTCTATGTGTCTTGGATTTTCTAAATATTTCTCCATGTAAACCATGGGGTTACCAAACGCCGATTCAGCCTCAGCTTTGGTCATGTTAACAGCATTAATCAGCGCAGCTTCAGTATGTACAACACGCATACCGCGACCGCCACCGCCACCTGCCGCTTTGATAATAACGGGATAACCTACTTTTTTGGCCATCGCCATGATTTGTGCTGGGTCTTCAGGCAATTCACCATCAGAGCCTGGTACACAGGGGATGCCTGCTTTTTTCATGGCTTCTTTTGCCGATACTTTATCGCCCATCAAGCGAATCGTTTCTGCTCTAGGGCCAATGAAAGTAAAGCCGCTTTGCTCAACGCGTTCAGCAAAATCAGCATTTTCTGACAAAAAGCCATAACCAGGATGAATCGCTTGTGCATCTGTCACTTCAGCCGCACTAATCACAGCTGGTATATTTAAATAACTTAAATTAGAAGCTGCAGGTCCAATACAAACTGACTCATCGGCAAGTTTTACATATTTTGCCTCTCGATCTGCTTCTGAGTGAACTGCAACCGTTTTGATGCCTAGTTCACGACATGCGCGTTGCACACGTAGTGCAATTTCACCTCGATTGGCAATGAGAATTTTTTCAAACATAACAATTAACCAATCACAAATAGTTTTTCGCCATATTCAACTGGCTGACCATTTTCTACTAATATTTTCTTAACGATACCTGCTTTATCACTTTCAATTTCATTAAGTAGTTTCATAGCCTCAATAATGCAAAGTGTATCCCCAACTTCAACTTTGTCACCAACTTCGACAAAGGAGCTTGATTCTGGTGAGGATGCGCGGTAGAAAGTGCCGACCATTGGCGATTCGACAATATGTCCTTCAACTTGTGCTGGAGCAGGTGTTTCATCTGCGGCTGGCGCAGCAGCAGGTGCTAAAGGTGCTGCTGTTGCAACCTGTACAGGTTGCGGCGCAGCGAAAGTTTGAGTTGCACGGCTGATGCGTACTTTCTCTTCTCCCTCAGTCAACTCCAATTCGGAGATGCCTGACTCCTCGACTAAGTCAATTAACTTTTTTAATTTACGTAAATCCATGGTGACTCCTCAAATTAAGCCAAATTTTATAGTTATTTATTAAGTTGATTAATAGCAAAACGTAATGCTGCTTCGTATCCATCTGCTCCCAAGCCACTAATAACGCCTACAGCAATGTCGCTAAAATAGGAGTGATGTCTAAAGCTTTCACGTGCGAATACATTTGAAAGATGTACTTCAATAAAAGGGATGCTAACTGCTGAAATGGCATCTCTGATAGCAACTGAAGTATGCGTAAAAGCAGCTGGGTTGATAATCATAAAGTCAACTTTGTTGGTTGCCAATGTTTGAATTTTGGCAACAATATCTGCTTCTGCATTACTTTGGTAGGCCTCAAAATGAACACCAGCAGCATCCGCAACAGTATTTAAGTGACTGTTGATGCTATCCAATGTTGCGTAACCATAATGCGCTGGTTCACGAATACCTAATAGGTTTAAATTAGGACCATGCAGCACTAGAACAGACTTTTGTGCCTTCATTTTATCGACTTTTAACGATTTTGGTTATATTCATACTGCGCAAGTTTGCCGAAGATAAGCCATTTTGTCCAGCAGTTTTACATCATTTCAGCGAAGTTATATATCCGTATTCGCTTAAGCAGTTGAATAGAATGGCTAATTCCTAAGGGGCTAATTTAACAAGCGTTTCTTCCAAAAGTGTCTTAGAAATACGACCAAAATAGGTGTTGGCAATCGTTCCATCTGGTTTAATAATGACCGTAAATGGCAGTGCGCTTTTATTATTACCTAAGTTGAAAGCGAGGTTTGCCCCTTCTTCCTCAGCTGCCAGTAATGGGTAGCTGATATTGTTTTCCTCATCAAACTCCTTAATCAAACTAATCTCATCCAGCGCAATACCAAGTACGATTACATTTTTATCTTGCCACTCTGTGTTTAATGCCGATAGCTCTGGCATTTCTTCCCGACATGGAGGACACCAGGTCGCCCAGAAGTTCAGTACAATAATTTTACCTTTCCATTGGCTAATCGCTTGTTGCTGACCATTTTCATCTGGTAATGTCATTGCAAACAATTCTGCAGTGGATGAACTATTCTCATCATTTTCTGCGGTTTGCCCAGATACGAAATAAACAGTCACCGCTGCTACAGTAATAAATAACATGATTGCGCTGATGGGGAAGACGAGTTTTTTAAACATAAAATGACCTAATAGTAGAATTTAAGGCTAACAAGTAACTAGAGGATTGCATTCATCTGGTTTTAATGCGTTGACGCGATTAACTGTAGCTAAGAATTTAGTTGCATCCTCATAGCCAATCACTCTGATAGGTTTTATTTCCTGACCATTGCGATTGAAAAATATGATGCCTGGCGGACCAAATAAGTTAAAGCGCTGCAATAAAGCTAGATCCTCAGGGGTATTGGCGGTAACGTCAGCTTGCAATACGACGACATCTTTTAGTGCTTGTTGCACCGCTTTATCGCTAAAGGTAAATAGTTCCATTTCTTTACAAGAAGTACACCAATCTGCGTAGAAGTCGAGCATCACAACTTTGCCTTTTGCTTCATCAATTCTTGCATCTAATTCTGCAGTGTTTTTGACCCGAATAAATGGTAAATGGCTTTCATGTTTTGTTGTGCTTGCTAGACGTAAACCAGACAATGGTTCCAGCGGTGATTTTGCACCAGAGATTGCACCTATTAACATAGCAATGCCCAGGATTAGCAACATAATGCCTATCCCTTTCCAAAATCGCATCCATGGATGCGAACGTCCAGTAGCACTATCAAGCGGTAAATTATCAAGCGCATGTAAATAGATAGCAGGGATAATCAAGAGCGCTGACCATAAGATCATTTGTAGGCTGGTAGGGGTAATAGGAGAGATAATGTAGATGGCAACAGCTAACATTAAAATACCAAAGAAATTACGCACAGCCGTCATCCAAATACCCGCTTTAGGTAGTACATGACCAGCAGATGCGCCAATAAGCAACAACGGCACCCCCATACCGATTGAGAGCGCAAATAAGGCTACACCACCTAGTACAACATCACGCGTTTGGCTAATATACAAAAGTGCTCCCGCAAGTGGCGCAGCAACACATGGGCTGACAATGAGAGCAGAAATAACTCCCATGGCAAATACACCCAGAAATTGACCACCTTTTAGTTTGTTTGTTGTATTGACCATCCGATTTTCAATCGCTTGCGGTAATCTGAGCTCATAAAAACCAAACATTGAGAATGACAGAACAACAAAAATCAAAGCAGTTGCTGCCAACATACTAGGACTTTGCAAAGCATTGCTTAACAATTGACCTGACAAACCAGCCGCAATGCCTGCGATTGTATAACTTAAAGCAATACCTAGCACGTAAGCCAATGATAGGTTAAAACTGTGTAATCGACTGGTCGTATGATGATGGGCTTTTTTATCACCAACAATAATCCCAGATAGAATTGGAATCATAGGTAGGACGCAAGGTGTAAGTGAAAGTAACAAGCCAAAACCAAAGAACCCTGCTGCAATCAACCATAACTGACCACTTTTTAATAAGCTAGTAGCTTCATCTTCATCCGAACTGACCGTGTTGTTGGCAATGTTATTGTTATTATTTTGACTAACTTGGCCTGCTTCAAGCATTGTTATGCTATATGTTTTGATTTGCGGTGCATAACATAGCCCTTTTTCGCTACAGCCTTGGAATCTGGCTTGCACCTCGATATTTTTTGCAGCGTTAGCAACAAAAATCGAGGC
>JBFIGM010000026.1:0-17729 GCA_041602315.1 Methylophilaceae bacterium | reverse complement strand
TAACGTAACTTATCCGGATCAACTTGCACCTGATATTGACGCACCATTCCACCTAAAGTAGCCACTTCGGATACCCCTGGTATGGTTTTCAACTCAAATTTTAGAAACCAGTCCTGTAAGGCTCTCAACTCACCAAGGTCATGTTTGCCACTCCGATCAACCAATGCATACTCATATATCCAGCCGACACCAGTCGCATCAGGGCCTAAGCTTGGATTTACACCTTTAGGCAGTTTTGACGTCACTTGACTTAAATACTCTAATACACGAGAACGAGCCCAGTATTGATCTGTACCGTCATTAAATAAAATATATACATAAGAGTCTCCAAAAAACGAATACCCGCGTACCGTTTTTACTCCAGGCACTGATAGCATGGTTGTCGTCAATGGATAAGTCAGTTGATTCTCAACAATCTGGGGCGCTTGACCAGCCCATTGAGTACGGATGATGACTTGTGTATCAGATAAATCGGGAATTGCATCTAATGGTGTCCTTAACATAATAAAGATACCCCAAATCACGACCATTAAAGTTGCCAATAACACTAACAATCGATTGTTAGCAGACCTGCGAATTAATTGAGCAATCATGGCTTTCCTCCTGTCATGCCATCACTCATTAATTTAGACTTTTCTAATCGATCAATCATGTATTGCTTAGGCATCTCTGGATCTTTTGCTGATTCAGCTTTTAAATCAAACTCTACTTCATCCCCAACTTTGAGATTATTGAGTTGCTTGCTATCTTTAACCTTAAAGCCCATGGTCATAGATGGCCAACCTAGTTCTGTAATTGGCTCATGATTCAAAGTAATGTGATTGGTTTTAATATCCAGAGCCACTACTTTGCCAAGACCTTTAGGGATTTTTTCTGATGAAATCCCTTTATCATTTTGCATTTGCATGTCATTCATTTCTATATCCATCTGCTCATCTTGCTGAGATAGTCTTGCTAATACCCCAGATAAAGATGCTTCAGAATCAATTAAGAATTGTCCAGAAACAACGACTTCCTCCCCTAAAGTCAGGCCATTTAGTATTTCAGTGTTATCGTTGAAAGCTTCTCCTGTTTTAATTTCAACTGGACGGTATCCGTTTGCCTCCTTCACAATGACAACTTTGCGTTTGCCTGTGGCAATAATACTTTCGGTTGGCACAGATAACGCTTCTCGAGTTTGTCCTGTAAATTCAACACTGGCATACATACCTGGTCGTAATTGATTATTTTTGTTGGGCAACTCGATTCTCACTTGCAAAGTTCTAGAGGCATCATCCAACATCGGATAAAGGTAACTGACTTTTCCTTTAAATAACTCGCCTGGTAGACTTTGCAACATAACATCGGCAGTAACACCAATTTTTAACCTGGCAGCATCACGTTCTGGGACTTCTGCAATTAGCCACACTTGGGAAAGATCAGCGATTTGTACTAATGTACTACCGCTCATTAGCTGACCACCTTCTCGAACACCTAATTCAGTCAGCACTCCTGAAGCTGGTGCATATACACCAAATCGAGTTCGAGATTGGCCAGATTTTGCTATAGCGGTTATCTCACCATTTGTCATCCCAAGCAACTTTAACCTGTTACGCGCTGCGCCTTTTAGAACGTTATCGCTATCGATATTATTTAATTCAAGCAATGCTAAATACTCTTGTTGAGCCGCTAGTAATTCAGGTGCATAGATTTCAGCAATTTTTTGTCCTTTGTCCACTGGATCACCAACGGCACGTATTGATAAACGCTCCACAAATCCTGGAATCCGAGTTTGCACGTCATAAAACCGACGTTCATCTGGCATGACACGGCCAATGGCAGAAAACGATTCTCCAAACACTTTAGATTCAACTTGCGCTAATCTGATGCCTAAATTCTGTGCCGTTTGAGATGAAATAGACACGCCCCCTTCTTCTCCGTCGCTGCTAGTGTTTGAATACTTAGGTACTAACTGCATATCCATAAAAGGAGATTTACCTGGCTTATCGAATTTTTGCGTTGGTACCATTGGGTCGTACCAGTATTTAACCGATTTACCAGTCTCATCTTGCACAACTCCATTCACCTCTACCACTTTCATATTGTCTGAATCTCCATTTAATGAATTTTCTGACAAAGTCTGCTGCATATTTTTTTGCCCAAAAAACCAACCAAGGATTAAAGCTAATACTAATAATATAGCTGTTAGAACTACAATTGATCGTTTCATGGTTTGCTTTCTACATTAGTATCTTCTGCATAATGAGGCACTAACTGCATATCCATAAAAGGAGATTGGCCAGATTTGCTGAAACGCCTTCCTTCAACCATCGGGTCGAACCAAAAGGTGACTTTTTTATCACTTTCATCTTGTTCAATGGCAGTTGTTGAATCTTCAGTTGTAATTTCATTCGGAAGCATCTTTTTTGATTTCACTTCAGTTTCAGAGGGCTTAATTTCAATCACCTTTCCTGTAACTGGTATGTTCTCTATCTGAGCCTCTGTCATTGCTTGGTTATCTTGTTTAGAGCAACCCAATATCACTGCTAGTGATACGGTCAATATTAAAAATAGTTTCATTTTCATGATGATTCCTTTAAATTTATTTAAACAGCTGATTGTTGTTTAGGAAGTACCCAATTTTGACTGCAGCCCGTTGTTTATCTGTCACAATACTTAATCTGTCTAATTCAATATCAATCACACTTCTTCGTGCTTGCCACACATCTGCAATTGTTTGCAAACCTGCCTTGTAACCTGCTTGCGCGATGCTTAATTTAGCGTTTGCATTAGGAATAAGTTTTGTTCTGTTTTCTCTTTCAAGAGCCTCAGCAGCTTCTGCATCTGCCATCGCACTTTCAAGTTCTGCTAACAATTCTCGTCTTCTATCCTCCGTAAGTTTGCGAGCCTTTTCCACTAATAAAAGCTTTTCTGCAGTTCTCCTATCTTGACGATTGGCACGGTCTAATTGAAGATCAATTGAAACCTGAAAACTAAGCATGTCACTTCGATCATTAAAGCGTTTACCATAACCAACTTCCCATCCCCAATTACGCTCAAGATTTGCTTGTGCAATATCTACCTCATATTGCGCAACTTTTTCAGACTGGAATGCATTTATTAGTAGCGGGTGTTTTTCAATTTTTTTTTGGGCAGAACCATCTTCTAAATTACTATTAATTATTGGAAGCTCTGTTGAAATTGAACGAGATGCAGACTCACCGATCCATCGAGCCAAAGCTGCGCGTGCTTTACGCTCATCACGTTGAGCAAAGATGGATTTTTCTTTGGTTAAGGATATATTAGTGTCAATCAATAACACTTCGCTAGTTTTTGCATTACCAGAACTGAAGCTGGCTGCAAGTACATTTCGCTCTGCCGTCATGTCATCAATTAAACGCTGATAAAGCTCTGTTTTTCGTTGCGCTTCATAGACGTCAAACCAAGCTAAAGCAACATCTCGCTCGATTAATCTCGCTGTTGCTATTTGTTCTGTATAGAACTGATCCGCCTCTGCATATGTGCGATTTGATTCAGCTTCACGTTTTTTAAATGGAGTGACATCTTGTGAGATTCCAACCGTAGCCATAGTCATCATATCTCGATTAAAATTCAAAGCATCACTAGTTGTTACTGGTAAATTAATCGCCCCAATCTTAAACTTTGGATCTGGCAGTTGCGCCTCTGCAATGGCGGCTTCACGCGAGGAAGTAGCTGCATCTTTCAGTGATTGTAATAAAGGTTGATTTTGTGTAGCCAGTTGAATGGTTTCAGCTAATGACAGCGGCTCTTCTGCTTTTACAGAAAATGCTATTATCAGTGCTATGCCAACCAACAGGCACATAATTATTGGCTTAAAAACCAATCTAATGTCGGACATGAGTGTTCTCCAAATACTTAAAATGATAATTTAGGACGTAATGAGGCCCTATAACTTCAAATCAAGCAGGAGGTTTTAACGGCGGGGATAAATCTATTGATTTTTCTTGAGGCACAAATTTAGGGAAAGACTCACTGGTTAAGTCTAGAAAAACAAATCTAGATAACGAATCAAGTTCTGATATTACTTGCGTGAAATGACAAGTTGCACCCATAGCACAGGACTTATGCTCAGTAGAAGGTTTGTTTGTATGAGTACCCTTTGAATCTTCATGGCAATGCTGCATTTCAGACATATCACTAGAACTTAAAGAGGTCATAGCTGACTCAGATGCACAGGAAGTTGCGCAAATAGCTGCTAGAGTTGGGGTTGAAGCCAACACTAAAATTAACATCACAGCAATTAAGCGGAAAAATTTCATATGTATGGTGACATTATCACCCTGAATTAGTTCTAGCAAGTCAATTTTAAATTATGAGTTTATGATTACCAACTTCTAAAATTTGTATCTTCAGTCATTTAATAGAATTTTAAGTTTTATTTCAAATAAGACCGTATAGCGGCGACCACTTGCTCAATATCTTCTTGACGCTTATTGGGCTCTATATCCTGCACTCCAAAATGCTCTCTGATATGTTCTTCGAGCACTTCAGTCATAAGACCATTTACAGCTCCACGTATAGATGCAACTTGCTGCATTATCGCAGCACAATCCACACCTTTATTTAATGCCTTTTCCATAGCTTCTGCTTGACCTTTAATTCGTCTTATACGAGTCAATAGCTGTTTTTTATTTTTAGAAACATGCGACATGTTTATTTACTCCATTTTATTTTTGGATGTATACTGGGGTATACTATAATATAAATAGTTTTCTAAGTACAATCATGACACAACTAATTTCCATTGAAACTCTTAAACACTCTCATAAATTTGACGAGGGCAATCCACTAGCTGAAAAAAATACTCTACGAGTAGCTCTCTTAACCGCTACAATGATGTTTTTAGAGATAGGTGGTGGCTGGTATTACAACTCCATGGCGCTATTGGCTGATGGCTGGCATATGAGTTCGCATACGGTAGCCCTTGGATTGTCAGTGCTTGCATATGTATGTGCACGAAAATATGCTCATGACCCGCGCTTCTCATTTGGCACTTGGAAAATTGAAGTGCTGGGTGGATATACCAGTGCGATTTTTTTAGTCATGGTGGCAGGATTAATGGTCTTTCAGTCGATTGAAAGGTTGATTTCACCCAGTTCCATCCAATATAACCAAGCCATTTCTATAGCAATCATTGGCCTACTAGTAAATATTGCTTCAGCATGGTTACTCAAGGGTGGGCACCATCATGACCATGGACATCACCACGATCATGGACATGATCACCATGACTTAAATCTACGTTCGGCTTATATTCATGTGCTCACAGATGCAGCAACTTCCGTTTTGGCAATCATCGCTTTGTTCGGAGGCAAATTTTGGGGTGCAAACTGGTTAGATCCTGTTATGGGATTAGTTGGCGCTGTTTTGGTGTCTATCTGGGCTTATGGTCTATTAAGAGATACTGGACGTGTGCTATTAGATGCTGAGATGACTGTGCCTGTAGTTGAAGAAATTCGTGAAGTAATTTCTGAATCACCTATAAAAGCTCAGATTAGTGATTTACATGTTTGGCGGGTTGGTAAAGGCAAATATGCCTGCATTCTTAGTTTAGTAACTGATGCGGGAATGTCACCTGAATATTTTAAAAACCAGCTACGCATCCATGAAGAATTAGTTCATATTTCTATTGAGATAAACCAAGTACACAATTCTTTTGACAAATTATCTTAATAGACGATTTGGGGATTTATACGAACAATTCATTTGGGGACAATTCAGACAGTCATACCAATAATATTTTGATGTCTATTAAGTATAATTCCGCCAATCAATTCTGTCTTACTATCGAGCTATGTACCACTTTTAGATACAATAAAAAAATCTGCCCAACTAAAACAAAAAGTTAACACTCCAATAATCATGCAAGTAACCATTGGCTCAAATGCGTGAGTAGTATTTTTGCAATTGGTGTTCCTGCTCCAAATAGCAATGCAGAGCCCAACGTAGCTAAAGTTCCTTTATTTAACATTTTTAGATGCTCAATCACATCGTTTTACTATGTCGTAAGAGACGCAATCCATTAAATATTACAATTAAACTTGCGCCCATATCAGCAAAAACTGCCATCCAAAGTGTTGCAATACCCATAAAAGCCATAACTAAGAATATAGCCTTAATACTTAAGGCAATAATAATATTTTGCTTCAAAATTTTAGCTGCTTTAATGCTTAACTTGATGAACTGTGGAATTTTGCGTAAATCATCATCCATCAATGCTACATCCGCAGTCTCTAATGCAGTATCAGTACCAGCTGCACCCATAGCAAAACCGATACTAGATTTAGCTAACGCAGGCGCATCGTTGATACCGTCGCCTACCATCCCTACATTGCTATACTTGCTTAGTTCATCAGTAATGACAGAGAGCTTGTCCTCAGGTAGCAAGTTGCCTCTGGCATCATCAATCCCAACATTTTTGGCAATTGCTTTAGCTGTGAGGTCATTATCACCAGTCAGCATTAAGGTACGAATACCTAACTCATGTATCTCAACAATGGCTTGACGACTCGTTTCACGTACCGTATCGGCAACTGCAATAACAATGAGTGGTGCCGTTTCACTGCAAACGACGATAGCTGTTTTACCTTCGGCTTCCAGTTTACTTAAAGTTGCTTCGGTCTCTTCATTACAAATGCCTAACTCTTCTACCAAACGATGGTTACCCAAGTAATACCACTGATTGTTAATACGACCTTTAACGCCGCGCCCAGTGATTGCCTCGAAATCAGCAACATCACCTAGTACCGTAGCATCTTGCAGTGCTTCCCAGTACTTACTGACGGCTGTGGACACTGGATGGTCAGAGCGTTCAGCTAGCGTGGCGGCTAACGATAATGCAATCTTCTGTTTACCACTCAAAACCACTATATCGGTTACAACTGGCTTACCTTGTGTAATCGTGCCTGTTTTATCCAATGCTAGTGATTTGAGTTTACGACCTTCTTCTAGATAAACGCCACCTTTAATTAGAATCCCAGCTTTTGCAGCAGCTGCGAGACCACTCACTACGGTGACTGGTGTTGACACTACTAAGGCGCATGGACAAGCAATAACTAATAGCACCAACGCTTTATAAACCCATGGCATCCATGCCAGTCCAAAGAAAAGCGGAGGAAGGACTGCAATTCCAATGGCCACAATAAACACGATAGGCGTGTAAACCTTCGCAAAACCATCTACGAAACGTTGTGTGGGAGCGCGACTTCCTTGTGCATCTTCTATTGCACGGATGATGCGTGATAATGTTGAATCTGTTTGTTCTGCGGTGATACGATACTCAAAAGAGCCAGTTTCATTAATGGTGCCAGCAAAGACCTTATCTCCTATCGATTTAGCAACAGGGATACTTTCCCCCGTAATCGGCGACTGATTGACTGCAGACTGCCCCTTTGTGAGTTCGCCATCCAATGGAATACGCTCACCAGGTGCTACACGGGCAATCATGCCAATGGCGATGGTTGCAGCATCTACTTCTTGCCAAGTACCATCAGCTTGTAAAATATTTGCCTTATCAGGCGTCATTTCCATTAAGCCACGAATAGCGTTGCGTGCACGATCCAGTGACATTGCTTCAATCATTTCAGCCAAGGTAAACAGCACCATGACCATCGCCGCCTCTGGCCACTGCCCAATCAAAACTGCACCTGTCACTGCAATTGACATCAATGCATTGATATTTAGATTGAGGTTTTTTAAGGCAATCCAACCTTTTTTATAAGTGCCTGTACCGCTCACTGCAATAGCAAAAAATGACAAAACCACGACAGGCCAAGACTGCTCTGCTCCGCCAGTCCATACAATCACTTCAGCTAGAATTGCCGCAATGCCACCAAGGCCTAATAACCACCATTTCTTGTATGAGTTTACTTTAGGTTCTTGCACTGCCGTTTCTACCAATGGAACTGCCCTCATATCAATATCAATCAACGCCTGCTGAATAGTGTCAGATTTACCTAAAGTATGAGTTACTGTCAGTTTACGCTGCATTAGATTGAAATCTAGCAAGGTAATACCATCAATCGTTGATAACTTGTTGCGAATTAACGCCTCTTCAGTCGGGCAGTCCATGTTGTCGATGATGAAAATTGCTTGTGAAGGTCCTGACTGAGATTTAGACGCATCACTCATGATTTTCCCACTTTTTTAGTCCCTATATTCAATAATTTTTGAGAATTTGAACCACAATAATCTTTTGCCATATAACCTCCAAAATAAAATACTTTATATTAAAAAAATAATGCATAGGAAGCAGTAAAACCTCTAGGTGCATCTGGTTGATCACCGCTTCCACCTGTAAATTCTAATTTCATTAGTTGTGTTGGGGTTACACGTAGTGTCACTCCGATAAGCCAACGTTCAAAGGAACCTTCATTTGGACGATTGAGTGTCTCCAACCTTGAAATCCAATACCAATTATTTTTAATAGGAATCGCTGTTTGAATATACGCACCACTTCCGCCCTCTTTCCCTTTAGATGTGATACGTTGAAACAGTTCTCCACTTATTTCTATTTCACTTAAAGTAGTAACAAAATCTATTCCCAACATACGATAACTGGTTCCTGATGCGCTTTCAAAAGAACCTCGCTCGCTAAAAGAAAGTAGAGAAATACCTACGTCTGAATCATTTTTAATACTAAATCTAGCACCTCTAACATGTTCAAATTGTAGTTCATTATTATCTTGCTGTTGATCTTCTAGCAACTCTGTAAATAATCTATATTCAAAAGCCGCATCTTTAAAAGGTAAAACTCCATGTAATGTAATTCCATTTGTAGCTATAGGAAATAATCGGCTAGTAGCCAATGGCCTTGAATTTGTCCACACTAATGGAGGAGCTCGTAATAAGTTCCAACGGCTATTAGGAGTAAGGAATCGACCAAACCTGAAATTAGCTTTCTCAGATAGGTTGTAATCAATATAAAGCCGCTCTATATCGAGTTTGCTTTCTTCGCGGTTATAGCGTTTATTATCATTCCACGCCAGAGGTCTCTCAATTTCTAACTCACTAAAAAAACTGAGTCTACTTTGGTTATTCCAAGAAACTAGAAGGCTTAATTCATTTATAGCAGCCTCTGCTTTTGCATCGCGATGTAATGTAATTGCTGCACTAGAAAAGCCACCAATCTTCAATTTTTCAAATGTAATATTTTCATTTGCCTCTGCAAACTTCGTTAGCGTTAAGATTGAAAGAATAAAAATGTGAGCACTTTTCATATACATTAACGCAATTTGTGCACATATACGCTGCTTCTGATAGTTGCGCAAAGATCTTTAATACTAGCCTCGGCAATGAGAAAGGTCATAGTTAATTCAAAAGTAGCCCATAGTTCTCTTTCATTTTGCGTACTTCGTGATACTTGGTTCAGTGTTGCTCCCATTGGCTTACCCTCATTAACCATTATGTTGAGCTTTTTTCGAATTTCGGCTGGTTCACTAATTGGTACAACAAAGGTAATACAAGCAAAGTCAACATGGTGGATGACAAAATACCACCGATGACTACCGTGGCAAGCGGACGTTGTACCTCAGCTCCTGTGCCAGTGGCAATAGCCATAGGCAAAAAGCCTAGTGATGCCACCATTGCAGTGATTAAAATAGGTCGTAATCGATTCATACTACCTTCCCGAATCGCCTCTTCTAAGGGTTTACCTTCAGCTATAAGTCCTTTAATGAAGGTAATCATCACTAGACCATTTAAAACTGCAACACCAGATAATGCAATAAATCCTACGCCAGCTGATATGGAAAGCGGAATATCTCGCAAATATAACGCAAGAACACCGCCAGTTAAAGCAAATGGAATCCCAGTAAATACAATTAAGCCATCTTTCAAATTATTGAACATCATATATAGCAATATGAACACAATTAAAAGTGCAACTGGCACTACTATCTGCAAACGCTGACTTGCTGATTGAAGTTGTTCAAAAGTGCCACCCCAATTAAGCCAATACCCTGCTGGTATTTTTACTTCTTTTTGAACAAGCTGTTGAGCTTCTGCAACGTAAGAGCCAATATCGCGATCTCTAACATTTGCTGTCACAACTACATTTCGCTTGCCATTTTCACGGCTAAATTGGTTGGGTCCTGGCGCGATGTCTATAGTAGCAACTTCACCGAGTTGTAAATAAACAGGTGTATCACTACCATTTAAAATTTTGATAGGTAAGCGTTTAAAACTATCCATATCTGTTCTTAATTTTTCTGACAATCTAACCACAATGTCAAATCTACGGTCACCTTGAAAAACGGTACCTGCCTCTTTACCGTTCATTGCAATAGCAACAGCATCTTGCACTTCAGAAACATTAACACCAAGCCTTGCAATCTTTTGGCGGTTGATGTTGACGGTAAGTATAGGTAACCCAGTGGTCTGTTCAACCTTAATATCTTCCCCACCTTGAATTTTTGACAATACATCAGAAATTTCCTTCGCTTTGTTATTCATTATATCCATATCATCGCCAAAGATTTTGACTGCAATATCACTGCGTACCCCTGAGATTAGTTCATTGAAACGCATCTGAATTGGTTGCGTAAACTCATAGTTATTGCCTGGAACGGCATTAACTGCCTTTTGTATTTGTGCGGTTAAATCACTTTTGCTCAAGCTGGGATCAGGCCATTCTGATTTTGGTTTAAGCATCACAAAATTATCTGCTACATTAGGGGGCATTGGATCAGAGGCTACTTCTGCAGTACCGATTTTGGCAAATATAGTGTCTACCTGAGGAAACAACTTAACAGTATGTTCTAACTCTTTTTGCATCTCTATAGCTTGAGAAAGGCTTGTGCCTGGGATACGCAAGGCATGTAATGCAATGTCCCCTTCATTTAAGCTGGGCACAAATTCGCTTCCCATGCGCGTTGTTAGTAAGCCGCTTAATACGACGGAAGCAACCGCTAATGTCAGCACCAACGGTTTGTTATCCATCACTATTTTGTAAATAGGTTGGTAACCACGCTTTGCCAAACGAATCAAATACTGCTCCTTTTCCTCAACTTTTCCATTGATAAAGATGGCAACTGCAGCTGGAATAAACGTGACAGAGAATAGCATCGCTCCTATTAGTGCTATCACTACAGTTAAAGCCATTGGATGAAACATTTTGCCCTCAACACCTGTTAATGCAAATATAGGTATGTACACGGCCATAATAATGAGTTGCCCATATATCAATGGCTTTCTTGCTTCCTTGGCTGCTTTAAACACTTCTGAAAAACGTTCAGACCGTGAAAGTTGTCTACCTAAGCTTATTTGCGAGTGTGATAGCCTTCGCATACAATTTTCTACAATTACAACCGCACCATCTATGATAATGCCAAAATCTAACGCCCCTAAACTCATAAGATTCGCACTAACTTTCGTAACGGCCATACCCGTGAATGTAAATAACATGGACAAAGGGATAACTAGCATCGTAATCATTGCTGCACGCATGTTGCCCAAAAAAACAAACAGAATTGCAATGACTAACAGCGCACCCTCTGATAAATTTTTCTTAACGGTGTTAATCGCCTTATCAATTAGAATTGTTCTGTTATAAACAGTTTTGGCAATGACGCCTGAAGGTAAAGTTTTATTTATCTCCACCAGTTTCTTTTCAACCGCTGCGGATACATCGCGACTATTTGCCCCTGTTAGCATAAAAACGGTACCTAGAACAACCTCTTGACCATTTTCTGTTGCCGCTCCACTTCGTGCTTCACTTCCAATCACCACTTCTGCTACATCAGAAATACGAATTGGAATCTCATTCTTAACACTCACCACTATATTTCCAATATCAGTTAAATCCTTTACCTGTCCAGGTATGCGAATCAAATATTGCTCCCCTGATTTTTCAATAAAGCCGGCTCCAATATTGGCATTATTTTTTTCAAGCGCACTCACCAAGTCATTTAACGAAAGGCCATAAGCAAATAACTTTTCTGATAAAGGTGCAACTTGATATTGTTTAACATTACCCCCTATTGTATTTACTTCATTTACTCCTGGCACATTTCGCAACTGTGGCTTAATAATCCAATCTTGCACTTCCCTTAAATCCATTGGGGTATAAGGTGTTTTGTCAGGTTTAAGTGCACCTTCTTTTGCTTCCACTGTCCACATGAAAATTTCACCTAAACCAGTTGAGGTTGGGCCCATTTCTGGAAGAATGCCGCTTGGTAATCTTTCTTTAGCCTGCTGAATACGCTCACTGACTAACTGCCTAGCAAAAAAGATGTCTGTTCCTTCTTCAAAAATAACTGTCACCTGGGATAGACCGTATCGAGAAATAGATCTCGTTTGCTCTAACTGAGGCAATCCGGCCATAATTGTTTCTATCGGATATGTGATGCGCTGCTCAGTCTCTAGTGGTGCATAACCAGGTGCTGAGGTATTAACTTGAACTTGTACATTTGTAATATCAGGAACGGCATCAATAGGTAGTTTTTGGTAGCTGAATATGCCTAATACAGCAATAGCAAGTACCATCAATAGGGTTAACCATCGTTGATCGATTGCAAATCGAATGATTTTTTCAAACATATAAAAGCTCCTTTGGATTATCAGCAGATTCAACATTCATCTTATTAATGATCATGACTTGCTCCTGCTTTACCAATATCAGCCTTTATTAAATAGCTGTTTCCTGCCGCATACTTTTCCCCAGCATTTAGTCCTTCTAACACCTCGACATATTTGTCATCTCCTCTACCTAGCGTCACTGGTCTAGCCTCAAAATAGTTGCCGTATCGGCCAAAGACCACCTTCTCTTCATTCAGCGATTGAATCCCTTCAACAGAAACGGCTATAGGAACATCTATTTCATTCGTTGAGATCTCAATATTGACAGGCAATCCAGGACGCCATGTATTATCTGGGTTATCGAGTATGACCCTAGCCATCGCTGTTCTTGATTGCTCCCCAACTAATGACCCTACATAAGAAATAATACCTTTGGCCCTGGCATCGAAGGCAGATGCCTTAATGGTTACTTCTTGACCCGTTTCTACGGAATTAATATCTTTAGCATAAATCGATATTTCAGCCCACACGGTTTTCAAATCAGACACTTCAAAAAGCCTATCTATTTCGCTCACAACCTGACCTTGACTGACATTTTTTAATGTGACAACTCCATTAATTGGCGAACGTATCTCATAAGTTGCTTGACCAGCACCATTTATATTTGTCCCTAATGCTCGAAGTTTTTGTCTGATGCGATTTGCATTAATTTCCGCTTCATGTAAATCATTTTCAGCTTGCAAGAAGTCTTGCTGAGCAGAGATTTTTTCTTCCCAAAGCTGCTTCTCTCGTTCATAAGTTTTACTTGCCAAATCAACTCTTTTTTTTGCAGCTAACAAATCACTTCGTATGTCGGCAATCATTTGACTTGATACTGTTGCTAAAACTTGACCTTTGAGTACTTTGTCTCCAGCATTCACACTGACATTTTCAACAATGCCACCTACCCTCGAAACTATCTGCACAGTGTTATCAGCATTTAGCTTAATTTCTCCTTGCAGTTTTAATGTGCTTCTAATTTTTACTGGCCCTGCAGTTAACACTTCAACACCATTCAACCTAAGTTGTTTCTCCGACATTGAAACTCTATCCTCAACTTGTTCGTAAGAAAAAGTATGTTTTTCTTTGTCGTATAAAACATTGATACTTACAACAAACGAATGAGGCTCATTTACTGGGGTATTGCTTTTTAAATAATCCTTCTCTTTAAAAAAACTAAAATTTTCTGGTTTTCTTCCTAAACGTTGTAGTTCTAAATTAACTTTTGATAATACTGGATCCAAAGCTTTGCCATTTAAATAGGTGTAAATCCTAAATTCTGGAGTTGTTTCCTCTTCAAATATTGTAATCTCTAATTCATAGTCATCTTTCACAAAAAGTTTCCCACCATGAGGACCTTTTAACAACTCTTGTGGTTGAGCATCATGAATCTGTTCGTGCGCTTGAACAGCGGCATTATCTAATCCAACTGCCTCCTCGTGTTTGTTCTTGTCATAATCTGAAAGACTTTCATCATTGGAGTGCTCTTCATGCTCTTCTGACATAGCCTTAGGCTTTTCCGTTTTTAATATCAATCCGCCTAATATGACACTGACGATAATGACCAAAATGATTACAATCATTTGTCCATTTTTTTTGCTGCTTTTATCGAAACTCATTTTCATAGTTATTATCCTTATGGCTTAGTTACTCGGTGCTCAACAATGTCACCAAGAGTTCGTTCTATTTCAGCAATTGACTGATGTGCTTCCAGAAGTGCGTTGATATACTGAGATTTGGCTTGATATAGTGTGCGTTGTGCATCCAGCACATCCAAAAAATTGAACTTACCCAGACTAAAACCTCTGTTAGCTGAATCAAATGCATTTTGTGCATTGGGTAGAACGTCATTTTGAAGTGCTGTAGTTGCTTTTCTTGCAGCACTTAACCTAGCATATTGAGTAGTAAGATTTGTTTGAATTCTATTTTTTATAGCGATTAATTCATCTTTAGCTTTATATTGTCTGCTAACAGCTTCTTGAATATTTCCTTGATTTCGATCAAATAATGGTATGGGAATGGACAATCCTAATAAAGCCTGATTAAGTCCTATTTCTTGATTATTAACTATCCCTGCACTGATAGTGATATTTTGTACCGCTTTGCTACGCTCAACATCTGTCAAAGCAGCTCTTGCATTAATTTCAAATTTCGCTAATTTAATTGCAGGTGAAACATCTATCAAATCATGCAACTCATCAAGAGAGGCGACCTCAGGAATATTAGCAACTTTACCCGATACACGTTCAAAACTAGGTGCGTTATCACCCCATAATGCACTTAAACGATTGCGACTATTGTTTAATTGCATCTTAGCTTGTACTAACTCAATACTCGCTGTAGCGGCAGCAACAGATGATTTGGTTTGTTCGACGGGTGAACTTTTACCAGCTATAACACGCTTAGATGCTGCATCAAGTGCCAGATCGGCTATTTCTACGGATGATTTTGCAAGTGTGACTCTCTCTTGAGCAACTAGCACTTCGTAAAATGCCGCGATTACGTTAGCGTGGATTTCAGCTGTTTTAGTTAGTAGTTCAGCATCTGCTTTAATGTAGAGTGCATCTGCTGCTTCCATTCTGGCAGAACGCTTTCCCCCTAGCTCAACTTCTTGATTGAATTGAAGAGTAGTTTGCCTTGTAGCACTTCGAGTGTCTTGAATTAATGTTGAAACATAGGGATTAGGTCGCGTTGCAGCCTGTACTTTTGTTCCCGCTAAAGCCTCTCTTTCGCGAATCGCCACTGCAATGTCAGGGTTTGACATCATTGCTAATTCTAACGAATCCGAAAGTGATAGCTCTTTTAAACTTTGATTTTCGACATCTTGCAGGCTGGTTTTATAAGCAGACCATACTGGGTTTGATAATAATAAAAATAATAAAAACAAATAACATACACGCATATAATTCTCCTGAAAATTAGGTAAGAATTCAGCGAGAAAATGATATTTGCTACAGAAAAGCTATTATAAAAATGCAATTCTCGCTGAATTAAACAGCAAGAACCCAGTTAGGACGTTCTGGTTGGAGAGGAATTATTTCAGGGTAATTATCATAAATATCAATCATCACAATATGCTCAACGTTTGCATCAAATGCAAACAAATTAGCAATCATTGATTTGATACTGCCAAGGTGGCAATAAGGGCAATCAGTATCTGCAAATAACTTAGAACTGTCACTTGAACTTTTATCACTCGTTGATTTAGAATTATCCTCATTTTGAGTGTCATGCTTATGTGTGTGATGACCAAGATGATTAACTTTTGGATTTTGTTCGTGCTGACAATATTGAGCAGCAACGGCCCATATGGACTGCATCATAAATAAAACTAGTAAAATTTTTAAGGTCAGTTTCACAATCTAACTTTATCATTGATTTTCATCCGCATCAAGAGAATAAATGAATAGGTTTTAATACACATTTATGAACTTCCCATAAATTAGAAGAATTTATAATTTCGAAACTTTTCTGGTGATACCAATAGAAGGCAATAACAAAAAAAGCAACTCTAATCTTGGGCTGTCTATTACCAGAGGCAATTGCATTACATCATCAACTAGGGATTGATCTATACAAAATAGCATTAATTTAAGTATAACTTTAGAATAATTTACCCCTCAAATTTAACTTATTTTTAGTAAAGATTTTATCTGAAAAGTAAATTATGTTCAGTTATAATAATTGAGCAAATTTTGTAGTGTTGCAATCTCTGTATCAAAATACTCACAATTTACAAAGCAATTCTTTGGAATAAATGTTTCTGACTGGCCTAGAATTATTTCTCTATCCTGATCCCAAATTTCCAAGTGCCCATTGCTCAGTATACACAATGAAAATTGAAGGACATTTAACTCGTGTCGAATATAAGATTTATTGTTGCGGTTTGGTGTAAATCCAATCCCATTAATTGGATCAAAAATTAATCTCTCGTCTACAAAAGAAAGAAACGTTCTGATTCGAATTGCATTATCTTCAGAGACTAGGTTAAACACCATACCTCCTTCGATTTGTCCTATATTTTCAGGCTTCATATTTTCAAATGAGTAAGCCTCCGCTTTTCGACGAGCTACTACTGTGTATCTTTCTGGAATTTCAATTGTGGTATCTTCTGGTATAGGGACTGATTTTTTCAAATTATTGATTACTTCTTCCGGAAGCAATTTCTTGAATCCTGCTAATTCATAAAGGTGCTCACGCCATAGAGTATGTGATCTTTTAAGGCTTGTCATTTCTTCAATAGCTAGCTCAGCAATATTTCTAAGTAATGGAAGATCTTTTGTTAATCTGTAGTGGTCATCAAGTTCATCTGGGTTCACATAAGGTTTTCTATCAGCATGAGCAATAGCATTTCGACACTCATCCCAGAGATATGCGCTGGCATCGACATTTTGAGACATAAGTTCATCACGTCTCTTTTTGGCTTGATAATTATCAATTCGATCTAAAGCACCTTCAATCCATTCCTCACGCTTTTTACCGTTAGGGAGAAGTGCTCCAATCACTTTAAAAAGTGATAAAAAACTATAAAATGGATTGTCGAGTGATATGCCCTCTCTGTAAAATGCAATTACTGCCCACTCGTCCTCAGAGCTGATTGTGGGCATTTCACCAACTTCCAAGAAATTAGTAATCATACTCCCTCTGCGGACCCCAATTGGTCTTGGTAGATTGCCTCCTCCCCAGGCAATAATTGATATTCCACTCTCTTCAGTCCACGAAAGTGCACTGCAAAAACGCATAATTTCACGACGAGCTTCTTCAGATGTCAGCCCATAACGATCCGCTCTTAGTGCTACTGCAGAAGTTTGATCTGCGTCGGCAGAGTCTGGAAATAGAACAAACTCCTTTTGGTTAAACGTAATAACTTGCCGCTGTGTAGGCCAGCTCATACGAGGATCTACCGTCGCAACCATCCAATTACCTTGCTCTAATGACTGGCGTGTTGCCTCTTCAAAAGGATTTAGTAAAAACTTTCTAGTCATATATTGATGATTTCTATGAAAGCAGCTGACGTGAACTTATTTACGTAAAATAAGGCCATCCCTTACATTTGAATATTATTGTTACTGTGTAAATTTACAATCAGCATTTATCGACTTTCCGAGCTTGTCTAAAATTGTCAAAAGGGATTCAATATCTCGATTAGAAAT